>NZ_JABFBC010000001.1:1532838-1865676 GCF_013093415.1 Halovulum dunhuangense
CGGGCGCGGCGGCGTCGAAATAAGACGCCGTTTCCGCCTGGCTTTGCGGCGGAAGAACATTCGACCGATATCAGGGCATCGGGTGGAACAGGCTTCCGGTTTCGGGCGGCAATGCGTCGATCAAATTCCTGTTTGCGGCGCCTTCGGGCCGGTAGCGCGGGATTTTGTCCCCTTGTGTTTCGGCGCCGAAGCGCCAATTGCTGCCACAGACATCACCTTCAGGAAAGGTCGATCCGATGAAGAACATGATTTTCGCAGCCGTCACCGCCGCCTTCATGGCCGTGCCCGCGCTGGCGCAGCAGGACCAGGGCTTCGGCCCGCTGATCGCCGCCGAGGAACTGGCCGAGGTGAAGGACAGCGTCGAGCCGCTGATCCTGGATATCCGCATGGGCGAGGTGGACGGCAAGCCCGCCTACGAGGCCGGCCATATCGAGGGGGCGGTCTTCGCGCCCTACCGGATGTTCCGCGGCCCGGACGAGAACCCCGGCCAGCTGCCCTCGAACGAGGAGCTGACCCAGAACTTCCGGCTCTGGGGCGTGGAACAGGACCGGCCCACGGTGATCGTGCACCAGGGCAACGACGAGACCGATTTCGGCGGTGCGGCGCGCGTCTACTGGACGCTGAAATCCGCCGGCGTGAGCGAGATCGCCATCATCAACGGCGGCATGAACGCCTGGGTGAAGGCGGGGCTGCCCACCACCACCGAGGCGTATACCGAGTTCCCGAGCGACATCACGGTCGAGATCTCGGACCAGTGGCTGGCCACGCAGGAAGAGATCCTGGCCATCGTCGAGGGGCAGGACACGGGTCTTCTGCTGGACAGCCGGCCCGAGGCGTTCTGGACGGGCGATGCCGCCCATGCCGCCGCCGCGCGCCCCGGCACGCTGCCGCAGTCGCAGTATTTCACCCACTCGCGCTGGTTCTCGGACGATCCGTCGCTGATCGACGTGGCCGCCGTGACCCGGCTGGTCGAGGAGAACGGCTATACCGGCCAGGACCAGCTTGTGTCCTTCTGCAATACCGGGCACTGGGCCGCGACCAACTGGTTCGTGCTGTCCGAACTGGGCGGGGTCGAGAACGTGAAGCTCTACCCCGAGTCGATGGTCGGCTGGTCGAATGCGGGCCTGCCCATGGACAACGTGCCCGGCCCGCTGAAGAATCTGTGGAAGCAGGTCACCAGCATCTTCTGAGGAGGCTTACATGGCCGACACGACACTTGCGGACCCCCGCCCGGCGGGGGTCTTTCTCAAGCGCGGGGGCCTGATCGTCCTGGCGCTTGCCGCCGTTCTGGCGGTCGCGGCGATGGCGGGCGCGCGCTACGGCGCGCTTCTGCTGATCGGGCTCGGCTTCGGCATGGCGCTGGAGGGGCTGCGCTTCGGCTTTGCCGGCCCGTGGCGGGCGATGATCCTGCGGCGCGAGCCGGCCGGGCTGCTGGCGCAGTTGCTGGCGATCGGGCTGGTCGCGGTGGTGGCCTTTCCGCTGTTGCAGTCGAACGGCGCCGAGTTGAACGGCGCGCACGCCCCCGTGGGCATCGCGATGATCGGCGGCGCCTTCGTCTTCGGCGCAGCCATGCAGATCGTGCTGGGCTGCGGTTCCGGCACGCTGGTCAACGCGGGCAGCGGCAACGCGATCGGGGCGGTGGCGCTGCCCTTCTTCGCGCTGGGCAGTTTCGCGGGCGCGCTGCACCTGAACTGGTGGACGGGGCTGGGCACCGCGCCGCTGGTGGTCCTGAGCGGCACCGGCGGCCTTGCACTCACGCTGGCGGGGCTGGCGGCGGTGGCGGTCGTGGCGCTGGTGCTGGCCGCGCCCGGCACGCGTTCCATCCCGCGCCGGCTGATCTGGGCGGCGGTCGCGGTGGCGGGCCTGGCGCTTCTGAACCTGGTGGTCGCGGGCCAGCCCTGGGGCGTGGTCTATGGCCTTGGGCTGTGGGCCGCGAAGGGCGCTCAGGCGCTGGGCGCGGACCTGTCGGCCAACGCCTTCTGGGCGGCCCCGGTCAATGCCGAGCGGCTGGCCGAAAGCGTGCTGACGGATGTCACCTCGCTGACCAATATCGGGATCATCGGCGGCGCCTTCCTGATCGCGTCCTGGCGCAGCGGGCTGGCGGCCCGGGTGCCGAACCTGCCGCTGAAGGCCTGGGTCGCCACGATCCTGGCCGGGCTGGTGCTGGGCTATTCCTCGCGCCTGGCCTTCGGGTGCAACGTGGGCGCCTTCTTCAGCGGCGTGTCCACCGGCAGCCTGCATGGCTGGGTCTGGTTCGTGGCGGCCTTCGCCGGGTCGGTCATCGGCGTGCGGATGCGCCCCGCCCTGGGGCTGGAGGCACGCGCATGAGCCGCCGTCCCGTAGCCCTGCTGGTGCTGGCCGGCCTGATCGCGGTGATCGCGCTGGATCTGGGCGCAAGCGAACCGCTGAACCCCTACCAGGCGCCGCCCCTGCTGGCGCTGGGATCGGGGCTGGCCGCCGGTGGCGCGCACTGCTCGGCGCCGCCGTCGAACTGAGCGATCCCCGCTGCCACGAAAAGGGCCCGCCTTGCGCGGGCCTTTTGCTGTCTGCGCGCGCGCCTGCCTTCGGGTGAGGAGTTTTCGACACCGGGCGGCCTGTCGGGTATCGTCGGGCCATGAGACTGCGCAGCGGATATCTTCTGGCGGGGCTTGCCTGGGCGCTGTTGCTGGGGCCGCTGCTGGCCCTTGGTGTGCTTGGCACGCTTATGGGCGTCCTGTGGCTTCATGTGTTCGGGGACGATCCCTGGCCCGCGGCGGTGGATTGGGCGGTCCCGGTCCTTGGCGTGGCGATCCTGGCGGCGACGGCCCTGGGGTGCGGTCTATTCGCGCTTCGGCTTGGTCGCAGGCGGGAGGCGCTGGCGGCCGCGGGCCATGCGCGAGAGTGGCGTCGGATCGCCCTCTGGACCCTGGAGCCGGTGGTCGATGCCGCCACGCGGGAGGCATGGCCCGAGCATGAACGCCAGCGCCGGGATCAGGGAGAGACGCCTCTTGCAAGCCGCGTGACCGTGCCCCTGCCGATGGCCTTCACGGTTCGCGCAGACGGAAGCATCGAGCAGCTTGCGCGGTAAGGCGGCGGTGCGTTCGGAACGAAAAGGGCCCGCATCATGCGGGCCCTTCCGATTGTGCTGGCCTTGCCGATCACTCGGCGGCGATGGCCTCGATCCGGCCGTCGCGGGCGGCTTTCAGGGCGCCGGTCCACCAGGCGAGGTCGTCCAGCATCTTGATGGCCGAATCCTCGAGATAGGGGAAATCGGCGAAGGTCTTTTCGCCCTTGGCGATGCCCATGAATTCCTGGAGACCGATGTGCACCGCGTTGCGCAGCGGCGCGATCTGGAGTTCGACCGCGATCTGGCGCAGCTGCTGAACGGCGCGCGCGCCGCCCACGCCGCCATAGCCGACAAAGGCCGCGGGCTTGCGGTTGAACTCGGTATAGGCGTAGTCGAGCGCGTTCTTCAGGGCGCCGGAAATCGAGTGGTTGTATTCCGCGGTGATGAAGATGAAGCCGTCATAGGAGGCCACCTTCTCGCCCCAGGCCTTGGCCACGTCGTTCTTCGGCTCGGCCCAGGCGGGGGAGGCGGGCTCGTCGAACAGCGGCAGGGGGAAATCGCGCAGGTCGACCAGCTCGTAGGTCGCGTCCTTGCGCGCCTCGGCCAGCGCCTTGATCCAGGCGGCGGGCGTGTCGGCAAAGCGGCCCTCGCGGGTGGTTCCGATGACGATGGCGATTCTAGGCAGGCTCATTCCATGCTCCTTGTGCGGGGGAAAACGTCTGTTTGTCGATGTATGACGCCTTCCGCCCGACACAAGGCGGTTTTTGATGCTTGTTTCTGAACAATCCGTTCCGCTGCGGTGCAATATGACGGGGGCGCGCCCCGGCTGCGGTTCCCGCAGTCCGGGACGCCCCGCCCCCCGTTCGGTCGGGCGTCAGGACCCCTGTCCGTCGCCCCGTGACTCCAGTCCGCGGCCCGCGCCGATGGCGGTGTTCAGCGCCACGAAGGTCTGCGCATGGCGGCGGTTGGCGGCAGCCAGCTCGTTCCGCGCCCGGCCCACGGCGCGTTCCGCGTCGAGCACCGCGAGAAGCGAGGTCTCGCCCCGCTCGTAGCTTTCCTGCGCCAGGCGCAGCGCCTCGGCCAGCGAGTTGACCGCCCGCCGCTGGGCGCCGACGGCGTCGCGGTCGCGGCCAAGTCCCACGATGCCGTTCTGCACTTCCTCGACCGCGCGCAGGACGGTGTTCTGCCAGACCAGCATCTGCGTGCGGGCCTGCGCCTCGCGCTGGGACACGGTGGCGTTCAGGCGTTCGCGCCCGAAGAGGGGGATGTTGATGATCGGCCCGAAGCTCCAGGTGCTTTCGTCGGGGCTTTTCGCCGCCGCCGTGCCGGTGATGACGCCCAGCAGCCCGATCGAGGGGTAGAGATCGGCCCGCGCGATGCCGATGCGGGCCGTGGCCGCGGCAAGGTCGCGCTCGGCGATGTGGATGTCGGGGCGGTTGCGCAACAGGTCCGCGGGCACCCCCGCGCCGTAGATCCGCCTTGGCCAGGGCTGTGGCGCGCCGCTTGACAGGAAGCCCACATAGGTGTCTGCCGGCTGGCCCATCAGCGTCGAGACGCGGTGCGCCGCGCGCCGGAAGCCGGTCTCGAGCACGGGCAGCTGCGCGCGCGTCTCGTCCACCAGGCCGCGGGCCTGCGCCACGTCGAGCGCCGTGGCCGATGCCGCGTCGAACAGCCGGTTGGTCAGGTCGAGCGTGCGCTGGCGCGAGGCGAGCGTCTGGCGCGTGAGCGCGATGCTTTCCTGGAAGAAGCGCGCGTCGATATAGGCCGCGGTCAGTTCCGCCACGAAGAGCAGCCGCGCCGCCTCGACCCCGTAGCCGGCGGCGTCCAGCTCGGCCGCGGCGGCGCGGCGTTCGCTGCCAAGTCCGCCGAAGAGATCGGCCACCCAGGACACCCTGAGCGCGCCGGTCGCGTAGCGTTCGGTGGGATCGTCGGGGCTGCCGCCGCGGTAGCCGCCATCGGCGCCGATCCCGCCGGCAAAGGGCACGCCTGCGCCGCGCGCGACGGCACCTGCCGCCGCGACCCGTTCGCGGGCGATGCGGATGTCGAGGTTCTGGGCAAGGCCGGCCGCGACCAGCTGGTCGAGGCGGCGGTCGCCGAACGCGCCCCACCAGGCGATGGCGCGGGTCTCTCCGACGCTGGCGCTGCTGCCCTCGGCAAAGGTGGCGGGCATCGTCATTTCAGGCGGCTGGTAGGGTTCGCTGACATCGCAGGCGGCAAGGCCCGCCGTGGTCAGGAATGCGAGGCCGATACGGTATGTGTACATGGTCAATCTGTCCCTCCAGTCGCTGGTTTCCTGTGATTTGCGGGCGAATGCCAACGGGCCGCCCGGTGGCGGGCAGCCGTTGATGACCGGAACTTGTGGGACGGGTGGGGACGGCCGCGCGCGGGGCGCAGGCTCAGTCCTTGAGGTCGCTTTCGACCAGGTCGGCCATGCGCCTGGGAAGGCTGGGCCGGTAGGCGGCGAGAAGGGCGCTGATCGCGATGGCGATGGCACCGGTCAGCGCATAGGCGAGCACGGCAAGCCAGGGCCCGGCGCCCGCGATCAGCGCCAGGATGGCCGCGATCAGCCCTGCAACGAGTCCGATTGCCAGTGAAAAGGTCATGCTGCCCAAACTCTCCCTCGGGTCCACCATACCCGACCGGGTGGGGAACGCGCGCCGGAGTTGATCGCGCGGGCCCGATCGGCCGGATCCTGCCAAGAATGCCGGCAAAAGGGGGCCAAATCAGGGCAGCAGCCCGATCGTCCGGCCCGCACCGGGGGCGGGGGTCAGGCCGACGCGCGCAGGGCATGGGAAAACATGTTGTCGCCATAGGCGCCCGCGCGGACGGTGTTCACGCGGGTGGCCACCACCGCGCCTGGGCGCACGCCGACATCCGAAAGGATCCGCAGCGTGCTTTCGACGGCCCCCCGCGGCGTCGCGTTCCAGCGGGTCATCAGCAGGATGGAGTCCGCCGAGCGGTAGAGCGCCGCCGTATCGACATGCGCCAGTAGCGGCGGCGTGTCGAGGATCACGCGGTCGTAGCGGGCCTGGAGGAATTCGAGAAGCGCGCGGAACTCCTCGGAGATCAGGACCGCGGCCGGATCCTCGACCCCCATGGGCGCGGGCAGCAGGTGGAGCCCGTTCTCGCCCGTCTCGCGGATCAGCCGGTCGCTGTGCTCGGGATCGAACAAGGCTTCGGTGAAGCGGTCGAGCTCGTTTCCGTCGGTGCCGCGATAGGGGCTGTGCCAGAAGTCGCAATCGACCAGCAGCACGCGTTCGCCGGCAAAGGTGCAGGCGCGCGCCAGCAGCAGGAGCGCGGTGGATTTCCCTTCTCCGGGCATGCTGGAAACGCCCGCGATGATCTGCCCCTTGGTGGTGCGCAGCGCGGGCAGCCGCTGGGCGGAGGCCTGCTCGGGTGCGGGCCGGGGCCGCATCCTGCCGCGCAACGACACGCCGCGCGGCTTTGCCTCCAGCTCGGTCACGATGCTGGAATAGAGCTTGCGCGCCGAGGTCATCAGCCCCGGCCAGACCGGCGCCGTGGCCTGGAGCAGCGCGGGCAGCGCGACCGCCTTGGGCGATGCCTCGGGGACGAGGCCCAGGACCGGCAGGCCGCTTGCCCCTTCGTATTCGCCGACGGTGCGCAGGCTGGTCCGGCGCAGCTCGGTCAGGATCACGAGCGCCGCGGCGCCCAGGGTGGCGAGAAAGGCCGCCCCCACCGCCATCACCTTGCGCCGCGGTTCCGACGGATAGGGAGAGGGGCGGGCGGTCGCGATGATGCGCGCGTCGGGGTTCAGGTAGCGGTCCTGCTGGGTCCGGCGGCTGAGCTGGGCCATGAAGTCCTGGTAGATCGCCTCGGACACGCGGATGTCGTTCTCGATCCGGCGCAACTCGGCGTCTCGCTCGGCCTGGGCGGACAGTTCGGCCTGGGTCAGGTCCGCCTCGCGCCGGATCGATGCGGCCGAGGCGGCGGTTGCCGTCGCCTCTTCGCTCAGCCGGGCCGCGGCGGCGTCGAGCGCGGCGTCGAGCACCGCCAGGTCGCCGGCGCGTGCCTCGAAGATTGCCTGCGACAGTTCCGGGCCGGGGACCGCGATCATCGCGGCGGCGTCGAGCGGGTTGCCATCGGCCCGAAGCCGCGCGATCGCGGCGTGGGTCGTCTCGAGGCGGGCGGCCTCTGCCTCCAGGTCGGCGATCCGTCGCTCCATCGAGGCGCGGGACGCCTTCATGGTCTGGAGATCTTCCGGCGTGTAAGGCTCTGCAAGGATGTGATTTTCCCGCTCTACCCCAAGGGTGGTCAGGCGCTCCTGGATTTCCGTGGTGCGGTCCGACAGCCACGCCTGGGAACGGTCGAGGGCGCGCAGCTTCTCCTCGATCTGGGCGGCGATGTATTCCTCGGCAAGGGTATTTGCCAGAAGTGCCGCCTTTTCAGGGTCTTGCGACGTGAAGGTGATGGAAAAAACCGCCGACATGTTTCCGATCTGCTCGACGCTGCTGCGGTCGCGCACGGCGCTGACCACGGCGGCGTCGGGGTCGGCAGGCAGGGGCGCGGCCCCAGCGTCCCCAGCGCCCCCAGCGTCCGTGGCCTCGTCCTGCTTGGCGAATTCCGCGTCGCTGCGCAGGTCGAGCCGGTCCACGACGCGCTGGATCAGGTCCGGCGATTGCAGCACCTCGAGCTCGCTTTCCAGCGCGGTGATCGAGGTGGGCAGCCCCGCCATGCCGGGGGCGAAGGCGGGGTCGTTGGTGACGCGGGTCTCGATCATCACCTGCGCCTCGGAGGTGTAGCGGACCTCGAAGAGGTAGCTGAGCGCATAGGCGGCGATGCCGCCCAGAAGCGCCGCGCCCACCAGCCAGTAGCGCGCGCGCAGGAGCGCCATCCAGAGCGCCATCAGCATCGCGTTGTCCCCGTCATCCTGCGCTGCGCCGATGCCTGCACCGAAGAACTCCCGCTCGAGCGTTTTCGTGTACTCATGGCGCATCGCACTCTCCCGGACGGAGGGATCCGCGGCGGACCCCCGGAATGTGGCCGACGATCGCACGGGGAACGGCCCCGGCGGCGGTCTTCGGTTCCAGCGTTACGGCCTGCGTCCGAACCGGGACTGACATTTCTCAATCAAAGGTAGTGCCGCCCCGATAGGACTGGACCGAGGGAAGCCCGCGCCGGTGACGCGGCGCGGTGGAAGAACGGGGCAGCCCATGAAGGCGCAGCACATCATGCTAGGCGGGGTGCCGGTCGCGACCTTGACCGAGGCGGGCCTGGTCGCGCGGATGCTGGAGGATTGCGCGCAGCGGCGCGCGCGACCGGGCACGCCACCGGTGCTGGTCTTCGACAGCAATGCCCAGGCCATATCGCTGAGGGCGACCGACCCTGCCTATGCGGCGGCCCTGTCGGGCGCGGATATCGTCCATGCCGACGGGCAGGCGGTGGTCTGGCTGTCGCGGCTGCGGCGGGGGCCGCAGGTGCCCGAGCGCACGGCGACGACCGATCTGATCCACGCGGCCGCCCGCGCGGCCGAGGGCGCGGGGCTCGGTTTCTACCTGCTTGGCGGCACTGAGGAGGTGAACCGCCGCTGCGCAGAGCGGCTGGTTCAACTCTATCCCCGGTTGCGGCTGGCGGGCCGCCGGAACGGGTATTTCCCCTGCGACGAGGAGGCTGCGGTCTGCGATGCGGTGGCCGCATCGGGTGCCGACGTGGTCTGGGTCGGGCTTGGCAAGCCGCGCGAGCAGGTCTTTGCCCATGCCAACCGCGAACGGCTGGGCTGCGGCTGGGTCGTGACCTGCGGGGGCTGCTTCAACTTCGTGGCGGGCGACTATCGCCGGGCGCCGCGGTGGATGCAGCGCGCGGGCCTGGAATGGCTGCACCGGGCCGCGACCGGGCCGCGCTACCTGGTCGGGCGCTACGCGGTGACGATCCCGCACGCGCTGTGGCAGGTGGTGCGCCGCGACCTGCTGGGGGCGCGGGAGGATCGCCATGCCGGCTGAGCTGCGGGCGGTGCTGGCCGCGCAGCGGCTGGGCGATCTGGGGCGGCTTGCGCGGCGGGCGGCGGGGCTGTCCTGGCTGACGCGGGCGGATTTCCTGCCCGAGATCGCGCCCGCCGACGCGGCGCGGCTGGCGGCGCTTGCGCGGGGGGCACGGGGCGAGGGGCCTGCGCCGGTGCTGATCCTGGGCATCATGCCCCGGTCCGGCACCAACTACCTGCACGACCTGCTGGCGCTGCATCCCGACATCTGCGCCGGTCCGGGGCGGCTTTACGAGTTCCCGCTGCTACAGGCCGCCCGCGGCTTTCGGGGCGCGATGGACGAGTTCCTCGCGGGCTTTCCCCGCAATGCCGAGGTTCTGGGCCGCTGGGACGCGCTGGCCCTGCTTGGCGGTGCGTGGCTGCGCGGCCTGCAATCCGAGGCGGGGGCGCGCCATGTCCTGCTGAAATCGCCCCATGTGCAGAACCTGACACTGGCGCCGCTGATCTTTCCGGGCGCGCGGATCATCCTGTGCCTGCGCGACGGGCGTGACGTTCTGGACAGCACGCTGCACAGCTTTTCGCGCTGGCGGCCGGGGCGCAAGACCTTTGCCCAGCTGGCGCAGGAATGGCGGCTCGGGACCGAGGCGATCCTGTCCTTCGCGCCCGGTGGGCCGCGGGCGCATCCCGACATCATGGTGCTGCGCTACGAGGCGGCGGTCGCCGATCCGCCGCGCGCGCTGGGGCAGATGCTGGCCCATTGCGGGCTGGATCCCGCAAGGCTGGATCCGGAGCGGGCCTTGCGGCTGCCGGTGCGCGGCTCGTCGCGCTCGGCGGCGCGGGGCGATGCGCGCTGGGCGCCCGAGGCGGCCGCGGCCGATTTCGCACCCGTCGCGCGCTGGGCCGGCTGGAGCGCCGCGCGCAAGGCCCGCTTCGAGCGGATCGCCGGGCGGGCGCTGGATCTGGCGGGGTATCCGCGCCATGCGTGACACGCTGCCCGCCAGACCGAATGTCGCCATCTGCGTTTCCACCTTTCGCAGGCCGCAGGGGATCCGGGCGCTGTTGCGCAGCCTCGACGCGCTGATCTTCGACGGGCCCGCGCCGAATGTCCTTCTGGTGATCGTGGACAACGACCCCGCCGCGCCCGCCTTTGCCGATGCGGCCGAACTGGGCCGGGCAAGCCGCTGGCCCGCGGTGCTGGTCCCGGAGCCCGCGCGCGGCATCGTCGCCGCCCGCAACCGGGCCCTTGCCTGCGTGCCCGAGGATGCGGACCTCGTGGGCTTTCTTGACGATGACGAGACGGTCGCGCCGGGCTGGCTGGCCGCGATGATCGCGACCTTGCGCGAGACCGGCGCCACGGTGGCGCAGGGGCCGGTGGTGCCCCATTACGCCGAGGCCCCCCCCGACTGGGTCGAGGCGCTGGGGATCTTTCGCCTTGGTCCATGGCCGCAGGGGGCGGCGCTGCATTTCGCGGCGACCTGCAACTGCGTGGTGCGCGCGGGGTTCCTGCGCATGCACGGACTGCGCTTCGATCCCGCCTTCAACCTGAGCGGCGGCGAGGACGAGGAATTCTTCGCCCGGCTGCGCGACCGGGGCGGGCGCATCGTGGCGGCCGAGGGCGCGGTGGTGCATGACTGGATCCCTTCCGCGCGGCTGGGCCCCGACTGGGCGCTGAGGCGTGCGCGGCGGATGGGCAACACGCTGGGCCGGATCGCGCGGCTGCGGAGGCGGGGTCGTGCGCTGAGGGTCGCCAAGGGGATCGGGGCGGTCGGCTGGGGCGGCTTGCGGATGCTGGCCGGTCTGGCCGACCCGGTCCTGCGGATGCGCGGCCGGCTTCAGCTCGCGCGCGGGCTGGGGATGCTGTCGGCCTTTGCCGATGTGGTGGTGCTGGAATATGCGCCCGCCGCCCCGGCGCTGCGCCCCGGATCGGGGCGCTGAGATGGCCGCGCCCGTTCCCGTCGTGTCCGTCATCGTCGCCGCCCGCGACATGGAACGCTTCATCGGCGCCACGCTGCGCAGCCTGTCGCGCCAGAGCCTGGCCGACCTGGAGGCGGTGATCGTCGATGACGGCTCGACCGACCGGACCGCGGCGATCGTGCGGGCGCATCTGGCGCGCGACGGGCGGATGCGACTGATCCGGGGCAAGGCGGCGGGGGTGAGTGCCGCGCGCAACCGCGGGCTTTCCGAAAGCCGCGGGGACATGGTGCTGTTCGTGGATGCCGACGACCTGCTGGCGCCCGACGCGCTGGCGCGGCTGGTCGCGCGGCTGAAGGCCGGGGATGCGCCCGCGGTTCTTGGCGGGGTCGCCCGCATGGCCGAGGATGGCACCCGCATCGACGGGCCGGACAACCGCGCGCTGGTCCCCGCGGCGGATCATCTGACAGGCCTGCTGCGCAAGAATTTCGTCGTGAATGGCGGCGCGCTGCTGATCCGGCGCGCGGCGATCGCGGCCGCGGGCGGCTACGACCCGGACCTCGGGTTCGGTGAGGACTGGGAATTCTGGTGCCGTCTGGCGGCGCAGGGGGATTTCGCCCTGCTGGAGGGGGCGCCGGTGCTGTCCTACCGCCAGCGCGCGCAGGGCGCCAACGTGATCCGGCGCGGCGGTGCCTTTGCCCGACGGCTTGCCTGCATCGAGGCCGTGCGCGCGAACCCGGTGCTTCGCGCGCGCCTTGGCCGGCAGCTTGGCCGGCACCTGCGGGCGCGGCGGATCGACATCTTCTGGACCGGGGTGCGGGCCGAGTTCGAGCATGGCAGCCGTGCCCGCGCCCTGCTGCGGGGGCTTGGCGGCCTTGTGGTCTATCCCGACAGCCTGCTGCATCCGCGCCTTGCGCTGCGCTTCGTCTCCAGCCTGAGGGCCTAGGGCATGGGGGGGGCAGCGCAGACCGGGGACCGGCGAACGGGGGCCGCGCCGCGCGACCGGCGGGCGGTGCTGGGGCTGATGCTGGCGCTGGTGCTTCTCGTGGGCAGCGACGTGTTCCAGGTCGTGCTTGGCGGTGGCGGGCTGAGTTCGATCATCAAGACCGCGCTCTATCTGCCGATGCTGGCCCTGATGCTGTTCTACCGCCACCACCTGCTGCGGGGGCTGCGCGCGGCCCCCGAGGTCACGGCGCTGCTGGCGCTGGCGGCGCTGTCGCTGGGCTGGAGCGTTTCGCCCTATGACACGCTGCGCGCGCTTGTCCCGCTTCTGGTGACCAGCGGCTTTGCCATCCTTCTCGGATCGATGCTGTCGCTGCGCGGGCTTCTTCTGTGGCTGGCCGCGCTGAGCCTTGTCATCATGCTGGTCAGTTTCGGCATGGCGGCGGTCTTTGCCGAGGCGCGGACCTCGCCGCCCTGGGGCGATGCCTGGCGCGGGGCCTTTTCGCACAAGAACGGGCTGGGGGCCGCCTGCAGCGCGGGGCTGGTGCTGACGCTTGGCGCGGCGCTGATGCTGCGCGGCTGGCGACGGGGGCTGATGCTGGCGGGCGCGCTGGGACTTGGCCTGCTGCTGGCGCTGTCGAGCGCCCGTTCGGCGCAGCTTTTCGTCCTGGCCGGGCTGCTGGTGCTGGCGACCGGCGCCGCCGTCCGCCGCTGGCGCCTGCTCTGGGCGTGGGCCTGCCTGGCGGGGCTTCTGGCAACGCTCGCGCTTGGATCGGCGGTCCTGGGCACCGACCTCGCGCTTCCGCTGTTCGAGGCGATCGACCGCAGGCCCACCCTGTCGGGGCGGCTGCCGCTCTGGCAGCTGCTTCAGCCCCATATCGCAGAGCGGCCGCTGCTGGGCTATGGCTACAACGCCTTCTGGGTCGAGGAATCGCGCCGCGTCTACGAGATCGGCCGCGACCCCTCGCTTTTCCACGAGCCGTTCTATTCCCATAACGGGCTGATCGAGACGCTGCTCAATCTCGGGCTTCTGGGAACCGCGATGCTGGCGCTTGCGGTGCTGCGGCTGATCCGGGGGATCCTGCGCGTGCTGCCGGGGCCTGCCGGTGCGCTGGCGGTGCCCTTCATGGCGTTTCTCGTGATGTTCGTCCTGCAGAATGTGACCGAAAGCTACATCCTGTCGCGCGAGACGATCTACTGGATGATCTTCGTCGCGGTCGCTGCGCGCTTCGGCATCCTGTCGGACGCGTTGCGGGGGGCTGTGCCCGCCCACCGACCACCGGTCGGGCACGGGGCGACGGCGGGGGGGCGGCCGTGAGCTGGTTCTTCCTGTCGCGCCTGGCCTCGGCGGGGATCATGCTGCTGGTGCTGGTGCTGCTGACCCGCATCCTGGGGCCGGTGGGCTTCGGGCTTTACAACATGCTGACGGTGGCGGCGACCATCGCCTTCGGGGTGCTTTTCGCCTGGCTGCGCATAGGGATCATCCGCTTTCACGCCGCATCGGACTTCGGGGGCCGCGCCTTCGGCATCGCGCTGGGGGCGGGGCTGGTGGTGATCTTTGCGCTTGTGGCGGTGATGGCGGCGGCGGCGCTGTGGCTGGAGGGGGCGCCACGCGCCCTGCTGCTGGCGGGGGCCGCCTATTGCCTGGCCCATGCCGGGCACGAGGTGGCGATCGCGGGGCTGCGGGTCCGGCGCGAGGGGCCGGCCTTTGCCGCGGTGCTGCTGGCGCGGCCCCTGCTGGGGGCGCTGCTGGTCATGGCGCTGGTGCTGGCCGGGGGCGGGGCGGTGGCGGCCGTCCTTGGCATGGCGCTGGGCGCGGGGCTTGCGGCGCTCTGGCCGCTCGGGCGGCTGGTCCGGGCGCTGGGCCGCCCGGCCTTGCCCACGCGCGCGCAGCTGCGGGCGATGCTGTCCTTCGGCGTGCCGCTCGGCATCGTCGCGAGCGGGTCCATGATCTTCGTCCTGATCTCGCAGCTTGTGCTGTCGCGCATGGTCGGGCTGGCCGAGGTGGGCGCCTTCGCCGCCGCGCAGACCATCGCGCTGCGGGCGATCGCCATGCCGATGATGACGCTGGCGATGTCGGCGGATGCCACGATCTTCGAGTTGTACGAGCGCGAGGGCGGTCCCGCCACGCGCACGGCGCTCGAGCGCTACGTTTCGGTCCTGCTGCTCGTGTCGGTGCCGGTGACGGCGGTGATCGCGCTTTCCGGCGACACGTTGGCGCGCCTTCTCTTCGCGGGCGGCTTCGAGGCCGAGGTCGCCCGGCACATGCCGCCGCTTGCGCTGGCCGCCTTCCTGACCGGGTTGCAGGGGGCGTATTTCGGCTTTTCCTTCACCATCGGCCGCCGCTCGGGCCTGCAGTTGAAGATGATGGCGGGGCTTGCCGCGCTGCACGGCCTTGTGTCGCTGGTGCTGGTCGCGGCGCTTGGTGGCATCGGCGCCTCGGTCGGGGCGCTGGTGACGGGGGGGGCGGGGCTTGCGGTCTTCGTCGTGATGGGGGCACGGGTGCACCGGATGTCGCTGCCCGGCGGCGAGTTCCGCAAGATGGCGCTGGCGGTGCTGGCGGCCGCGCCCTTCCTGCTGGGCGCGGACCGGGTGGCCGGGCCTTGGCTGGCCTTCGGCCTGATCGGCTGCGGGCTGCTGGTCTTTGCGCTGGCGCTTCTGGTGCAGGCCCATGACGGGATCCTGCTGGCGGGCAGGCGGTTGCGCGCCCGGATGGGGGTCTGAGCATGGGCATCACGCGACGCGGGCTGATCCTGGGGGCAAGCGCGCTGGCGCTGGCCGTGGCCACCCGGCCCCGGGGGGCGTGGGCGCTGGTCGAGGGCGTCCGGATCCTGCCGCCCGATCCCACGCCGGTCGCGGGCTTCGCCGGTCCGGCGCTGGTGACGGTCGAGATGCTGGATGCCCGGTTCGAGATCCCGTCGCCCGTTCCTGTGCCACCCGATGCGCGGGTGGTGTGGGCCCGCGACCCGGTCGCCCGGCTGGGCGGGCAGGGGCTGATGGACGGGACCGCGGGCAATTTTTCCGGTCGCCGCAACCATGTGGCACCCTGGCTTTTCACGCCCTGGCCGCGGCGCGTCGGGGCCTTGCAGGCGGCGGACCGGCCCCTGCCCGGCGACGATCCGGCGCAGTGGCGGGTCAGGCTGGACGGCGCGCCGGCAAGGGTGCTGCGGGTGCTGCGCAAGACCGGGCCTGCCGCGACGCTTCAGACCGCGCCGGGGCGGCGCGAGAACGCGCGCAGGCATCTCGTGACGCTGGAGCTTGACCGGCCGGTGCCGCCGGGCGCGATGCTGAAGATCGCGCCCCCCGGCGGCGTTCCGTTGTCGCTGCGGCGGGCCATGGCGACACCCTCGCCGGTGCTGCACCATTGCCATCCGGGCTATGCGCTGGATGGGCCCAAGAAGGTCTATGCCGGGCTCTGGCTGGGGCAGGATGCGGGCGGCGCGGCGGGGGCGACGGATGCGGCGCTGTCGGGGGGGCGGACCTGGGTGCTGCGCGACCAGGCGGGCGCGGCCGTTGCCGAGGGGCCGCTTGCGCTGGTGAAGCCCGCCGCCGAGCCGCATGGCGCGGAGGGGCGGAACTTCAGCGGTTGCGACATCTGGGAGGCGGATTTCTCGCGCGTGACAACCCCCGGCCGCTACCGGCTGGAGGTGGAAGGCGTCGGCGCCACCCCGCATTTCGCCATCGCGCGCAATCCCTACCGAAGGGCGCTGCGGCTGGCCGCGCGCTGGTATTTCCACCAACGTTCCGGCTGCGCCATCGCCGAGCCGCAGGGCGAGGGGCGGGTCAGGCCGCGCAACGGCCATCCCGCGGACGGGCTGGAGGTGATCGCGACCGGCGTGCAGCTTGGCCGCACCTCGGAGGGGTTCCGGGCCGAGCCCTATGCGCCGGGCCTGCTGGCGAGCCTGGGCGAGGGCGGCCCGCGCGCGCCCCGTGCCTGGGGCGGCTGGCACGACGCCGCCGACTGGGACCGCCGCATCCAGCACATGGAGCCGGTGCAGGTCATGGCGGCGATGGTCGAGCTGTTCCCGACGGTTCGGGCGCTTGACCTGAACATCCCCGAAAGCGGGTGCAGCTTCGCCGATCCGGCGGTTGCCGCGCGGCGGGACGCGGGCGACAGGGGCGACGGGGCGACGGTGCTGCCCGACCTGATCCACGAGGCGCTCTGGGGTCTTTCGCTCTGGCGGCGGACACAGGGGCCGAATGGCGAGATCATCGGGGGCGTGGAATATTCCTCGGACGGGATCATGGGCTCGGTGTCCTGGGATCCGGTCCAGCGCGCCTATGCCTATGCGCCCGAGGAATGGTCCGCCTATACCTTCGTGGGCGGGGCGGCGGCGCTTGGCCGGGTCATAGCGCAGGTCTGCGGCGACAGGGTGCTGGGCGCGGCCCTGATCGCCGAGGCGGTGGCGGCCTGGGACTGGGCCGAGGGGGAGCGGGCGCGGCTTCTTTCGGGATACGCGCCCGACGAGGCGGCAGCGGTGGCGCGCGCCCGGATCCGCGCCGCAGCCACCCTTTTCCGCGCTACCGGAGAGGCCGCCCATGCGGCGCCCTTCGAGGCAGGCAACCCTTTCCTTCCACGGCAGGAAGCAGAGCCCTCGCTCAACCGTGCAGACTGCGCCTGGGCGGCGGCGGACTATCTGCGTGCGGCCGAGGAGGGGTTGCCCGCCGATCCGGAGCTTGTGGCCGAGATCCGCGGCTGGCTGTCCTGGCAGGGGGGTAATGGCGGGCGGATGGGGCGCGATTACGGGCTGCACACGACGACCGACTATCCCTGGGGGCCGGCCTGGTACCGCTTCGGGCCGGGGTCGAACTGGCGCGCGCGACGCGCGGCGCTGGCGGTGATCGCGGGCGGCGGGGACTGGTCCGCGCTTGCCCCGCTGGCCATCGAGGGGATGTGGTTCGCCCTGGGCTGCAACCCCGCAAATGTCTCGTTCATCCAGGGGTTGGGCCTGCGCGATTTCGCCGATCCCGCCTCGCTCGACCTGGCGGCCCAGCCAACCGTGCCGGGGATGCCCAGCTTCGGGGTCGCGGCCGGGCCGCTCAGGGCCTACGAGCGCGACCGCATCGCGGATGCGCTCTGGCCCGCCGATCCCGATGCCTGGCCGGAATACGCCCGGATCTTTGAAAGCCGCACGGTCATCGCCTGCGCCGAGCACGGGATGCGGTCGAACGCGATGGAGTGGCTGTTCGCCTGCGGGCTGGTGACGGAATGCCTGGAAGGCGAGGGGCGCGGGTGATCGCGCGCCCTGCTACTGGATGACCGGCGCGCCCGGGCCTGCCAGCATCACCTCGATCGTGTCGCCGGGCATCACCATGTCGTCGAGCGCGAGGTAAAGCCGTTCCACCCCGGCCCCGTCGCGGCGGTAGACGACCACCTGCGGCTCGGCCACGCCGGCACCGGCCGCCAGCATGGCGGAGTTCTGCCCACCCTGGAGCCGGGTCGCGTTCTCCATCCGGATCCCGGCCTGCATCGCCTCGCGGCGGGCAAGTTCGCGCGCATCGAGACGCTGGGCGCTGCGGGTTTCCTCGAACTCGTCGATGGCGCGCCGCAGCCGCGTCACTTCCAGCACGCCCCGCGCAAGCGCGTCCTCGATCTCCAGCAGCCGGGTCGCGGTCAGGACCGACGCCCGCCGCGCCTCGGCCGCGCGGCCGGCCATGGCAAGGCCGTTCTTCAGAAGCTCGGCGACGCGCGCCTCTTCCTCCTCGTCGGAGGCCAGCGCCTCGCGCAGCTTTTCCTGCTGCTGGCCCAGGATGCGCACCCGGTTCTCGGCCTGGCCCAGCGCGCGGGTCAGGTAGTCGCGCTGGCCGTCGGTCGCGGCGTGCGAGATGGCAAGCAGGCGGTTCTGTTCCTCAAGCAGGCGGGCATGCACATCGGGGCTGATGCCCAGCGTGTCGGCCGTGGGCGGGATGCTGTCGTAATCCTCGTCAAGCTCGGCCCCCAGCCGCCAGAGCCTGAGGCTCGCCATGGCGTGATCGAGCACCGCGCCCTCGTGGTCGTTCTGCCAGCGCAGCATGTTCAGCGGATCGCGTTCGCGCAGGCCGGCCAGCATCGGATCCTGCGCGCCGCCCGCGATGCCGATGGCGCTGCGCAGCGTCAGGCCGGGGCGGTAGGGCAACTCGCCGGGGCGCAGCACGTCGCCGATCACGATGATGGGCTGGTGCAGCGCCACCTCGATGATGATGTCCTCGGGGCGGGGCTTGATCAGGTTCAGCTGCCCCTCGAGCGTGTAGCGTTTCACCACCTGCCCGTCGGCCATGCGGCGCACCTCGGCCAGCAATTCCTCGAGCGTGCGGTCGGCGGCGTGGAAGGTGCCGAACCAGGCAAGGTTGACGTTGCCGTCGATATCCACCCGCGCCTGCACGTCCGACATCGGCAGCCCCGCGATGGCAAGGCGCAGCGTGTCGCCGGGCTGCAGGCGATAGGCCGCAAGCGCCGGCCCCGCCAGAAGGCTGGCCGCCAGCGTCAGCGCAAGCGTCGCACGACGAAAGCCGGATGGCAGGGACTTGGAGCGGGTCTTGGTCATCGCGGTGTTCCTCTTGCGCAGGGAAAGGGCGGCCGCCGGAGCAGCCCCTTCTGCAACCCAGAGTGTCGCGTCCCGGTCGCGCGCCGGTTGACAACGGTCAATCGTCCGCGCGTCGGATTGCCCATATTTGGCCATATTTCGTCTCGCCTTCGAGTTGCGTTGCGTGTGCGGTCGCGGGTCGCCGTCAGGGCCGGGCCGGTGTTGTGTGTGCTGGAGCAGGAATGATGAAGGATGCCGCCTATCTGGACTGGTCCCGCAAGGCCGACCCGTCCGTCCTGGGCAGGGGGATCTACCGCCAGCGGCTGAAGCGGCTCATGGATCTTGTGCTGGCGGTCGCCCTGCTGCCGATGGTGGCGCCGCTGGTCGCGATCCTGTGGCTGATGGTGCGGCTGGATGGGGGCCCGGGTTTCTACTGGCAGGAACGCGTCGGGCGCGATGGCAGGCGGTTCCGGTTCTGGAAACTCCGCAGCATGGTGACGGATGCCGATGCGGCCCTCAGGCGCGCCTGCGAGGCCGACCCAAGGGTCGCGGCCGAGTGGCACGAGATGCAGAAGCTGCGCCACGATCCGCGCGTCACCCGGCTGGGCGCGGTGCTGCGCAAGACCAGCCTCGACGAGTTGCCGCAGCTCTGGAACGTGCTGCGGGGCGACATGAGCCTGATCGGACCGCGCCCCTTCACGGTGGAGCAGGAAAAGCTTTACGTCGAGGCGGGCGGCACCGCCTATTTCCGGCTGCGTCCCGGCGTGACCGGGCTCTGGCAGGTGGAGGGGCGCAGCGCCACCAGCTTTCTCGAGCGCATCCGCTTCGACAACGCCTATTACGCCAATCTTTCGCTGCCGCTGGATCTTCGGATCCTGTGGCGGACCTGCGCGGTCGTGCTGCGCGGCACCGGCTGCTGAACCGGGGATGATCCGATGATCGATCTTGCAACGCATGGGGTGGCCTCGCGGTCCCCGATCACCCGGCGGCGGGTGCTGGGGGCGGGACTTGGCCTGGCCGTGGCGCTGCCCGCCGCGCGCATCGGCTGGCTGCGGCTTCAGGACAACCCGCTGCCGCAGGTGCCCGCGCCCCGGCCCGTGCTGCGCAACGGCTGGGTGCTGGACGCGACCGACCCGACCGGAGAGCCCCGATGATCCGCGACGCGAATTCCGGGGTGCCCCGCCTCGAGGGCGACTACGACTGCTGCATCGTGGGGGCGGGGCCCGCGGGCATCGCCATCGCGCTGCGGCTGGCGCGTGCGGGGCGGCGGGTGCTGCTGCTGGAGGCGGGGGACCGCGACTACACCCACGAGTCCCAGTCGCTTTACGATGGTGAGGTCCTGGGCCTCGACTACGACCCGCTGGACGCGCCCCGGCTGCGCCATCTGGGGGGGACCACCGGGCATTGGGGCGGGCAGTGCCTGCTGTTCGACCGTTTCGATTTCGCGCCGCGCGCCGACGTGCCGCTGAGCGGCTGGCCCATCGGCTATGACGACCTGGAGCCCTATCAGCGCCCGGTGGCGGACCTGCTGGGCTTTACCCCCTTCGGCGCCCCGCGCCGCGCGGGGCGTTATGGCGACACGCTGGACGAGCTGTCCCAGCGCTGGGCGGTGGATCGCGCCTTCCACGAGTTGCGCAGCTACACGCCGCTTCATTTCGGTATCCGCTTCGTGGGCGAACTCGAGGCGGAGCCGGGCATCGACCTGGTCCTGAACGCGAATGTCACGGGGCTGGACGTGGACGGCACCACGGGCCGCGTGACGGGCGCGCGGGTGGAAAGCTATTCCGGCCACCGCTTTATCGCGACGGCCGGGCGGTTCGTCCTGGCGATGGGCGGGATGGAGGTGTCGCGCGCGCTGCTGCACCTGAACGAGGAGCGGGGCAACCTGTTCGGAAACCAGGGCGGCATGGTCGGGCGCTGCTTCATGGAGCATCCGGTGCTGCACAACGGGAGCTATTTCATCACCCGCCGGCTTTATTCCCATTCCCGCCACTGGGAGTTCGAGCGGCTGCTGCGCCACCAGAAGCCCGAGGTGGTGCTGAGCCCGACAGAGACGCATATGCGCGCGGCCGGCATCCTGAACGGCGCGCTCCATCTCGACCGGATGTATCCGCGCGAGATCGAGGCCGGGGCATCGACCGATCCGTTCGTCGCGGGGCTGGTGCAGGGGCGGGACTATCATTTCACCGGCACGGCCTGGGTGGTGGGCGAGCAGGCGCCCAACCCCGACAGCCGGATCGTGCTGACCGATGGCCGCGACCGCTTCGGCCTGCGCCGGGTCGGCATGGACTGGAGGCTTCTGCCCATCGATGTCGCGACGCTGCGCGAAACCTCGCTGGAAGTCGCGCGCATGTTCATCCGCACGGGGCTGGGCCGGATGCAGATGCACGAGGGGCTGTGGGCGCGCGACGCGGAGATCGCGTTCGACTATTCGCGGCACCACATGGGCGGCGCGCGGATGGCGGCGGATGCGCGCACCGGCGTGGTCGATGCGGATTGCCGGGTGCACGGGGCGCAGAACCTGTATGTGGCGGGCTCGGCGGTGTTCGCCACCTCGAGCCATGCGAACCCGACCTTCACCATCCTGCAACTGGCGATGCGGCTGGCCGATCACCTTACCGGCCAGACCGCCTGAAAGGTCTCAGTCCCAGGCCACCTGCTCGGCGCGCAGCCGGTCGGCGAGACGATCCTCGGGCAGGTCCACGTCGTCATAGGTCAGCACGCGGTCCTTCGGCACGTCGCGTTTCAGGCGGCACCCCTCGGCCAGCCCCATCGGCAGAAGCCCCTCGGCGACCGAGATGTCGGCGTTCTCGCACTGGCCATAGGTCATGTACCAGCCGATGCCGTCCAGCGTATCGCCCGCGCGCAGGTCCGTCTTGGCGGTGGCGACCACGTCCACGATATGCCCGGCCTCGGGCGCGCAGGTCGCATCGCCGAACAGCGCCGCGCGCGCGATGGTGGTGGGCGCCTCCAGGTGGCACAGGTGATAGGGCGTGTAGAAGGTGTAGAACGGCCCCTCGCCCAGCTTGTAGAGCTTCAGCCAGTGGGTCTGCATGGGGCGTTCCTCGTGGCCGATGCAGAAGACGCCCGGCGCGGGTTCGGCGCCCACGATGTAGTCAACGATCCCGTGGCGGATCATCTGTTCGGGCGGGTAGTGGCCGACGGCTTGCGTCACATGGGCGCAATCCGGGCCGTAAAGCCCGCGCCGGCCCGCGCGCAGTCCGGTCGCGTTCGCCACCAGCGCCATCTCGAAGGACATCTTGGTGCCGTCGGCGAAGCTTGCGGCCATGTGCGGCGTCAGACCCGTGCGGCGCGAGAAGTCGGCCTGCGTGGTCGGGTTGCGATAGGCGTCGTGCAGCCCCTTCATGTTGCCCAGCACCACCGGGCGGATGCCCAGGCCCTGCACGAAGCGGTAGAGGTTCATCATCACCCCCGGCTGGTCGCCGTCGCTGTCGGTCAGAAGAACGCCGGCCGCATCGGCGCGGGCCTTCAGCACCGGGCCGATGGTGCCCTGCACCTCGGCATTCATGGTGACCACGGTCTTGCCGTTGGCGATCGCCTCCAGGATCACATGGGTGGCATGCTCGACCGTGCCGGTCACCTCGTGGATCACGTCGATGCCCTCGGCGCGGCAGAGAAGCATCGGATCGGTGGTGATCGCCGGCAGCCCGTCGGCGAGGGCTGCGGCCAGTCCCTGCGGGGTGGTGACATGGCGGCTGCCGGTGCGGCCGGCGTCCAGAAAGCTGCGCTCGGCGCTGTTGAGCGAGCGGTTGGCGATCGCGACCACCGTCATGCCGGGGGTGCAGCGCTCGATCTGGTAGGCGATGGCGCGGCCCATGGCGCCCGCGCCCACGATGCCCACGCGGATGGGTTGTCCCGCCTCCTCGCGCCGCTTCAAGGCACTGTCCACCAGGATCATGCCATCACCTCTGCCTTGAAGTCGGGCCAGCCCGCGTCCTTGTCCGAGATCGCGGCCACCGGCAGCGGCCAGTCGATGCCGAAGGCGGGATCGTCGGGGCGGAAGCCTGAGCCATGCGCGGGCGAATAGGGGGCGCTGACCTGGTAGGTCAGTTCGGTGTCGTCCGCGAGGGTCTGGAAGCCCTGGCCAAAGCCTTCGGGGACATAGAGCAACCGGCCATCCTCGGCGTTCAGTTCCACGCTGATCCATTGCAGGCGGGTGGGCGAGCCCGCCCGCAGGTCCACGATCACGTCGAAGATGGCGCCGCGGGTCACGCGGAAAAGCTTCGTCTCGGCGAAGGGCGGGCGCTGGTAGTGCATGCCGCGGATCGTGCCGCGGGGGCCGTTGCGGATCACGTTGACCTGCGCGATGCGCGTGGTCAGCCCATGCGCGGCCATCTCCTCGGCGCACCATGCGCGCGCGTTGAAGCCGCGATGGTCGCGGATCCTTTCCATCTCGATCAGCCAGGCGCCCGCAAGGGGCAGGGGGGTGAATTTCATCGCATGCCCTTTCAGTCGTGGAACGGGCGCACGACCTGCGAGCCCTGCGCCTCGAAGCCGGCCTTCATCTCGACCAGCCCGCTCATCGCGGTCCGGATCGCGGCATGGCGGTCAGGGGGTGCGAGGAACATCAGGAACCCGCCCGATCCGGCACCGCAAAGCTTGCCGCCCCAGGCGCCCGCCGCGCGGCCCGCGGCGTAGAGCCGGTCCACCTGGTCGTTGGAGATCTTGCTCGCAAGGCCGCGCTTGAGCGTCCACGCCTCGTCGAGCATGGCGCCGATACCGGCGATGTCGATGGACCCTTCGGCGATGCGCCGGTGCAGGTCGGTGGCCTGGTCGCGCATCGCGCAGAGCTGGGTCATGCGGGAATTGGTGTTGCGGTTCTGCTCGCTCAGGACAGCCGAGGTGTCGCGCTGGTGCCCGGTCCAGAACATCAGCATGCACCCGAACAGATCGCAGAGCGGCGCATGGCCGTTCACGGTCAGGTGTTCGATCGTCACGCCCTCGTCGGGCTTGAAGGTGAACAGGTTCATCCCCCCGAAGGCGGCGGCGTACTGGTCCTGCTTGCCGATGGGCTCGCCCAGCACCTCGATCTCGATGTGGCAGGCCTCGTCGGCAAGCTGCCCCGCCGACACCCGCTCGCCGCGAAAGGCGTGGAGCGCGTTCAAAAGCCCCACCGCGAAGGCGGACGACCCGCCCAGGCCCGTCGAGGCGGGCACGTCGCCCACGGTCGAGACGTAGATCGGCGGGTCGATTTCCAGGAACTTCAGGCACTCGCGGGCGATGTTGTTGCGGATCTCGTCGATCCGGTCCACCTGCTCGGAGGTGGAGTAGTTGATCCGGATCGGTTCGAAGAACAGGTCGCTGTGGCGCTTCACCGTCACATAGACGTAGCGGTCGATGGCGGTGGACAGGCACGCGCCCCGGTCCTGCCGGTAGAAGGCGGGCAGGTCGGTGCCGCCGCCGAAGAAGCTGACGCGCAGCGGCGTGCGGGTGACGATCATGCCCGGATCGCCATTGGTGCGGCCCTCAGCCATGGCGCAGGCTCCAGTCATAGGGGATCTGGTCGGTGAAGGGCGGCATCCGCTGCATCTCGTCGGGGTCGTGCGGGTGGGTGGCGGCGTTCGCCAGGATCACCTGCTTGTCGCCATAGGCCTTGTAGCCGTTGGCGATGCCCGGCGGGATCTGGACAAGGACGTGGTTGTCCTCGCCCAGGAATACCTCCATCAGCGCGCCCTTCGTGGGGCTCGCCTCGCGGATGTCGTACATCACCAGCTTGGCGCGGCCCGACAGGACCGCGTTGTTGACGGTCATGTAGGTGTGGATGTGCCACGCCTTCACCGCGCCGGGCCAGGCGGTCGAGAAATAGATCTCGCCGAAGCTGATGAAATGCGGGTCGGTCGCCTTCAGCATGTGCATGATCTTGCCGCGCTCGTCCACGATCTGGCGCAGCGGGATCACCTTGACCCCGTCGATGGCGGATGTGGCGCTCATGCGATGCGCCTTTCCTCGGCGCTGGCCCAGCGCAGCTTGCGGTCGAGCTGGCCGGTGTCGAGCAGGTGGTTCAGCCATTTCAGCCGGGTGAAGTTCCGGCCCCCGAACTGCTCGGCGGTCAGACCGATCTCGGCGAAGGTGCGGGCCAGTTCGTCCGCGCCCGCCCGCGCGGTCCATTTCCATTCGAACCCGGGGAAGGTGCGGGCGAACTTGGCGAAGGACGCCTTGTAGGTGCGCTGGTCCGCGCCGGGCTGGTTGAGCACCTGCAGCTTCGCGCCCGGCACCGCCTCGACCGCGAAGCAGGCCAGATCGATCACCTGGTGGTTCAGGTGGTCGGCGCCATTGTTGAACGCCTCGTTGTGGATGTCGGCCTCGGGCGCGCTCAGCACATGGGCGAAGGCGCGGGCGACATCCTCGACATGGATCACCGGGCGCCAGGGCTTGCCGTCGGAATGGACCTGCACGACGCCGGCGGTCGCGGCGGCGCCCACCAGGTTGTTCAGCACCGTGTCGAACCGCATCCGGGGCGAGACGCCATAGACGGTGCCATTGCGCAGGTAGACCGGAGAGAAGCCGTCGCGCGCCATATCGCGCAGCGCCATCTCGCTTTTCACCTTGGAACGGGCGTATTCCGTCTTGGGATCGAGCGGCGAGCGTTCGTCCACCACGCCCGCCTCGGACATGCCGTACATGATGCAGGAGGACGAGAACAGGAACCGCCGCACGCCCGCATCCCGCGCCAGTTCCGCAAGCCGGACGGTGGCCGTGTGGTTGATGTCGGTGGTCCAGCCCTGGTCGAGATTGCCGATCGGGTCGTTCGACAGCGCGGCAAGGTGGATCACCGCGTCGAAGCCCTTCAGGTCGGCTGGCACCACGTCGCGGATGTCCTTGACGATGGCCGGGATGGTGGTGCGGTCGGGGACCAGCGTGCAGGGGGCATAATAGCCGGTGTCGAGACCCACCACCTCGTGGCCCAGCGCCACCAGATGCGGCGCCATGACAGAGCCGATATATCCGTCATGGCCGGTCAGCAGAATGCGTTGCGGGGCGGTCATGTTCCTGTCTCCTGCAATGGGGCCCCAAGGGCACGGTCAACAATGTCGGCAAGCGATCGGCCGGGGCCGACCATCTGGAAGGGGCATCCGGCGGCACGGGCCGCTTCCGCATCGCGCGGGTCGTCGCCCACGAAGAGCGTCCGTGTCAGGTCGAGATGCCAGTCGCGCTGGGCCTGGAACAGCATCCCCGGGGCGGGCTTGCGGCAGGCGCAGCCGGCGTCCCAGTCGTGCGGGCAGTGGTAGATGGCATCGATCCGCCCGCCGGCCTGCGCCACCTCGGCCCTGAGGCGGTCGTTGACGGCCGCAAGGTCCGCCTCGGTCATCACGCCGCGCCCGATGCCGGCCTGGTTCGAGACGACGATCACCCGGTAGCCGGCGCGGGTCAGCCGGCCCACGGCCTGGGCCGCGCCGGGCAGCGGGCGCAGGTCCTGCGCACGGCGGACGTACTCGGCGCGCGGCGCCCTGGCGTTCAGCACCCCGTCGCGATCGAGCAGGATCGCTGGCCGCCGCGCGAGGAATTCGTCGGTGACGGGCAGCCGGTCCAGGTTGCCGACGCTGTAATAGCGATGCCCGCTCCAGTAGGCGCCCAGCCGGTGCGCGCGGGCGAGTGCCGGATAGACCGCCTGCTCGAACAGCTCCTGCCGGTCGGTGGGCAGCAGCGGCAGGACGGCCGATTTCCGCAGGATCGCGTAGGAGATCTCTATCCCCTTCAGCCCCGGCGTGGTGCGCGTTCGGTCGAACACATCGACGAAGCCGTCGGGCCCGACGATCACGCTGTCCTTCGAGAAACGATCCTCGTTGGCATAGACCGTGACCTGCCCGTCGGCGCCCGAGGCGACGAACCGCGCCCACATGTCGTCCAGCCGCATCGGCCAGTAGTTGTCGCAATAGAGCAGCAGGAATGTCTCGTCGATCCGGTCGGCCGCGTGCAGCACCCGGTGGGCGGTCAGGTCGTCCGGGTCGGTGATGTCATACTCGATCGAGACGCCCAGCCGGCTGCCATCGCCGAAATGGTCGGTGATGACCCCGGGCAGGTAGCCCAGCAGCATGAGGATGCGTTCGATCCCCTGATCGCGCAGCATCTCGACGATGTATTCGAGGAAGGGCTTGCCGTGGAACACGACCATCGGCTTCGGGCGGGTCAGCGTCAGCGGCTGAAGCCGCGTGCCGCGCCCGCCCGCCAGGATCACGGCCTGCCGGGGGGGCGTGGGTCTCATTCGGCGGCCATCCCCAGGGGGCGGTCCGCCATCAGGCAGGCGTTGATCAGGTCGACCACCACCGAATGCGCGCTTTCGACCGGGCCATAGGCGCCGACGGGCGAGGGCAGCCAGATGCACTCGTCCACCATGTCCTTGAGCCGGCCGCCCTCGAAGCCCAGCACGCCGATGGACCGCACGCCGGTTTCGCGCGCGAGTTCCACCGCGCGGACCAGGTTGGCCGAATTGCCGCTGGTGGAGATCGCGATCAGCACGTCGCCGGGTTTCGCGAAGTTCTCCATCTGGCCGGCGAAGACGCGGTCATAGCCCTCGTCATTGCCGAGCGCGGTCAGCCAGGAGACGTTGTCGCTCATCGACAGGGCCCGGATCGGGTTCAACCCGGAAACCTTGGTGGCCTTGCCCAGGTCGTTGGCCAGGTGGGTCGCCGTGGCGGCGCTGCCGCCGTTCCCGGCGATGTAGATGACGCCGCCTGTATCGCGGGCCATGCGCAAGGTGTTCACCG
Organism: Halovulum dunhuangense; assembly: GCF_013093415.1. Classification (NCBI taxonomy): domain Bacteria; kingdom Pseudomonadati; phylum Pseudomonadota; class Alphaproteobacteria; order Rhodobacterales; family Paracoccaceae; genus Halovulum; species Halovulum dunhuangense. Next base: position 1,559,902 of record NZ_JABFBC010000001.1, read on the forward strand.
CGCGTTCAAGCGCCTTGGGGTCGATATCGTCGATCAGTTTCCTGAATATGTTCATGTAATTGTCCAGCACATCCGAAATGCTGGCCGCGCGACATGAATTGAACATAGGCTCGCCCATGACGATCCCCCACTCTTTAAGACGGTTTCACAGAGACGGAGTTCCGCGCCCCGTCATTTGTGGCGCGTCACGATCCCTCAGGGTTGAAATTATGGTCGGGCAGTGTCGGGAATGTTGATATTTGTCAGTCCCGCGCGGGCCATCCGGTTTTCCATTTCCCCGGGGCGCATGCGGTGCGCGGAGCAGGGGGCGCGTGATGACGACGGCGGACCGCCGGGTGGCGATCTTTTCTCAGCGGGCGATCCGGCGGGACGTCTCGCGCTGTTCCGGCTACGAGTTCGAGGACGTGGTGACGGCACTCGAGGGCGCGCGCCTGCACATCGCCGAGCGCCCCCCCTCGCGCGAGATCCTGATGCGCGCCCGGCGGTGGAGTTCCAAGCGCACGCGGCTGTTCGAATGGGTGCCCTCGGGGGCGGTGCGCGCGCCGCTGGGCGAGGATGTGGACCTGTTCGGCTGCTTCGTGCAGAAACCGGTGGAGTTGCTGGCGCTCGACGCCGTGCCGGACTGGCGGGCGCGGTCGCGGCTGGCCTTCTGCGTGCTCGAAGAGCTGTGGCTGACCACGATCGACGACTTCCGCCCGCTGGTGGCGTCGCTTGGCCGCTTCGACCTGATCGCCTGCGCGTTCGAAAGCTCCTGCGCGCGGGTGGCGGAACTCACGGGGCGCCCGGTGATCCACCTGCCCGGCGCGGCGGACCTGCTGCGCTTCGCGCCCCCCATAGCGCCGCCCGAGCGGGTGATCGACCTGCACTACATGGGCCGGCGGCGGCCCGAGCTGCATGCCCAGGTCAAGGCGGTGCTGGATGCCAGGCGGCGCTTCTATCTATATGACAGCGCCGCGCTGCCGCCCGTTGTCGAGGATCACGTCCTTCACCGGGAATTGCTGGCCAGCCTGATCCAGCGCGCGCGGCTCTTCATGGTGGATTACGGCAAGATCGGCCATGCCGACCAGCGCCGTGGACAACTGATCTGGGGGCCGCGCCATGTCGAGGGGATGGCCGGGGGCGCGGTGCAGGTGGGCTATGCGCCCGACAGCCCCGACTACCATCGGCATTTCGACTGGCCCGAAGCGGTGGAACGGCTGCCCGAGCATCCGACCGAGGCCGCCCGCGCGATCATGGCCCTGCTGGAGGATCCGCAGGAGCAGGAGCGGCGCAGGCGCGTCAACCTGGTCCATGCGCTGGGCCGCCATGACTGGCTGCACCGCTGGGCGCTGATCCTGGGCCATTTCGGCCTGCCCGAGACGCAGGCGATGACCCGGCGGCGCGAGCGTCTGACAGCACTTGCCCGGGCCTATTCGGGCGGCATCCGCGCCGCCTGAGCCTGCGGTTGCGCTTGGGCCGCGGCTGTCGCAGGATCGCCCGAAAGTCATCAGGGGCAAGTACATGAAGGTCGTCGTGATGGGCGCGGGGGTGATCGGGGTCACCACCGCCTGGTATCTGGCGAAAGCCGGGGCAGATGTGGTGGTGCTGGACCGCCAGGCGGGGCCGGGGATGGAGACGAGCTATGCCAATGCGGGCGAGCTGTCCTACGGCATGACATCCCCGTGGGCGGCGCCGGGCGTGCCGATGAAGGCGCTGAAATGGCTGTTCATGAAGCGCCGGCCGCTGTTCATCTGGCCGCTCATCAGCCCCACCATGTGGGCCTGGGGCGCGCAGATGCTGGCGAACTGCAATCCTAGCGCCTACGAGGTGAACAAGGGCCGGATGGTGCGGATATCCAACTATTCGCGCGACTGCCTGCCGGACCTGGTGGCGGATACGGGCGTTTCCTTTGACATGCGCGAGCAGGGCACGCTGCAACTTTTCCGCACCGAGAAGCAGATGAAGGCCTCGAAGGCCGACCAGGAGATCCTGAAGCGGTACGGCTCTCCCTTCGAGGTGCTGGACCGCGACGGCTGCATCGCGGCCGAGCCGGCGCTGGCGCGGGTCAGGGACAAGTTCGTGGGCGGGCTGCGCCTGACCGCCGACCGCACCGGCGATTGCCGCCTGTTCACCATGGCGCTGGCCGAGAAGGCCCGGGCGCTGGGCGTCTCGTTCCACTACGGCCAGACGATCGAGCGGATCGTCGCGGAAGCCGGGCGCGTGATCGGGGTGGATACCGACAAGGAGGGTCGCGTCACCGGCGATGCCTATGTCTGTGCGCTGGGCAGCTACGCGCCACGGGTGCTGAAGCCCGTGGGCATCAACCTGCCGGTCTATCCGGTGAAGGGATATTCGGTGACCCTGCCGGTGGTCGATGACGCCATGGCGCCGCAATCGACCATCATGGACGAGACGCACAAGGTGGCGATCACCCGGCTGGGCGACCGGATCCGCGTGGCCGGCACCGCCGAGATCGCGGGCTACAGCGGCAGGCTTGGCCCGCACGCGACCGACACGGTGCGGCATGTGGTGCGCGACCTCTTTCCGCTGGGCGGAGACATGGAACGGGCCGAGGGCTGGACGGGGCTGCGGCCTATGACGCCGGACGGAACCCCGGTGCTGGGGCCGACGCGGCTGCGCAACCTCTGGCTCAACACCGGCCACGGGACGCTGGGCTGGACGATGGCGGCGGGATCGGGGCGGCTGGTCGCGGACCTGGTGCTGGGCCGCGCGCCGCAGATCGACATGGACGGGCTGACCGCCGCCCGCTACGGGCGCTGAGCGATGGAGCGTGTCGATGCCATCGTGATCGGGGCCGGCGTCGTGGGGCTTGCCTGCGCGCGGGCGCTGGCGCAGTCGGGGCGCGAGGTGGTGATCCTGGAACGCGCGGGCGCCTTCGGGACCGAGACCAGCGCGCGGAATTCCGAGGTGATTCACGCCGGGCTCTACTATCCGCCGGGCAGCGCCAAGGCGCGGCACTGCGCGCGCGGGCGGCAGATGCTGTATGACTATTGCGCCGCGCGGGGGATCGCGCATCGCCAGTGCGGCAAGCTGATCGTCGCGGCGGAACCGGCGCAGGAGGCGGATCTGGACGGGATCCGCACCCATGCCGCTGCCGCCGGCGTCACCAATCTCGAATGGCTGACCGGCGCGCAGGTGCGGGCGATGGAACCCGAGTTGCGCGCGACGGCGGCGCTTCATTCGCCTTTCACGGGCATCGTGGATTCGCATGGGTTCATGCTGTCGCTGCTGGGCGAGGCAGAGGAGGCGGGGGCGATGCTGGCGCTCAACGCCCCTGTAGAGGGGGGCGAGGCGACCGGCGGCGGCATCCGGCTGCGCGTGGGCGGGGCCGAGCCCATGACGCTGGAGACGGGCGTGGTGATCAATGCGGCCGGCCTCTGGGCGCAGCCGGTCGCGCGCGCGATCGATGGGATGCCCCCGGCGCTGGTGCCTGAGTTGCATTTCGCCCGCGGCACCTATTTCTCGCTTGCCGGGCGGCAGCCCTTCTCGCGCCCGGTCTATCCGGTGCCGGAACCGGGGGGGCTGGGGGTGCATTACACGGTGGACCTGGCCGGGCAGGGCAAGTTCGGCCCCGACGTGGAATGGATCGACCGGGTGGATTACAGCGTCGATCCGGACCGGGCCGCGCGGTTCTACGATGCGATCCGCAGCTACTGGCCGGGGCTGGCGGACGGGGCGCTTCAGCCTTCCTACGCGGGCGTGCGGCCCAAGACGGCCGGGCCGGGCGGGACACCGACGGATTTCATGCTGCAAGGCCCGCAGGCGCATGGCGTGCCGGGGCTCGTGAACCTGTTCGGGATCGAGTCGCCGGGCCTGACCAGCGCGCTGTCGCTGGCCGACGAGGTGATGACGCTGCTCTGAGATCGCCCGCGGGCCGGCGCCGGGGCCGGCCCCCGGGCGCTGTCCTATTCGGCCGGGGCGACCGCGCCATGACGCGTCTCGGGCGTCTCGGGCTCGGGTTTCATGTCTTCCCGCGAGATCAGGGTATAGAACATCGGCACCACGAACAGGGTGAAGATGGTCCCGATCGAGATGCCCGAGAAGATCACCAGCCCCATCGAGTACCGCGCCGCGGCCCCCGCGCCGGAGGCGACGATCAGCGGCACCACACCAAGCGCCATCGCGGCGGTGGTCATCAGGATCGGGCGCAGGCGCACCCGCGCCGAGGCGATGATCCCCTCGCGGCGCGACAGGCCCTGCTCGCGGCGCAGCTGGTTGGCGAATTCGACCAGCAGGATGCCGTGCTTGGTGATCAGGCCGATCAGGGTGATCAGCCCCACCTGCGTGTAGATGTTCACCGTCCCGAGGCCCAGGTTCAGCGGCACCACCGCCCCGAAGATCGACAGCGGCACCGACATCAGGATGATGAGCGGGTCGCGGAAACTTTCGAACTGCGCGGCCAGCACCAGGTAGATCACGACGACGGCGGCGGCAAAGGCGATGAGGATTGTGTTGCCCTCGGTCACTTCCAGCCGCGACTGGCCGGAATAGTCGATGAAGAAGCCGTCGGGCAGCAGCGGACGGGCGATCTCCTCGATCAGGGCCAGCCCCTCGCCGGTGGAGACGCCGGGCAGGGGCAGGGCGCTGATGGTGGCGGAGTTGAGCTGGTTGAACTGCTCGATCGCCGCCGCCGAAACCCCCGTCGATATGTTCACCACAGCCGAGAGCGGCACCATTTCCCCGGTGGTGGAGCGGACGTAGAAATCGCCCAGCCTCTCGGGGTTGTCGCGGTATTCCGCGGGCACCTGGAGGATCACGTCATAGCTGTTCGAGTCCCGGTCGAACTGCGCCACGGCGCCGCCGCCGACCAGCAGGCCCAGCGTCGTGCCGATCTGCGCGGGTGGCAGGTTCAGCGCCGCCGCCCGGTCGCGGTCGATGGTCACGGTGACCTGCGGCGCGTCGAAGGCCAGCGAGTTCTGCACGATGATGAACCGGCCCGAGGCCTGCGCCTCGGCGCGGATTTCCTCGGCCACCTCGTAGACGCGCTGCGGATCGCCGGTGGACTGGATCACCATGGAGATCGGCAGCCCGCCGCCCGCACCGGGCAGCGAGGGGGGCGCGAAGACGAAAGCCTCGACTCCCGCGACCGCCGATATCCGCCCTTGCAGGTCCTGCTGTATCTCGGCCTGCGAGCGGTCCCGGTCGGCCCAGTCGTCGAAGGCCCAGAGCGCGATGCCCGAATTGGTCGCGCCGCCGAAGCCCACGATCGAAAAATTCGCCCGCAACTCCGGCAGATCCTCGGTCAGGGCGCGCATCTGGTCGATATAGACCTTGGTATATTCCGATGTGGCATAGCGCGGCGCGTTGACGATCGCGAACAGCGCGCCCGAATCCTCCTCGGGGGCAAGCTCGCTCGAGGTGCGCTGGAACAACCAGCCGGTCAGGGCGACCAGCACCGCCACCATCAGCAACGTCGCGGGCCGGTAGTCGAGAGAGCTGGACACGCGGCGCTCGTACCAGCCGGCCAGCCGTTCGAACCCGCGGTCCACGCGCTGCTGGAAGCGGCTGTGCCCGCCCTGCTTCAGAAGCCGGGCCGACATCATCGGCGTGATGGTCAGCGCGACGATGCCCGAAATCACCACGGCGCCCGCAAGCGTCATGGCGAATTCGCGGAACAGCGCGCCGGTCAGGCCGCCGGTGAAGGCAAGCGGCGCGAACACCGCCGCAAGCGTGATCGTCATGGCCACGACCGGGCCCGAGATCTCGCGCATGCCCCGGAACGAGGCCTGCATCGGCGTCATCCCGTCCTCGATGTGGCGGTGGATGTTCTCGACCACCACGATGGCGTCGTCCACCACGAGGCCGATCGCCAGCACCATCGCCAGCAGCGACAGCAGGTTGATCGAGTAGCCCAGCATCAGGAGGATGAACATCACCCCGATCAGCGACAGCGGGATCGTCACGATGGGCATCAGGACGGACCGGAACGAACCCAGGAACAGCAGGATGATGAGAATGACGATCAGCACCGCCTCGGCGATGGTCTTGAACACCTCGGTGATGGAGGCGCTGATCTGCTCGGTCGCGTCATACATCAGCGTCATGTCCATGCCGTCGGGCAGGCTGGCCTGGATCTCGGGCAACTCGGCCAGCACCGCCTCGGACATGTCGAGCGGGTTCGCGCCGGGGGTCGGGAACACCCCGATGAAGGTGCCCGGCTCGCCGTTGAAGTTCACGATGGTGTCGGTGCTTTCCGCCGCCAGCTCGATCCGCGCCACATCCGCCAGGCGCACCACCTCGTCGCCGTCGGCCCGGATCGGCAGCGCGCCAAATGCCTCGGGCGTCTGAAGCGTCGAGTCGAGCGTGATGGAATAGGTGACGAACTCGTTCTTCGTGCTGCCGGGGGCGGCCAGGAAGTTCGCGTTGTTCACCGCCGACAGGACTTCGGCCGGGGTCAGCCCGCGCCCCGCCAGCCGGACGGGGTCGATCCAGACCCGCATCGCGTAGTTCGCCGCGCCGATGACCTGCACCTCGGCCACGCCGGGGATGGTGGACATGCGCGGGCGGATCACCCGCTCGATGTACTCGGTCAGCTGCTCGGCGCTCATGTTGGGGTTCTGCATCGCCAGATACATCGTGGCAAAGGTCATCCCCGTGCCCTTGACGATGGTCGGATCCTCGGCGTCCTGGGGCAGCTGGCTGCGCACCTGCTGGACCTTGGACATGACCTCGGTCAGGGCCACGTCGGGATCCGCGCCAAGGCGCATGTTGATCGTCACCGTCGAGGCGGAGGGCCGCGAACTGGAGGTGACGTAATCCAGGTTTTCCGTCGTCGCGACCGCCGCCGCGATGGGCGAGGTCACGAAGCCCTGGATCAGGTCCGCGGATGCGCCGGGATAGACCGTGGTCACGGTGATCACGGTTTCCTCGACCTCGGGGTACTGGCGGACCTGAAGCCCGGACATGCCTTGCAGGCCCAGCAGCAGGATCAGCAGGCCCAGCACCGTCGACAGGACCGGGCGCTGGATGAAGATGGCCGAGAGGTTCATCGCAGGCTTGCCTCGATCATGTCGGCGGCCGGGTTCACGCTGTTGTCCACGCGCGCGGGCGCGCCGTTGGTCAGCCGGTTCTGCCCGGCGGTGACGACCGCATCCCCCACCTGCACGCCCGAGACGATCTCGACCATCTGGCCGGAACGGCGGCCGGTCTGGACGAAGACCTGCCGCACCTCGAGCTGTTCGGGATCGTTCTCGCGCGGGCGGACGACGAAGACGTAGTCCCCGTAGAGGCTGCTCACCACTGCGGTCAGCGGCATGGCGATCACGCCGGACTCCTCGGGCAGGACGACCGAGATGCGCACGAACTGGCCCGGGGTCAGCCGGCCGTCGGGATTGTCGATGCTCGCGCGCACCGACACCAGCCGCGTGGCCGGATCCACGCGCGGGTCGATGCCGACGATCTCTCCCTCGAAGCTGCTCTGACGCTCCTCGTCGCGCACGACGATGGGCTGGCCGATCCGCAACTCGCCAAGGCGCTGCTCGGGCACGGTGAAATCCACCCGCATGCGCGACAGGTCCTGAAGCGTCGCCACCACGGTCCCAGGGGTCACATAGGCGCCCAGATCGACGCGGGGCAGGCCGATCGTGCCGCTGAAGGGGGCGAGAAGCTGGCGCTTTTCCAGCACCGCCTCGAGTTTGGCGACCTGCGCGCGCGAGGCGGCGGCGGCGGCCACGGCCGATTCCAGCGTCACGGTCGTGGTGGCCCCGCGGCTGACAAGCTCGCGCGCCCGCACCAGGTTCTGCTGGTCCAGCTCGGCCTGGGTCCGCGCGGCCTCCAGATCCGCGGACTGCACGGCATCGTCGAGTTGCAGAAGCACCTGGCCCTCGGTCACGGCTTCGCTTGGCCCGAAGCGGATGTCGCCGATGACGCCGGATGCCTCGACCGTCAGCTCGACGCCGCGCAGTGCGCTGACCGTGCCGATCGCGTCGATCGTGGGCGTCCAGGTGACCGGCTTCGCCTCGATGGTGGAGACGGTGACGGGGGGCGTCGGCATGTTGGCGAAGTATTCGCCGATCATCTTGTCGCGGAAAAGATTGAAGCCGACCAACCCGCCAGCCACGGCCGCAAGCAGCACGACCATAATTACAATGCGTTTGATCATCGGTTTATGCCTGTGTCGATGGTATCGATGTCTCCTGACGCATGCGATCGGCGTGAGGGAGATGCGAGTGAGCTGTGCTTACATGCGGAACACGCTCCTACTTTGCCTCCGGCGCGCGGTTGTCAAGTCTGAAACGGTGTTTACGCGGGGGCAGCGGCGGGCCGGTGCTTGCGTGCAGCTAGGCGCTAATTACATATGAATGTGTAAGAAGAAGCGGCATTTCCTGCCGCCTTTCTGGCCAAGGAGAAGTCAAATGTCCATCGATCGCATCGTTCTGGCCTTTGCCGGCGGCATGGTTCTGCTGAGCCTTGCGCTGGGTCTGACCGTGTCGCCCTGGTTCTTCGCGCTGACCGCCCTTGTCGGCGCGAACCTGATGCAGTCGGCCTTTACCGGCTTCTGCCCGCTGGCGTTGGCGCTGCGCCGGCTTGGGGTGAAACCCGGCGTTGCCTTTCGGTAAGTCCGCGCGAAGTGCCTGAAACCGCTTTCCGGCCCGGCACTTCTTGACTAGACATCCTCCCGGACAAACCGGGAGGAAGAACATGTCGGAGAACGGCAGCGCGGGCAGCATCGTCCGCGAGCAGGAGCGCCCGCGCGTCGCGCGGGGCGGTGGTGCAGCCACGGTGCAGATGGTCACCGCCGCGGCGGGCGCGCGGACGATGATCAACGGTTTCACCGACATTCCGCCAGGCGCGGGCATCCCGCTGCATTTCCATGACTGCGAGGAAAGCGTGCTCGTCGTCTCGGGGCGGGCGCTGGTGGAACTGGACGGCGTGCGCCACGAGGCCGAGGCGGGTTGCGTCACCTTCGTGCCCTCGGGCGTGCCGCACCGTTTCCTGAACCCGTCCGAGGCCGAGCCGCTGCGCATCTTCTGGACCTATGCCTCGGGCTCTGCCACCCGGACCCTGGTCGAGACGGGCGAGACCCGCCCGATCGCCACGGAAACGGAGTGACGCCGATGCCTATTCATGTGCAACCAGATGCGCTTCGCCAATTCGCCACGCAATCCTACGCCGCGCTCGGCATGCCCGAGGAAACCGCGGCGCTGGTCGCCGACACGCTGGTGCAGGCCGACATGTGGGGCCACCAGTCCCACGGCGTGATGCGCCTGTTCTGGTATGGCGCGCGGCTGGAAAGCGGCGCGATGAACCCGAATGCCGAGCCCGAGCTTGCCGGGCTGGGCGGGCTGATGACCATGGACGGGCGCGACGGGGTGGGCCAGCTCATCGCCCTGCGCGCCATGGAAGCGGCCATCGCGGGCGCGAAGAAGCACGGCATCGCAGCCGTCGCGGTGCGCAATGCGGGCCATTTCGGCACCGCGATGTATTTCACGCGGATGGCCGCGCGGGCGGGCTGTCTGGGTTATCTCTGCGCCAATGCCAGCCCCGCCATGGCGCCCTGGGGCGGCATGAAGAAGCGCATCGGCACCAACCCCTGGTCGTGGTCGGCGCCCGCGGGGCGCTATGCCCCGATGATGCTGGACATCGCCAACACCGCGGTCGCCCGCGGCAAGCTGTATCTCGCGAAGCAGCGCGGCGAGAAGATCCCCGAGACCTGGGCGATGGATGCCGAGGGGCGGATCACCACCGATCCCGCCGCCGGGATCGAGGGCACGATCCTGCCGATGGCGGGCCACAAGGGCTATGCGGTTGCGACCATCGTCGACGTGCTGTCGGGCGTGCTGTCGGGATCCGGCTTCGGTGCGTCGATCACCGGGCCCTACACGCCCGAGGGGCGCAGCGGCTGCGGGCACCTGGCGCTGGTCATCGACATTGCCGCCTCGCGCCCGCTGGCCGAGTTCGAGGCCGACATGGAACGGCTGATCGAGGAGTTGAAGGCGACCCCGCGCCAGCCCGGCGTGGACGAGATCTTCTATCCCGGCGAGATCGAGGCGCGGAACGCCGCCCGCGCCGCGGCCGAGGGGATCCTGCTGCCCGACGCCACGGCAGACGAGCTTCGCGCCCGTGGCGCGGCGCTGGGCGTGACGGCGCCGTTCTGAATAAGGGGCGCCGGGGGCTACTCCGGCGCCAGTTCGCGGAACATCGCGGGCAGCCGCGCCTCGGGCACCCGGCGCAACGAGTAGTAGACCGGGCCGACCGGGTCGGGCAGTTGCACGCGGAATTCCAGGCTGTCGCCGCCGCAGTAATAATCCATCTCGGGCGCGAAACCGCTGGCCGGGCCCATGCCCGGCGAGACGAAGGTCGTGGCGCTGCCGCCGCTCGAGCTGACGGCCTCGGTCCTGAGCATCACCTCGGATGGGGGGATGGTGCAGAAGCTGAGCCTGTCCCCCTCGGTCATCAGGCGCCCCACGGCGGTCGGGATCGCCAGGTCCATCGCCACCTGCGTGCTGCCTTCGTCGGTCACGTCTTCCCAGCTCAGGTTCTGGTGCAGCGGCATGGTGACGTAAAAGCCGTCGCGGTAGATGCTTATGCCCAGAAGCGCGGGCATCGGCGGGAACACGACCCGCGAGGTCCCCGGCGGGGTCATGCGCTCCAGCATCGCGGTCATCGCCTCGGCCGCCGTGTTCTGGCCGATCCAGTGCCCGGCAAGGCAGGGATCGGGCGCGGGCGTCGCGGGTGGGCATAGCTCCTGCGCGCGGGCGCCGGTGGCGATCAGGCCAAGCAGGGCAAGGCAGGACAGTCGCAGCATGGAACGCCTCCTCTCGGGGCGACGGTAACATGAAAGCTGTCGGTTCCGAAGCGGTGGGCCGGGCTTGCGCGTGGCCCTGAACCGGGCAAGATGGAGAGCGATCAGCAGAAGGACAGATACAGGTGAGCGACCGCCAGGCCATCCGCCCGCACGAGATCGCGACCGATGCGCCGCTTCCCCGCGATGCCAGCATCGCCTTCATCGGGGTGATCCGCACGCCCTGGACGCGGCGCGAGGACTGCCCGCACCAGGGCAAGCCCGACGGGCCGGAATGCGTGATCGAACTGACCCCGCCCTGGGACCGGGCGCTTGACGGGATCGAGGGGTTCGACACGATCGAGGTGTTCTACTGGCTGCACCTGTCGCGCCGCGACCTGCTGGTCCAGAACCCGCGCCACGCCAACGCGCCGCGCGGCACCTTCTCGTTGCGCTCGCCGATCCGGCCGAACCCGATCGGTGCCAGCACCGTGCGGCTGGTGCGGCGCGACGGGCCGCGGCTGGTGGTGCGCGGGCTCGAATGCGTGGACGGCACGCCGCTGATCGACCTCAAGCCCGATCACTGCCACTACACGCCGCCGAAAGCGGGGGACTAGGTCTCGGCCCGCCCCGAAAGCGCCGGGTGGGTCCAGCTTTTCCCCGCGCGCCAGTTGAGCGCCAGCACCACGAGGATCAGGGCCGCGCCGGCGGCCTCGATGCCGATGTCGGGCCAGAAGATGGCGACCGTGCCCGGGACGATCGCCAGCCGCTGCCAGAGCGGCATGGGCGCCCAGAGGAACCCCTCGAGGGCGGCGGCGAAGGCCGTGAGCGCGATGATCGCGATGATCCCGTTCCACAGCACCAGCGGCAGCGGGCCGCCCAGGATGATCGACTCGTTGTAGACCATGAACATCGGGATCAGATACAGGCCCTTGGCGTATTTCCAGGCCTGGACGCTGGTCTCCATCGGTTTCGATCCGGCGATGGCCGCCCCCGCGAAGCCCGCCAGCGCCACGGGGGGTGTCACGTTCGAGTCCTGCGAGTACCAGAACACCACCAGATGCGCGATCAGCAGCGGCACGCCGAACTCGCTGGTCAGCGCAGGGCCCACCAGGATGATCAGCACGATATAGGCCGCCGTCACCGGCAGCCCGAGACCCAGGATAAGGCTGGCCAGCAGCACCAGGATCAGCGCGAGGAACAGGTTGCCGCCCGAGAAGGCCAGCATCATGGCCGAGAATTTCAGCCCCAGCCCTGTCAGGCCGACGACGCCCACGATGATGCCCGCGACCGCGCAGGCCATCGACACCGCGACCGCGTTGCGCGCGCCAAGCTCCAGCGCCTGAAGCGTCTTTTCCACTCCCGCGCGGCAGAGCGCGACAAAGCCCGCCGCCGTGGGGCCGCCTGCGGCAAAGGTCCACAGCGCGCGGGCGGCGGCGGCGCCCACCACGGCGAGGATGGCGTAGAAGCCCACCCGCATCGGCGAATAGCCCGCGATCAGCAGCCAGGTCAGCGCCACCAGCGGCAGCAGGAAATGCCAGCCTTCGGCCAGCACCTGGCGCACGCGCGGCAACTCTTCCGACGGAAGGCCCGTCATGCCCTGCTTCACGGCGGCGATATGCACCAGAAGATAGACCGCGCCGAAATAGAGTACGGCCGGGAAGATCGAGACGAGAACGATGTCGATGTAAGGAACGCGCGTGAACTCGGACATCAGGAAGGCGCCTGCCCCCATCAGCGGCGGCATGATCTGCCCGCCGGTGGAGGCGGCCGCCTCGATCCCGCCGGCCTGCGCCGGGCGGTAGCCGAGGCGCTTCATCAGCGGGATGGTGAAGGCACCGGTCGTCACCACGTTGGCGATGGCCGAGCCCGAGATCGAGCCCATGCCCGCCGAGGCGATCACCGCGGCCTTGGCCGGCCCGCCGCGCTGGCGGCCCGTGGCGGCATAGGCGAGGTCGATGAAGAACTTGCCCGCGCCGGTGACTTCCAGAAAAGCGCCGAACAGCACGAAGACGAAGATGAAGGTGGCGGCCACGCCCATCGGCAGGCCGAAGATGCCCTCGGCGCCCAGGGTCAGCTGGCTTGCCAGCCGCTCGATCGAATAGCCGCGATGGTTCAGGATGCCCGGCAGCCAGTCGGCGAGGAACGGCAACTCGCCCCGGCTGCCCGCCAGCGCATAGAGCACGAAGACCGCCCCGATGATGGTCATGCCAAGGCCCACGGCCCGGCGCGCGGCCTCCAGCACCACGATGGTGGTGATGATGCCCACCGTCACGTCGATCTGGCGCGGGATGATCTGGTTCGCGATGGTGTCGATGTTCATGGGCAGCCACGCGCCCACCAGCACGCCGCAGGCGATGAGCGGCAGGTCGATGGCCCAGCCCAGCGCGCCGCGCGGCTTGTTCTGCCCCCAGACCGGGAAGATCAGGAAGGTCAGGACAAGGATGAAGCCCAGGTGGATCGGGCGCTGGAAGAACAGCCCCAGCGGCTGGATCCCCGCCCCGTAAAGCTGGAAGACCGATAGCGCGATGGCAACGGCGGCGGTGATGCGCAGCACGAGCCGCGGTTGGGCCTGGGGGGTCATCCGTCCTCTCCGGGGTGAAGTGCGATGGTCACGCGTTGCCGCGGGGCACGGGCGCTGAGCGAGATCTCGGCATCACCCGCGCGCAGCCTGTGATCGACCTCGGGGCCGCCGGGGCGCAGGACATAGGCATTGCCGGGGACGGGCTCGTCGATATCGAGGATCCAGTATCCGCCCATGCCGTCCGAGACCTGCCGCCCGCGTCCGGGGATGTGGTCAAGGCCGGCGGCGAAGTCGGGCAGGTGCGAGTCGGTCAGGACCATGTGCCCGCCGCGGTTCGCGTAGCGGTCCTCGACCTCGAAGCCTTTCACGGAATGGTTCCAGAGCACGCTCCAGCCTTCGCCTTCGGGGATATCCAGCCGGGCGATCTGGGTGCCGTCGGGCAGGGTGGCCGTCAGCGTGCCCGCCACGGCCGGTGTCGCGAGAAGAAGGGCGGCCCCGAAGAGCCGCCCCGCCATGGCCCGGATCACGGGCGCAGGTTGTCAGGGATCGTCGCGCCGATTTCCTCGTAGTAGCGGATGGCGCCGGGATGCAGCGGAACCGGGGTCGCGACCATGGTGAACTCGACCGTGGTCTCGTTCGCGGCCGGGTGGACGGCGCGCAGATCGGCGATGTTCTCGAACATGGCCTTGGTCACGGCATAGGCCAGGTCATCCGACATGTCGGCCGAGACGACCAGCACGTTCGGGATCCCGACGGTGGGGGTGTCGCTGTCGACGCCTTCATACATGCCGGCCGGCAGCGGCAGCGGGGCAAAGGTCGGGTCCGCCTCGCGGGCGGCGGTGATCTCTTCCTCGCTCAGCGGGATTATCCGGATGCCCGTGGTCGTGGCGAGGTTCAGGATCGACGAGGTGGGGGCGCCCACGCTCCAGAAGCCCGCATCGATGTCGCCGTCGCGCAGCGCGTCGGCCGTTTCGTTGAAGTTCAGGCGCTGGGCGTCGAAATCGTCGAAGGAGATGCCGTTCGCCGCAAGCAGCGTCTGCGCGTTCACCTCGGTGCCGGAACCCGGGGCCCCGACCGAGACGCGCTTGCCGGCCAGATCGGCGATCGACTGGATGTCGCTGTCGGCCAGCACCACCAGCTGGACCATGTTCGCATAAAGCGACGACAGGGCGCGCGTCGCCTCGATCTGCTGGCCCTCGAAGCGGCCCGTCCCGAGATAGGCCTGCTGCACGGTGTCGGCCAGCGCGATGGCGAAGTCCGCGTCGCCGGTGGCGATGAGGCCCATGTTCTCGACCGATGCGCCTGTCACCTCGGCGGTCGCGGAATAACCCTCGACATGGTTGTTGATGATCTCGGCCAGGCCGCCGCCCATCGGATAATAGACGCCGCCGGTACCGCCGGTCGCCACCGAAAGCTGCTCCTGCGCGATGGCCGGAGAAGCCGCGACAATGGCTGCCGCAGCAATGGTCTTGAAAAGGTTCATTTCATGCCTCCCAGATGAACGCAGCGACTATAGCATCCATGATATCCGTGCCAACCCTTGTAGGCTTCGGCGGCGCCACGACCGCGGGGGTGTTTCCGAACGGGGGACGCTTCGTCACGCAGTCGCGACTTTCGGATTGCCGCAACAGGCTTATGCTGTGCGCCAGCGAATTCCTGCGAGCCGGGGCGTGCCGCGGCCCGTGGATCAGCCAGAGAAAGGATTTTCATGGCCTATACCATTTCCGTGAACGGCGAGGCGCGCAGCGTCGATGCGGCGCCGGGAACGCCGCTACTGTGGGTGCTGCGCGACGAGTTGAGCCTTACGGGGACCAAATTCGGCTGTGGCGTCGCCGCCTGCGGCGCCTGCACCGTGCATCTGGACGGCGCGCCGGTGCGCTCGTGCCAGACGCTCATCGAGGATGTGGGTGACGCCGCCATCACCACGATCGAAGGGGTCGAGGGCCGCGCCGCCGCCGCCGTGCAGCAGGCCTGGGCGGAACTGGACGTCGTGCAGTGCGGCTATTGCCAGTCGGGCCAGATCATGTCGGCCGTGGGGCTTCTGACCGAAACCCCGAAGCCCGGCGTCGAGGAGATCGACAGCTACATGTCCGGCAATGCCTGCCGCTGCGCGACCTACCAGCGGATCCGCGCCGCGATCCAGCGCGCATCCCAGATCATGGAGGCCTGAGCATGGGATACGACACGACACGCCGCGGGTTCCTTGCATCCGCGACCGCCACCGCCGCGGCCCTTGTGGTCGGCTTCACGCCGCGGGGCACGCTGGCCGCAACCGGCGAGGGGAACCTGACACCCTTCGTCAAGATCACGCCCGACGGGCGGATGATCGCCATTCTCAAGCATTTCGAGATGGGGCAGGGCACCACGACCGGCCTGACCGCGCTGATCGCGGAAGAGCTGAACGCCGATCTGGACCTTGTCGAGTTCGAATTCGCGCCGTCGGACAACAGCCGCTACGCGAACACGCTGATGGGCGCGCAGGGCACAGGTGGGTCGACCGCCATCGCGAACTCATACCTACAGTACCGCAAGGCGGGGGCTGCCGCGCGCGAGATGCTGGTCGCGGCCGCGGCCACCGAATGGGGCGTCGATGCGGCAACGCTGACGCTGGAAAACGGCGTGATCTCGGGCGGCGGCAACTCGGCGCCGATCGCCGATTTCGTTGCAGCCGCCGCGGGGCTTGCGGTGCCCGAAGAACCCGCGCTGAAGGATCCCGCCGATTTCCGCGTGATCGGGCAGGCCGGCCTGAAGCGCCGCGACACGGGGGGCAAGATCGACGGCAGCGCGCTTTTCGGCATGGACATCCAGCTTCCGGGCCAGATCGTCGCCGCCGTGCTGCGTCCGCCGCGGCTGGGCGCACGGCTCGACAGCTTCGATGCCGCAGCCGCCGCCCAGGTGCCGGGTTTCATCGACGCCAAGGCGCGGCCCGAGGGGGCGGGCGTGATCGTCTATGCCCGCAACACCTGGGCCGCCTTCCAGGCCCGCGACGCCATCGCGGCCAACTGGGATTTCAGCGCAGCCGAAAGCCGCAGCTCGGCCCAGATCCGCGAGGAATTGCTGGCCAGGGTTAACGCCGCCCCGGACTACAACGCCACGCCCGGCTCGGACGCGGCCGCCGTGGCCGAGGCCATCGCGGGTGCGGCGCAGGTCGTCGAGGCGGAGTTCTACTTCCCCAACCTCGCGCATGCCCCGATGGAGCCGCTCAACTGCACCATAGAGCCGGTCGAAGGCGGCGTCGTCGTGCATGACGGCTGCCAGTTCCCCGCCATCGCGCACCCCACCATCGCCGCGATCCTGCAACTCGATCCCGCGCAGGTGCAGATCAACACGATCTATGCCGGCGGGTCCTTCGGGCGGCGGGCGAACCCGGCGGCGGACTACCATGTCGAGGCGGCGCAGGCCTTCGCGCTGAGCGACCGCAGCGCCCCGGTCAAGCTGGTCTGGTCGCGCGAGGACGACATTCGCGGCGGCTATTACCGCCCTGCCTTCGCGCACAAGGTGCGCGTGGGGCTGGATGCGGCCGGCGCCATCGTCGGCTGGGAGCATCGCATCGCCGGGCAATCCATCTTCAAGGGCACCGCCTTCGAGGCCTTTGTCGTGAAGGACGGGGTCGATCACTCTTCGGTCGAAGGGGTGGCCGACACGCCCTACGCGATCCCCGGCATGCATGTGGGGCTGAGCGATGCGGCCCCCTCGGTCACAGTGCTGTGGTGGCGGTCGGTGGGGCATACCCACACGGCCTATGTCATGGAAAGCATGATGGACATGGCCGCGCGGGCCGCGGGCCGCGATCCGGTCGAGTTCCGGCTGGCGCACCTGTCGGGCGACAGCGCCGATCACGCGCGCATGGCGGGCGTGCTGCGGCTGGCGGCGGAAAGGGCCGGATGGGACCAGCCTGCCCCCGAGGGCCGGTCGCGGGGCGTTGCCGTGCACAAGTCCTTTGGCAGCTATGTCGCGGAAGTGGTTGAAATCTCGGGCGATGCCGAAAGCGGTGTGCGCGTCGAAAAGGTCACCTGCGCAGTCGATTGCGGCCTTGCCATCACGCCGGACGTGGTGCGCGCCCAGGTCGAGGGCGGCGTCGGCTACGGCATGGGGGCGGTCATGCGCAACCAGATCACCCTGGAAAGCGGCGAGGTGGTGCAGACCAATTTCTGGGATTACGAGCCGCTGCGCATCCAGGACATCGGCGCCATCGAGGTGCATATCGTCCCCTCGGCCGAGGCGCCCAGCGGCATCGGCGAGCCGGGCACCCCGCCCGCGGGCCCGGCGCTGGCCAATGCCATCGCCGCGCGCGGGCCGCGTGTGACCATGCTGCCGATGTCGGAGAACGGCGTCAGCTTCGCCTGATCCATGACGATGCCCGGTCCCGCCGCGCAGGCGGGGCCGGGCCTCAGGCTTTCGGAGAGGGAGCGAACTCGCCCGCGTCCAGCACCGGGGCGGCATCCATGCCCGTCGTGTCGAGCATCCCGGCGACACGCTCCAGCACCGCTACGACCATCGCCTGTTCCCACTCCTCCATCGCCTCGAACTGGCGGACGTAGAGCTGCTGCAAAGGGTCGGGCGCGTCGTCGACGGCCTGTCCGCCCTTGACGGTCAGGACCACGTTGGTCTGGCGCTTGTCCGCGTCCGAGCGCCGCCGCTCGACCATGCCCTTTGCCGCCAGCTTGTCGATCAGCGCGGACATGGTGGCCTGCGAGACCCCCATCCGGCGCGATATCTCCTTCGGGGTGGCGTGGCCCTTCTCGGCCAGGATCTGAAGTACCCGGATCTGCACCGGCGTCAGCCCGGCGGCGCGGGCAAGCTCCCGGCCGTAAAGCTCGGTTGCGCGCAGGATGCGGCGAATGGCGATCAGGCTCTGGTCGGTGCGATCCATGCGGACCCGGCGGAAACTCTGAGAATCGGACACCAGTTAGCACCACGGGCCGGATCCCGCCAAGGGAATAACGCATCGCAAGGCTAATGATAAATGGGCAGGTTTTGTGCACTTATCCGCCTGATTGCGCAAAACTTGACTTTTGGGGCGGGAAAAACTAATTAGTATGACGAACTAAACAAAGGGCCCAAGATGACCCAGACCAGCCTTGCCGCCAGGCGGCAGACCATAACCTTCCGAAAGCCCGTGGCAGAGGACGGCGCCGAAATCTGGGCGCTCATCAAGTCCTGCCCGCCGCTCGACGTGAACTCGATGTACTGCAACATGGTCCAATGCGACCATTTCCGCGAGACCTGCGTCCTGGCCGAGATGAACGGTGAGCCGGTCGGCTGGATTTCAGGCTACCTGGTGCCGAACGACCCCGAGACGTTGTTCGTCTGGCAGGTTGCGGTGTCCGAAAAGGCCCGTGGCTGCGGCCTCGGCAAGCGCATGCTCGCCGAATTGCTGGAGCGTACGGCCTGCCGTCGCGTGCGGCGGATGCAGACCACGATCACCCGCGACAACGCGGCCTCCTGGGGGCTGTTCCGCAGCTTCGCGGATGCGCGCGACGCGGAACTCGATCACGCGCCGCACTTCACGCGCGACGATCACTTCAACGGGGCGCACGCGACCGAGCACATGGTCACGATCGCGCTGCCCGCGCGTCTGCGCAAGGCCGCCTGAGCCAGAATTTTCCCATATCCGAGGTATTCCCATGACGACTGTTCCGACAGCCGAGCCGGCGATCTTTGCCCGCCGCGAAAGCGCGGTGCGCAGCTATTGCCGCAGCTTCGATACCGTGTTCACCCGCGCGACCGGCGCGACCCTGACCGACACCGACGGGCGTGACTACATCGACTTCCTTGCCGGGTGTTCGTCGCTCAACTACGGGCACAACGACCCCGACATGAAGGCGGCGCTGATCGAGCATATCACCCGCGATGGGATCACCCACGCGCTGGACATGTACACCGACGCCAAGGCGGAGTTTCTCGAGACCTTCGAGAAGCTGATCCTGAAGCCGCGTGACATGGACCACCGGGTCATGATGACCGGCCCCACCGGCACCAACGCCGTCGAGGCGGCGCTGAAACTGGCGCGCAAGGTGACGGGCCGGCAGAACGTGATCGCCTTCACCAACGCGTTCCACGGCATGACGCTGGGCGCGCTGGCCTGCACCACCAACCCGGGCAAGCGGGCGGGCGCCGGCATGCCGCTTTCCGACGTGACCCACATGCCCTATGACGGCGCCGCCGGCGAGGGGGTGGACACGCTGCCCATGCTCGAGGCGATGCTCGACAATCCCGCAAGCGGCATCGATGCGCCCGCCGCCTTCATCGTCGAGCTGGTCCAGGGCGAGGGCGGGCTGACCGCCGCCCGCACCGAATGGGTGCAGGGCATCGCGCGGCTGGCGAAGAAGCACGGCGCGCTGCTGATCATCGACGACATCCAGGCGGGTATCGGCCGCGCGGGCAGCTTCTTCAGCTTCGACGAGATGGGGATCGAGCCCGACATGGTCACGCTGGCCAAATCGCTCTCGGGCTTCGGACTGCCCTTCGCCTGCGTGCTGGTCCGGCCCGAGCACGACATCTGGAAGCCGGCCGAACACAACGGCACCTTCCGCGGCAACACCCACGCCTTCGTCACCGCCCGCGTGGCGCTGGAGAAGTTCTGGGCCGATGACCGGTTCAAGTCCGAGATCGCCGAGAAGGCGCTGGTGCTGACCACCGCGCTGCAAGGCATCGCCGACCGCATCCCGGGTGCCTTTCTCAAGGGGCGCGGCATGATGCAGGGCGTCGATGTCGGCAGCGGCGATCTGGCTGCCGCGATCTGCGCCGAGGCATTCCGCAACGGCCTGGTGATCGAGACGTCGGGCGCCCATGACCAGGTGGTCAAGGTGCTCGCGCCGCTGACCATCCCGATGGATCAGTTCCGCAAGGGGCTGGGCATCGTCGAGGCCGCTGTCCAGACCTGCACCGAAACCAAGATTGCTGCGGAGTAAGATAAATGATCGTTCGTGATTTCAACGAGTTGAAGAACAGTCCTCGCGCGGTTTCCGATGCGCGCTGGACGTCGGTCCGGATGCTTCTGGCCGACGACAAGATGGGCTTTTCGTTCCACATCACCACGCTCGAGGCGGGCTCGGAGCATACCTTCGAGTACAAGAACCACTTCGAAAGCGTCTATTGCATGAGCGGCAAGGGCTCGATCACCGACCTTGCCACCGGCGAGACGCACGAGATCCGTCCGGGCGTGATGTATGCGCTCAACCTGCATGACCGGCACACGCTCCGGGCCGAGGAGGAGCTGGTGATGGCCTGCTGCTTCAACCCGCCCGTGACCGGCAAGGAAGTGCATCAGGCCGATGGGTCCTATGCGCTGGAGGATGCCTGACATGGCCGAACGAAGCCGCAACAAGGGGCCGACGGTCGAGAAGATCGGCGGCACCTCGATGTCGCGCCTGACGGAACTGGTGGACACGCTCTTCATGGGCGGCCGCAAGGACGGGGATCTCTACGGCCGCGTCTTCGTCGTGTCGGCCTTCGGCGGTATCACCAACCTGCTGCTGGAGAACAAGAAGACCGGAGAGCCGGGCGTCTACGGCCTGTTCGCGAACGCGGAAAGCGATCACGGCTGGTCCGAGGCGCTGAGCCGGGTGGCCGAGGCGATGGGCAAGGCCCATGCCGCGGTGCTGGACGATCCGGGCGACCGGTCCTTCGCCGATGATTTCGTCCGCGAGCGGATCGAGGGCGCGCGCAGCTGCCTGATCGACCTTCAGCGGCTGTGTTCCTACGGGCATTTCCGCCTGTCGCAGCACATGATGGTCATCCGCGAGCTGCTGTCGGGCCTGGGCGAGGCGCATTCCGCCTTCGTCACGTCGTTGCTGCTGCGCCGCCGGGGCGTGAATGCGCGGTTCGTGGATCTCAGCGGCTGGCGGGACGAGGACGAGTACACGCTGGAAGAGCGGATCGCCTCGGGTCTGGACGGAATCGACCTGGCCACCGAGATGCCGATCGTGACCGGCTACGCGCAGTGCCGCGAGGGGCTGATGCGGGAATTCAACCGCGGCTATTCCGAGGTGACATTCTCGCGGATCGCGGCGCATATCCCGGCGCGCGAGGCGATCATCCACAAGGAGTTCCACCTGTCCTCGGCCGATCCGAAGCTGGTGGGCGAGGGGCGCGTGCGCAAGCTGGGCCGCACGAACTACGACGTGGCCGACCAGCTGTCGAACATGGGGATGGAGGCGATCCACCCCCGCGCCGCCAAGACGCTGCGACAGGCGGGCGTGCCGCTGCGCGTGACCAACGCCTTCGAGCCGCACGATCCCGGCACCCTGATCGACGACGAGGGCGCAGAGGCGCCCGGCGCCGAGATCGTGGCCGGGCTGGACGTGCTTGCGGTGCAACTGTTCGAGCAGGACATGGTCGGGGTGAAAGGCTACGACGCGTCGATCCTCGACGTGCTCAGCCGGCACAACGTGCGCATCGTTTCGAAATCCTCGAACGCCAACACGATCACGCACTACGTCGACAGCTCGCTCAAGTCGATCCGGCGGGTGGAGCGGGACCTGAACGACCGCTACCCGGCCGCCGACCTGAGCGTGCGCAGCCTGTCCATCGCCTCGGTGATCGGCTGCAATCTCGACGGGTTGCGGGTGCTGGCAAAGGGTGTCGCCGCGCTGGAGGCGGCGGGCATCGAGCTGGTCGCCGTCCACCAGATCCCGCGCAGCGTGGACGTGCAGTTCGTGGTGGGGCGCGAGGATCTGGATGCCGCGATCAAGGCGCTGCATGACGCCATCTTCACCGAAGGTCCGGCGGAGCTGGCCAAGGCCGCCTGAAAGGCCGCGCCGTGAGAACGAACAGAGGGCCCGCGCGCATCGCCGTGCGGGCCCTTTTCACGGGTTTTCCCGGAAGTCAGAGTCCGTAGGCGCGCAGGAACCTGTCCACCGCCGCCTCGATCGCCGGCATCGGATCCTCGGGCGTGGGCATCTGGTAGATGTGCCGGCGGATGCCGATATAGATGATCCCGCCATGCAGGTTCCAGATATCCTCCACCCCCGGCAGGTCGGGGCCGGGGGCGGCTGCGCGGATCTCTTCCAGCATCGGGCCCAGCAGGACCGTGCCCATATGCTCCAGGTAGCGGCGGTTGAGCGCGGTTCCCGCAAGGCCCGAGAACATGAAGATCCGCAGCCATTCATGCTGGAAGATCGCGGCGCTGTATTCCGCGTAGAAGGACAGGATCCGGTCCCGCAGCGGCTGCGAGCGGTCGGTCAGATGTGCCTGCCAGTCGGGTGACATGCGGTCGATATAGACATGCTCGTAGACCGCCTCGATCAGTTCAGCCTTGTTCGCGAAGTAGTTGAAAAGCAGCGATTGCGTGACCCCAAGCCTGCTTGCGAGGTCGCGCGTCTTCCCGTCCAGCCCGACATCGGCGAAGAAGGCGGCGGCCCCCTCGACGATCATCCGCCGCCGTTCCTCGGGCGGCAGGCGGCGGCGTTCCGAAGGCTCGGGCGCCCCCTGCGATGCGATCTGGTCCATCACTCCTCCGCCGTTGCCTGCTGCGCGTTCCGGGCGCCTTTCTGACGCCTGCAAATTGTTCTTGCAATCTTATCCGATTTAAAGATCATCCGATCAACAAGAATGATCAAATGATCAACAAGGCGCGCCTCGCGCCGTGCAAGGGAGGACAGGCGGATGAAGGCATCCGTGGGCGGCTACGCCCGTGCAACCGATCTGCGCCACGCGCTGGACCTGCTTGCCCGCTCGGGCGGGATGGGGCGGGTGCTGGCCGGCGGGCAGAGCCTTGTCGCCGCGATGAACATGCGGCTGAGCACGGGCGATCTGCTGGTCGACATCACGCGCATCGATGGCCTGCGCGGCGCCACGCTGAATGGCGACCGGTTGCGCATCGGCGCGCTGACGCGCCATGCCGAGGTGGGGCGCGACCCACTGATCGCCACGCACGCGCCGCTGCTGGGGCAGGCCGTGGGCCACATCGCCCATGCCGCGATTCGCAACCGCGGCACCATCGGCGGCGCGCTGGCGCATGCCGACCCGGCCGCCGAATTCCCGGCCTGCGTGCTGGCGCTGGGCGGAACCATCCATATCGAGGGGCCGGAAGGCGCGCGCGAGGTCGCGGCCGAGGACTTCTTCATCGACGTGTTCGAAACCGCCATCGAGGAGGGCGAGATCCTGACCGCGATCAGCCTGCCGGTGGCGGCAGCGGGCGAGCGGCAGGTGATCCGGGAGACAGCCCGCCGCTCGGGCGACTACGCCCTGGCCGGTCTTTGCCTGGTCAGGCGGCCTTCGGGCCATCGCGTGGCCGTTTTCAGTGCGGGCCCCAGGCCGATCCTGGCGAAGGGGGCGGCGGCTGCTCTCGATGAGGGCAAGCTCGATGACGCGGTTGCCGCGCTTCAGGACGAACTGGACCCGCCATCCGATACCCAGGCCAGCGCCGCATACCGCCGCCATCTGGCCGGCGTGCTCTTGCGCCGCGCCGTGGCCGACATCGAAGGAGAGACGGCATGACCGAGGCGTTTCGCGATCGCATCGACATCGCCCTGACCGTGAACGGAGAGCCGGTCGAGGCGCGCGTGCCCGCCGGGCGGCACCTGATCGACTTCCTGCGGCTGGACCTGGGCCTGACCGGGGCGCATGCGAGTTGCGAGCATGGCGTCTGCGGCGCCTGCACGATCCGGGTGGACGGCGAAAGCGTCCGGGGCTGCCTGATGCTGGCGGCCCAGGCCGATGGCGCCGATGTGTGGACCGTCGAGGGGCTCAGCGACACCGGGGCCGTGCGCGATCTTCAGCAGGCCTTTGTCGAACGCAACGCGCTTCAGTGCGGCTTCTGCACGCCCGGCATGCTGGTCGCGGCCGAGGAACTTCTGTCGCGCGGCACGGTGCCCAGCCGGACGGAAATCCGCGAACATCTGTCGGGCAACTATTGCCGCTGCACGGGCTACGAGGCCATCGTGGACGCGGTCGAGGGCGTGGCCATCGCGCGCGCCGGAAAGGGGGCGGCATGAACATTCCCTTCGGAAACCCGGACCGGCCGAACAGCTATATCGGCAAGACCGTCCCGCGCCCCAATGCCGGCCGCCTGGTCGAGGGGCGGGGGCGCTATGTCGACGACATCACCCTGCCGCGCATGACGCATGTCGTCTTCGTGCGCAGCCCCCATGCCCATGCCCGCATCACCGGGATCGACGCCGCCGAGGCGCTGAAGGCAAAGGGCGTGCTGCGCGTCTTTACCGGCGCCGACCTGGCCCGGGTCTGCACCCCCTGGGTTGCCGTGCTGGCGCATCTGAAGGGCCTCAAATCCCCGCCGCAGCATGCGATCGCCGTGGACCGCGCCACCTGGGTGGGAGAGCCGGTCGCGGCCGTCGTCGCCACCAGCCGGGCCGCGGCCGAGGATGGCGCGGCACTGGTCGAGGTCGGCTACAAGCTGCTGCCCGCCGTCACCGACATGCGCAGCGCGCTCGACGATGCGACGCCGGTGCTGCATGACGAGATGGGCGAGAACCTGGCCTTCCGCCGCCTGCACGAGGAAGGCGATGTCGAGGCGGCCATGGCATCGGCGCACAAGGTCGTCTCGGCCAGGTTCCGCACCGCGCGCCACACGGGCGTGACGCCCGAGCCGCGCTCGATCCTTGCCGACTGGAACCCGGCCGAGGGGCAGCTGACCGTCTGGCACGCGACGCAGGCGCCGCACATGATGCAGACGGTGTTCGCCAAGCATCTCGACCTGCCCGAAGGGCGGGTGCGGGTGATCTGCACCGATGTCGGCGGCTCCTACGGGATCAAGGTGCATGTCTACCCCGACGAGGTGGCCGCCGTCGCCATCGCCAAGGTGATGGGCCGCCCGGTCAAGTTCGTGGCCGACCGGCTGGAGAGTTTCACCACCGACATCCACGCCCGCGACCACGAGATCGAGGCGCGGATCGCGGTGGATGCCGACGGCAGGATCCTGGCCTTCGACGTGGACGACTGGACCGCGATCGGGGCCTATTCGGTCTATCCCCGCACCTCGGCGATCGAGGGGAACCAGGTCGTGAACCTGTGTGGCGGCCCCTATGATTTCGCGCACTACCGCGCCCGCACGTCCGTCGTGTTCCAGAACAAGACGCCGACCTGCCAGTATCGCGCGGTGGGCCACCCGATCGCGGTTGCCGTGACAGAGGGGCTGGTGGACATGGCGGCGGCCGAACTGGGCATGGACCCGGTCGAGATCCGGCGCCGCAATCTTTTCCCCGATGACGCCTACCCGGTGACATCCCCTGCAAAGATGCGCTTCGAGGGGCTGTCGCATCACGCAAGCCTCGACAAGCTGATCGCGCTCATGGACTACGACGCGCTGCGTGCCGACCAGGCCGAGGCGCGCAAGCGGGGCATCCACCGCGGCATCGGCATCGCGAGCTTCATCGAACTCACGAACCCCTCGCCCTTCATGTACGGGATCGGCGGGGCGCGCATCTCGGCGCAGGACGGCTGCACCGTGCGGATGGATCCAGACGGGTCCGTGGTCGCGCTGTCCGGCGTCACCGAACAGGGGCAGGGCACCGAGGCGATGCTGTCCCAGATCGTGGCCGAGGGCGTGGGCGTAACCCCCGACAAGGTGCGCGTGATCACCGGCGACACGCAGGTCACCCCTTATGGCGGCGGCACCTGGGCCTCGCGCGGGGCGGGCATCGGCGGCGAGGCGGCGCTGCAATCGGCGCTGGCGCTGAAGGACTCGATCCTCGAGGTGGCGGGCGCGATGCTTCAGGCGCCGAAGGACGCGCTCGACATCCGCGCGGGCCAGGTGGTGGACAGCGCCACCGGCGAGCCGCGGATGCCGCTGGAGGAACTGGGCCGCATCGTCTATTTCCGCGGCGACACGCTGCCCAAGGGCCTGCCGCGCGAGCTGGTGCAGACTCGGCATTTCATCACCTCGGACTATCCCTTCGCCTTCACCAACGGCGTGCAGGCCTCCTACCTGGAGGTCGATACCGAGACCGGCATGGTCACACTGCTGAAACACTGGTGCGTCGAGGATTGCGGGCGCATCATCAACCCGCAGCTGGTGGACGAGCAGATCCGGGGCGGCATCGTGCAGGGGCTGGGCGGCGCGCTTTTCGAAGAGATCCACTACGATGCCGACGGCCAGTTGCTGAACGGATCGATGGCGGACTACCTGGTGCCGATGGCGGCCGAAATGCCCGACATGGTGATCGGCCATGTCGAGACGCCGACGAAGGAAAGCCTGCTGGGCGCCAAGGGCGCGGGCGAGGCGGGCACGGCGGGTGCGCCGGCCGCGGTGATGAACGCGATCAACGATGCGCTCCGCCCGTTCGGGGCGCAGGTGACGGAAATGCCCTTCACGCCCGAGAGGATCCTCCGGGCGCTGGGGAAGATCGACGACTGAAATCGAAAAGGGCGCGGCAAAGCGCCCCTTGCCTGGGAGGAAACGGAATGACGATCAGAACACTCATGGCGGCCACCGCGATCGCGGCGCTTGGCGGCGGCTGGGCCGCGGCGCAGCAGACCGTGACGGTCAACATCGGCTCTAGCCACCCGGAAGCGAACATCTGGGTCTATGCGATGAAGAACACCTTCCAGCCGGAGGTGGACCGCATCCTTGCCGAGGGCAACGAGTACAAGGTCAACTGGGTCGAAGCCTATGGCGGCACGCTCTACAAGTTCACCGACACCCGCGAGGCGGTGATGGACGGGATCGTCGATGTCGGCATGGTCGGCACGGTCTGGGAAGGCGCGACCATGCCGCTTCAGAACGTGACCTACTTCACGCCCTTCGCGACCTCGGATCACAAGATGATCATCGACATCTTCGACGAGCTGACGGCCGAACTGCCCGAGCTGCGCGACAGCTGGACGGCGCAGAACATGGTGCACCTGTCGTCGCTGATCACCGACAGCTACGACATCTACGCGACCTTTCCGGTCACGTCGCTGGCGGATCTCCAGAACCGCAAGCTGAACGCGCCCGGCACCTCGGCCAACTGGTTGCAGCAGACCGGGGCGACCCCGGTGGATGGCGCGCTGACGACGTACTACACCAACATCCAGACCGGCGTGACCGAGGGGGCGCTGTCCTTCGCCTCGGGCATCCTGCCGACCCGCGTCTACGAGGTGGCGCCGCAGCTGACCCGCGTCGGCATCGGCTCGATGTATTTCGGCGGCATCGCGGCCAACAAGGACTTCTTCGACGGCCTGCCCGAGCCGGTGCAGGCGGCCTTCATGGAGGCGGCGAAGGCCACTTCGGCTGCGCATGGCCAGTATGTCGAGGATCTCGCGAACCGCGCCATCACCGAGATGCAGGTCGCCGGCCTGACCATCACCGAACTGCCCGATGCCGAAAAGGCCGCATGGGTGCAGAACCTGCCCAACATCATCGAGCCCTGGCTCGAACAGACCGGCGATGCGGGCAAGGTGGTTCTGAAGGCCTATTTCGACGCGCTGCGCGAGCGGGGCGTGACGCCGCTGCGCAACTGGGACGAAGGTCTCTGACACCTCTGTCCAAGGACTGACACCCGACCCGCCCGGACCCGTTCCGGGCGGGTCTTCGCAAGGGAAGGGGCGTGGCATGGCGGATGAAAGCAGCACGATCGACGACCGGGGCTACATTCCCCGCTTCGCCGATGCGCCGGTGGGGGCGGTGCTGGGCGGCGTGGCGGCGTTCCTGTCGTCCATCGGCACCATCTGGATCGGGCTTCTGATGCTGCTGATCGTGGCCGATGTGCTGGGCCGCAACTTCTTCAACGCGCCGATCACCGGCGTGGCCGAGATCGCCGCCCGTTCCGTGGTGGCCATCGTGTTCCTGCAGGTGTCGGCCGCGATCCTGCAAGGGCGGCTGACGCGCGCCGATTTCCTTCTGCGCCGCATCGGGCGTGCCAGTCCGGGCGCTGTGAATGTGCTCGAGATCGTCTTCGCGCTCTGCGGGGCGACGGTCCTCGCGGTGCTGCTCTGGGCGTCATGGCCAAAGACGGTCGAGGCCTGGGTGACGGCGGAATTCTTCGGCGTGCAGGGCGTGTTCACCATCCCCACCTTTCCCTTCCGCGCCATCACCGTGGTCGGCTGCACCGTGGGTGCGCTGGCCTGTCTCTACCGCGCCGGCCAAAGTCTGCGCGCGCTGCGGGGGGCTGCCGAATGACCACGCTTGCAATCGGCTTCATCCTGATCGCGGTGCTCGTGATCCTTGTCCTGATGGGCATGCAGATCGCCTGGGCGCTCTTGGGCGCGGGTTTTCTTGGCATCTGGCTGATCCGGGACAATCTCGACCTGGCCTTCCGCATGCTGGAACTGACGGCCTATAGCGGCATTGCCGACTACCTGTTCGCAACCATTCCGCTGTTCGTGCTGATGGGGCTTCTGGTCAGCGTATCGAATGTCGGGCGCGACACCTTCGAGGTGGCCGAGGAACTGCTGCGCCGCGTGCTCTGCGGGCTGGGCGTCGCGACGGTCGCGGCGAACACGGTCTTTGCGGCCGTCACCGGCGTTTCCATCGCCTCGGCGGCCGTTTTCACGCGGGTCGCGGTGCCCGAGATGACGCGCCACGGTTATCGCCCGGCATTCGCCGCCGGCACCGTCGCCGGCAGTTCGGTGCTGGGCATGCTGATCCCGCCCAGCCTGTTGCTGATCGTCTACGGCGTGCTGGCCGAGGTTTCCATCGGGGGCATGTTCATCGCGGGCGTGATCCCCGGCATCATGCTGGCGCTGGGCTTCGTGGCGATGCTGATGGGGCTGACGTTGGTAGCCCCCGGCTTCGTCTTCACCGACCCCGCCGCGGCCCGCGAACGCCGCACCCTGCGGGATATCGAGCCGATGCCGCTGCGGGTGATGCTGTCAAAGCTTCTGCCCATCGTGGTGCTGGTCTTCCTCGTGCTGGGCGGGCTCTACAGCGGCTTCTTCACCCCGACCGAAGCCGGGGGCGTCGGCGCCTTCGGCGCGCTTCTGGTGGCGCTGGCGCGCCGCAGCCTTGACCGCAAGCGGCTCTGGCACGTCATGAAGCAGACCGGGGCGATCTCTGTCTCGATCCTGCTGCTGCTGCTGGCGGCCAGCTTCTATTCGCGGATGCTGTCGGTCGCGGGCCTGCCCAACGCGATCGCCGACCTGGTCCGCTCGGGTGGCTTCTCGCCGGTGGGTTTCATGTTTCTCTATGCCGTCATCATCCTTCTGATGGGCATGATCCTGGACAGCACGTCGATCCTGCTGATCATGGTCCCGATCGCCGCGCCCATCGCCCAGAGCCTGGGCATCGACCTGATCCATTTCGGGATCATCACCGTGCTCGCGGTGGAGATCGGGCTGCTCACGCCACCCTTCGGGATATCGGTGTTCACGGTGCAGAACACGCTGAACGATCCGGACGTGTCGGTCGAACAGGTCTTCGCCGCGACGCTGCCCTTCGTTCTCGTGATGCTGGCCGTGCTGGTCATCGTTGCGCTGGTGCCCTCCACGGCCACGGCACTGCTCTAGCCACCAGGCGCGAGGCGCCCCCGGCGTGGGGGCGCCCGCCGGTCTCAGATGATCGCGTGACGCACCCGCGCGGACACCCATTCGCTCAGGACCACGGTGGCCAGGATCAGCAGCAGGATCATCGTCACCTGCGGCCAGGCCAGCACGTTCAGCGACGCTTGCAGCTTCAGCCCCAGCCCGCCCGCGCCGACCAGCCCCAGGATCGCGCTTTCGCGGATGTTGATGTCCCAGCGGAACACCGAGATGCCCCAGAACGCCGGCATCACCTGTGGCACGATCCCGTAGCTCAGCACCTGCGCGCGGCTGGCGCCGGTCGCCTCGATCGCCTCGATCTGGGCGCGGTCGGTTTCCTCGATCGCCTCGTAGAGCAGCTTGCCCACGAAGCCGATCGAGCGCAGCGCGATGGCGATGATGCCGGCCAGGATCCCCGGGCCGATGATCGCCACCAGAAGCAGCGCCCAGATCAGCGAATTGATCGAGCGGGACGCCACGATGATGAAAAGCGCGATGGGCCTGAGAAACGTGACCGACGGAGAGGTGTTGCGCGCAGCCATGAATGCCACCGGCACAGCAAGGATCACGCCACCGATCGTGCCCAGCGTCGCGATGTTGAGCGTGTCCCAGAGCGGCACCATCAGTTCCGGCAGATAGGACCAGCGCGGCGGCATCATGCGGCTGCCGATGTCGGCGGCCTGCCTGGGCGCGTCCTGCACGAAGATCCAGATCGTGTCCTTGGTCATCACCTGCCAGCACCAGACGAACAGCGCGACCAGGGCCAGCCAGCCGGCCCAGATCAGCAGGCGCTTCTTCGGGGTCCGGTAGGTCCAGACCTGCGAATGATGGGTTATCTCGGTCATTGCAGGTATTTCCGCAGGTGGCTGGAACTGTATTCCGCGACCATCACGATGCCGATGATGATGAGCAGGATCGCCCCGGCGCTGTCGTATTCGTAGCGGTCCATCGCCGTGTTCAGCGTGGCGCCGATCCCGCCCGCGCCCACGATGCCGATGACGGCGGATTCGCGGAAGTTGATGTCGAGCCGGTAAAGCGACAGCCCGATCAACCGCGGCATGACCTGCGGCTGCACCGCGTAGTTCAGCGCCTGCCACCACGACGCGCCGGTCGAGCGGATCGCCTCGGCCTGGGCCTCGTCGATTTCCTCGATGTCGTCGGCCAGCAGCTTGGCCAGGAAGCCGATGGTCGCGAAGGACAGCGTCAGGAAGCCCGCGAAGGGGCCGAAGCCGAACATCGCCACCAGAAAGATCGCGATGATGATTTCCTGTAGCGCGCGGCTGACCGCGATGATGCCGCGGCAGAAAAGATAGACCGCGCGCGGCGCCATGTTGCGCGCGGCGCCGATCCCGATGGGGATGGAGACCAGGATGCCCACCACGGTCGAGGTCAGGGTCATCGTCAGGCTTTCCACCAGCCCGCGCGAGATCTCGTTCCAGCGGCTGGTGAAATCGGGCTGAAGGAAGCCCGCCACGAAGCGCTGGCCGCGTTCAAGCCCGTCGGCCACGCGGGCCCAGTTCACCTCGACCGAGCCGATGGCCAGCACCAGGTAGACGAGGATTCCGACCTGCAGCGCGATGCGCCAGCGCCGGTCGGTCACGATCTGCGGCGGGCGCCGCCAGGTCGTCGGGTAGCTGGCCGTGCTCATCGGGCGATGGCCTCCAGCCGGCGGGCGGCGTCGGCCTCCGCCTCGGCCTGTTCCTCGTCGCCGCGGCGCATGGCGTTCCAGTCCTCGGCGCCGTAGATCGTGGTCAGCACGTTTTCGGTCAGCTGCTCGGGCGGGCCGTCGAACACGACCTGACCGGCGCGCAGGCCCACGATCCGCTGCATGAACTGCTGGGCAAGCGGCACGTCGTGGATGTTGACGATGGCGGGCAGGCCGCGCTCCTCGCAGATCTCGGTCAGCAGGCGCATGATCTGGCGGCTGGTCTTGGGATCGAGGCTGGCGGTGGGCTCGTCCACCAGCAGGAGCTCCGGCTCCTGCGCAAGCGCGCGGGCGATGCCGACGCGCTGGCGCTGGCCACCCGACAGGGCGTCTGCGCGCTTGTCTGCATGTTCCAGCAGCCCCACCCGGTCGAGCAGGCGAAAGGCGTTCCGGATGTCATCGGGCGGAAAGCGGCGCAGCCAGCTGCGCCAGAACGGAACATAGCCCAGCCGGCCCGACAGGACATTCTCCATCACCGTCAGGCGTTCGACCAGCGCATATTCCTGAAAGATCATGCCGATCCGCCGGCGCTGCTGGCGCAGCTGGCGCGCCCCCAGCGCCGCGAGGTCAACATCGCCCAGCAGCACCTTGCCCGAGCTTGGTTCGACCAGCCGGTTGATGCAGCGGATCAGCGTGGACTTGCCGGCCCCCGAAGGTCCGATCAGGCCGACGATCTGGCCCTTTGGAACGCGCAGCGACACATTCTTCAACGCCGCATCGCCGGTCTTGTAGGTTTTCGACAGAGCGTCGAGCTGAAGCATCGGGGAGCCTCCGGAAAATGCAGGCACGGGCGGCTGTTGCCGCCCGTGCGTCAGGCTGGTGTCGCGTGGCTCAGTTGCACTCGTAGACGACGCCATTGGCCTCGTCGATGGTGCGGATCACCGACCAGTCTTCCTGGAAGGTGATCTCGATGAACTGCTCCTCGCCGCTGCGGCCGAATTCCTCGGCCAGCTTGGTGCCTTCCCAATCGAAGCTGAAGAAAGCCTCGCGGATCTTGTCCTGGAGTTCGGGCGTCAGGTTGTGCGCCACGCCGTAGCCGGTGGTGGGGAAGGTCTGCGACTTGTAGATGCTGACGATCTGGTCGGCGCTGACGACATCGCGCTCCAGCATGCGGCCCATCACCGAGTTCGCGACCGCGGCAGCGGTGTAGTCCTTGTTGGCGACGCCCAGGATCGAGTTGTCATGCGCGCCCGAAAAGGCCGGGGTGAAGTCCTCGCCCGCGACCATGCCGAATTCGGCCTGAAGGATCGCCGACGGCGCCTTGAAGCCCGAGTTCGAGGTCTCGGAGGTGAAGGCCATGTCCTTGCCGCGCAGGTCCTCGACCGTCTCCACGCCCGAGCCGGGATAGGTGATGATCTCCATCTCGTAGCCGAAGGAGCCGTCGGCCGCGGCCATCATCGCGAAGGGGCGGAAGCCGGCGCAGGCGACGGCCAGCGGGTTCGAGCCGGTGTTGAAGCCCGCGACATGCAGGCGGCCGGCGCGCATCGCCTCGATCTGGGCGGCGTTGGACTGCACGGGGAAGAACTGGACGTTCTTGCCGGTCAGCTCGGCCATGTGGTCGAGAAAGCCCTGCCATACCTCGGCATAGACGGCCGGATCCTCGACCGGGGTGTAGGCGAAGATCAGCGTGTCGGGATCGACCAGCTGTGCCGGATCGGTCGGGATGTCGGCGATCAGGTCGCCATCGGCGTCGGTGTAGCGGTCGCTCAGCTTGAACTCGGCATGGGCCGGAAGGGCTGCGGCAAGGGCCGCGACGGCTGCGAAGGTGGCTACGGCTTTCATGGTGCTCCTCGGTTTGCTGGAGGTGTCGTGCGACGCGCGGGCTATTCGAGAAGCGTGACATCTGCATGACATTCGCGACGAAATTCGGGGACTTGACATGGCGATCCGTCACATCTGCTTCCTCTGTTCGGGAAGGATGCTTTGGGAAGCCGTTCTCTGGCAACGAAAAAAGCGTCAATGCTTCAGTTTTGTGACACTTCCGGGGCGCTCCCCGTGACCGACTGACACAGGGCCACCCGGGGTGGGGCCGGGGGCTGGCGATGTCTCAGGCGATGGCTCAGGCGATTCCGGGTCGCGGGGGGGCCGGCCGGTCCAGCACCAGCGCGTGAAACGCGGCGATCGCCTCCTCGAGCGGCCCCTCGTTGCGGATGGTGACGCGCGGGCCGAGCCCCGCGTCCAGGGTGGCGGCCCGTTCCAGCCGCGCCTCGATTTCGGCGCGGGTTTCGCGGCCCCGGCCCGCAAGCCGTGCCGCAAGGATCGCCGGCGCGGCGGTCAGGTGCACCACCGTCAGCCGCGCGCCGAAGCGCGTCCGTGCCTGGTCGAGCGCCCCGCGCGAGCCGTTGGCGATGACGCTCAAGCCGCAATCGAGCCAGGCCTCGACCTCTGTCCCGATCCCGTATGACAGGCCGTGGCTGTCCCAGTCGAGCGCGAAGGCGCCCGCCGCGCGCAGTCGGGCAAACACCTCGGGCGTGACGGCGACATGCTGTTCGGGCGCGCCGGGGATCACCGGGCGGGTAATCAGGCGGCGCGCAAGCGCGACATTGTCCTCGGGCCGCAGTCTTGCGGTCAGTCCCGAAAGCACGCTGTCCTTGCCCGCGCCCGAGGGGCCCACCAGCAGGAACAGGCGCCCGGCGTCAGCTATCGTCATGCTCGCCCCCTTCCTGCGCGGACAGCCGCGCCGCACTTTGCGGGAACAGGCCGAAGGCCAGCGGTGCGATCCCGAGGATCATCAGAAGCCGCGCGACATGGTGCAGCGTGACAAAGGCAAGATCCGCGCCGATAGCCACCGCGACAAGGCTCATTTCTGTCAGCCCCCCCGGCGCATAGGCAAGGATCACCTGGTCGCGGGACAGCCCCAGCGCCGCCTCGAGCAGGATGGCGAAGCCAAGGCCGATGGCAAGCGCGATGAAGGTGGCGCCGATCCCCAGAAGTCCCGAGCGGCGCATCTCGGGAAGCGTCGCGCCGATGAAGCGGCAGCCCAGCACGCTGCCCAGCACGATCTGCGCGGCGATCACCAGCCATGCCGGCGGCACCCCGTGCACCAGGCCGGCCAGATGCAGCCCGGCGGACAGGATCAGCGGCCCGGTCAGGGCGGCCGCGGGCAGCCGCAGCCTTGGCCCGAGCCACAGCCCCGCGATGCCGCAAAGGGCCATCAGCGCCAGGTCGCGGGGCCCGGCCAACTGGCCATCGGGTGCGACCGGCACGCCCGATACCTCGTGCCCCTCGATCACCCGGAACCACAGGGCGATCAGCGCGATCACGATGACGATGCGCAGCACATGGGCCAGCACGATGGCGCGCGCGTCGGCGCCGCGGTCGGCGCCAAGTTCCACCATCTCGGTCAGCCCGCCGGGCATGGCGCAGAGAAACGCCGTCTCGCGCCCGTAGCCGCCCACCCGCATCAGGAACAGCATCACCGAACCGCCCGCCAGCACGAGAAACCCCGCAAGCGCCGCCAGCGACAGGGTCCAGCCCGCCGCCTGTTCCAGCACCTGCGGGCTGAACCCGCCGCCCAGCAGCACGCCGATGACCGCGACCGTGTGCGGGCGGATGCGTGCGGCGGGCGCGATGGGCAGGCGCGCCAGCGCCGCCACCATCACCGCGCAAAGCGCGCCAAGCATCCAGGGCAGGGGCAGGCCAAGGGCCGAGAACAGGAACCCGCCGCCGGTGGCGATGCCAAGGCAGGACAGGACGGCGCGGGCGGGCAGAAGGCGTTGCAGGTCTTCGGGGATCAATTTCCGTATTTCTCGATGAAGGCGTCGATCGGCAGGTCGCGAATGTCCGGCAGGGCCGCGCGCAGGGCCTCGTGGCTCCAGTCCCACCAGGCGATGGCCAGCAGCGCCTCGGCCTGGGTTTCGCTGAAGCGGCGCCTGATCTCGCGTGCGGGCACCCCGCCGACGATGGTGTAGGGTGCCACGTCCCGCGACACAACCGCCCCGGCGCCGATCACCGCACCCGTGCCCACGGTCACGCCGGCAAGGATCGTCACGCCGTGGCCGATCCAGACGTCATGGCCGATGCTCACCCAGTGGTCCCTGCGCCACTGGAAGAAGTCGGCATCGTCGGGGCCCATGCCATACTGGGCCGAGCGATAGGTGAAATGGTGCTGGCTGGCCCGCCAGGTGGCGTGGTTGCCCGGATTGATCCGGGCCCCCTCGGCGATCGAGCAGAACTTGCCGATGGTGGACCACACCACGTTGCCACCCTTCACGATGTAGGAATAGTCGCCGAACCCGACCTCGCGCAGGGTCACATGCGCGCCCACCTCGGTGTAGCGGCCCAGGGTGCTGTCGATGACGGTGGCGGTGTCGTGGATCGTGGGGATGTCGCTCAGATGTTTCATGTCAGGCGTTCCATGTGCCGATGAAGCGCGAACGGATCAGGCCGGACAGCCAGTCCACCAGGTAGACCATCGCGATGATCAGGAAGATGATCGACCAGGCCTCGTCCCAGCGATAGGCCGAGATGCGGTCGCTCAGCAGGAAGCCGATGCCGCCCGCGCCCACGATGCCGAGGATCGTGCCCGAGCGGACGTTCGACTCGAAATTGTAGAGGATCACGGACAGCAGCACCGGGTTCACCTGCGGCAGGATCGCGTAGCGGATCGACTGCAACCGCGAGCCGCCCGCCGCGCGCACCCCGTCCACCGGACGTTCCGAAGTGTTCTCGATCGCCTCGGAGAACAGCTTGGCAAAGGTGCCGATCTCGCTGACCGCGATGGCCAGGATGCCCGCCAGCGGGCCAAGCCCGAAGGCGCGAATGAAGATCAGCGCCAGGATGAGTGTTTCCACCGCGCGGATCACGTCGTAGCCGCGCCGCACGCCCAGCCGCAGGAAGCTCAGCCGGTTGATGTTCTTGGCGCCAAGGAAGGACAGCGGAAAGGCGAATACAGCACCCAGCACGGTGCCGAGAAAGGCCATCGCCAGTGTCTCGCCCAGGCCGTTCAGGACTTCGGCGAAGTCTTCCCAGTTGTCCCAGACATGCGGCGGGAACATGAAGCCCAGCACGTTGCCCAGCCGTCCGATCCCCTCGACGATGCGGGCTGGCGCGAA
Source organism: Halovulum dunhuangense (assembly GCF_013093415.1). Classification (NCBI taxonomy): domain Bacteria; kingdom Pseudomonadati; phylum Pseudomonadota; class Alphaproteobacteria; order Rhodobacterales; family Paracoccaceae; genus Halovulum; species Halovulum dunhuangense. The sequence goes on from NZ_JABFBC010000001.1 coordinate 1,596,309, forward strand.
GTTGAACGCCCACAGGCAGTAGCCGAACAGCAGGCCGAAACCGGTCCAGAGCGCGATCCGGCGCAGGCGGACGGGCAGGGGGGCACGGAACGCCTCGGGCATGCGCGCCTTGGCGCGGGCGATGTCGGTGGCGGTGATGGTCATGCGCGCTCTCCCAGTCCGATGATGCGGTGGCGCAGTCTTTCCGAGCCGTAGTCGATCACGGTCACGGTGACGAGGATGATGACGAACAGCGCCGAAAGGTCGGTGTATTCCTGAAGGCTCATGGCGGTGCGGAACTCCTGTCCCAGCCCGCCCGCGCCGACATAGCCGATGATCGACGAGGCGCGGACATTGATCTCGAACCGCAGCAGCGTGTAGCTGATCACGTTGGGCAGCACCTGCGGCACCACCCCGTAGCGGATCTGGTCGAACCAGGTCCCGCCCGCGGCCTTGACCCCGTCAAGCGGCCGCATGTCGATGTTCTCGTTCGCCTCGGAGTAAAGCTTGCCCAGCGCGCCCGCGGTGTGCAGCCCGATCGCCAGCACGCCGGCCAGCGGTCCGACCGAGAAGCAGAAGACGAAGATCAGCGCGAAGACGAGCTCGGGCACGGTGCGCGCGATTTCCAGGTAGCGGCGGGTGATCCACAGGATCGCGCGGTTGGGCGCCAGGTTGCGCGAGGCGGGAAAGGACAGCAGCAACCCGCCCACCACGCCGAACACGGTGGCCATGAAGGCGATGAGGACGGTTTCCAGCAGCAGCGCCGCCCAGGTCTTCCAGCGCCAGAACCATTCGGCCAGATCGGCGCCCAGGGTTTCCCAGCGCAGGACCGGGATCATCTTCTCGACATATTCGCCCAGGCGCGGAAGCCCGGCGGGGATGATCCAGCGCCAGTCGCGGCTGCCGTCGGGCAGGGTGACCTGCGTCACCTTGAAGAAGTCGCCCAGCCACGAGGTCCACATGAACAGGGTGAGAAAGATCGCCGTGCCGATTGCCCACCACAGGCGGGCCTGGCGGCGCCGGGCCGCATAGTCGCGTTCGAAGGCTGTGATCGTCGCGCGGGGGTGTCCGGGCGCGATGTCAGGGAAATAGGTGAACGTGGCCATGGGGATCCTGTCCTGCTGCAAACGGATGGCGCGGGCCGATGGCCCGCGCCCCGAAGGCGTTTCAGCCCGTCAGCTGCGGCGCTGCTCGCGCAGCCACTGGCGCATGTCGATGATCCACTGGTAGCGCTCGTGGTTGACTTCCGAGTAACCGACGGTCGGGTTCTCTTCGTCGGGTTGCGTGTTGCGCATGATCGCGAACTGCTCGGGCTCCTTCACCGGGAAGGCAAGCATCGCCTGCTTCACGTCCTCGATCATCTCGGCGGGCAGGTTGGCGCGGGCCGTGAACGGGCCCGAGGTGATCTCGGGGCTTTCCCAGATCTTGCAGATCGTGCCCTCTTCGAGCATTCCCTTCGACACCATGCGCTGGGGGATGCCGTTGGTGTCGCTGTCCTGGTAGGTCGCGGCGGCGTCGAAGGTCCCGTTCGCCACGGCCTGCACACCGGCCTCGTGGCTGCCCGAGAAGGGGACGGCCGCGAAATACGTCTCGGGCGTAATGCCCTCGCGCTCGACCAGGTTGTAGTAGGGCACGGCGTAGCCGCTGGTGCTGTCGGGATCGGCGAAGGCAAGCACCTTGCCCTGAAGGTCGGCAAGGCTCTTGATGCCGCTGTCGCAGCGCGTCACGATGATCGAGTAGTAGCCGGTCGAACCGTCGGCGTTCTGCGAGGTGAAGAGCGGGACCACGCCGCCGCCGGTCTCGGTGTAGAGCGCCGCGTAGGACGACGAGCCGTGGAATGCGAATTCGATCTGGTCCGCGGCCTGCGCCTGAACCACGCCGTCATAGCTGCTGGCCGAGAAGATCTCGACCTCCACGCCCAGCTCGCGCTCGAGATACTCCTCGAGCGGGGTGTAGCGCATGATGCGATCCTGCTCGTTCTCGCCCGACAGGATGCCGAAGCGGATGATCTGGTAGTCTTCCTTCCAGCCCTGGGCGACCGCGGGGGCGGCAAGCAGGGCGGCAAGGGCCGTCATCGTCACGAATTTCATGGTTCACTCCATGGTTGGCAGCGGTGGGAAAGGGAAAGTCTGATGCCCGGTCAGGCCGGAACCGCGACCCGCGCGGCGGTCGAGGTCACGCTCTCGTCGATCTCGCTCAGATCCTCGGTGCCGTAGATGTCGCGCACCACGTCCGGGGTCAGCTGCGCGGCCGAGCCGTCGAACATCACGCGGCCCGCGCGCATGGCGACGATGCGGTCGCAATAGGCCCGCGCGGTGTCGAGCGTGTGCAGATTCACCAGCACCGTCAGCCCGTCCTCGCGGTTGATCGCGCGCAGCGCCTCCATCACGCGGGTGGCGTTGCCGGGGTCCAGGCTGGCGATGGGCTCATCGGCCAGCATGATCCGCGGCTTCTGCACCAGCGCCTTGGCGATGGCGACGCGCTGCTGCTGGCCGCCCGAAAGCGTGCCCGCGCGTTGCAGCGCCTGCGGGGCAAGATCGAGCCGGTCCAGCGCCTCGATCGCCAGGGTCCGTTCCTCGTCGGTGAAATGCATCGCCATCGAGGACAGGAAGCCACGCTCGGCCAGGCGCCCGACCAGCACGTTGGTCAGCACGTCGAGCCGTTCCACCAGGTTGAACTGCTGGAAGATCATCGCGCAGTCCCGGCGCCACTGGCGCAGCGCCCGGCCGCGCAGCGCGGTCACGTCGGTATCGCCGTAGCGGATGACGCCGTCGCTGGGGTCGACCAGCCGGTTGATCATGCGCAGAAGGGTCGATTTGCCGGCACCCGAGCGTCCTATGACGCCCACGAACTGGCCAGGCCGGATATCCAGCGAAACGCTGTCCACCGCGCGGGTTTCCCCGAAGGTGCGGCTCAGCTTGGTGAGGGTGAGTGTTTGCTGTTCCATGCCGCCCTTGTCGCCCGAATCTGTAACTCCGCCCTGTCATCCGAATGAATTTTTGGTGACAGATCCCGCGGTCCCGAAAGGCGTCCGCCGCAGCCTCAGGCTGCGGCGGACAGGTGGACGGTGCCGTCGGTGTAGATCGTGCGCCCCCCGCGCAGGGTCGCCTGCACATGGCCCACACCGCTGTCGTCGGCGATCACCAGGTCGGCGCGCAGCCCCGGCGCGATCCGGCCCCGGTCGGCCATGCCCAGCGCGCGCGCCGGGTTGGCCGTGGCAAGCCGTGTCGCGCCGACGATCCCTTGCGGGTCGGTCTGCCCCAGCACCAGCACCGCCGGCAGGATCGCCGATGGGTGGTAGTCTGCCGCAAGGATATCCAGCCGACCGGCCGCATGGGCATCGCGCGCCGACAGGTTCCCCGAATAGCTTTCGCCGCGCAGCGCGTTGGGCGCGCCCATGATGGTCAGCAGCCCCTGCGCATGGGCGGCCTCGGCTGCCTCCAGCGTCACGGGAAACTCGCTGATGGTGGCGCCCAGCGATTTCATCAGCGCGACCTTGTCGGCCGTGTCGTCGTCATGGCTGGCCATCGGGATGCCCTGTGCCGCGCAGGCCGTCGAGATGCGGCGCAGCGTGGCCGCCAGGTCGCCCGCGCCCTCGGTCTTGACCGCGATGCGGCGGTCGATCTCGGCGCGGGCATCGTCCTCGGTCATGTCGTGGTTCCTGGCAATCGTGCGGACCATCCGCTCCAGGTCGCGGTACTGGCCCTGACCCGGCGTGTGATCGGTCAGCGATACCAGGTCGATCACCCCGTCGGTGATCAGTTCCTCGACCACGCCCAGCGCGTTCGGGAACGTCACCTCGAACCGGGCATGGACCCGGTGATCCACCGACAGCCGCGCGCGCATCGCCTTGAGGTCGCGCAGCATGGAACGGGTATGCTCGTAGCTGCGCATGTGGCCATAGGCGCTGCCGGGGTGGAAGCTGACGGCGGCAAATCCGGTGGTGACACCCGCCACCTTCAGCCGGCGGTCGAGATCGCGCAGGCCCAGTTCCATCGGCATCTTGACGTTGGGGCGCGGCTCTACCTCGCGCTCGATCATGTCGCCATGCAGGTCGATGAAACCCGGCATCAAGAGCAGGCCGTCGCCCGACAGGGCCGCGCCCGCGACGGGGGCGTCGGCGATCTCGGCGATCAGGCCGTTCTCGATGCGGACCGAGCCGCGCTCGATCAGCCGGTCCTCGAGGACGATACGGAAATCAGACAGCCACATCGGCAAGCTCCTTGGGCTTGAGGTCGATCGTCCGGTCGATCAGGTGTTCGACATCGCCGGGATGGTGAAAGACGCCGATCATCGCGACGCCATGGGATTTCAGATCCGCCAGCCGCCGCACCAGCGCCGCGCGCGCGCCCGCATCGAGCGAGGCCGTCGGCTCGTCCAGCAGCAGCAGCCGCTGCGGCAGGATCAGCGCGCGGGCCAGGTTCACCTTCTGCTGCTCGCCGCCCGAAAACGTGGTCGGATAGGCCCGCCACAGGTCGCGCTTCACGCCGAACTCGCCCAGCCAGCGGCGGGCCTCGTCCAGCGCCTCGTCCGCCGGTCGGCCGATGCGGCGCAGCGGCTCGGCGACGATCTCCTCGGCCGCGACGCGGGGGCGGGCGTTCAGGAACTGGGTGACGAAGCCGATCTCGTCGCGGCGCAGCAGCGTCACGTCCACGTCGGCCGCGCGCGCCAGGTCCACCGCGCCGTGGCGCGAGTGGAAGGTGACGCGCCCCGCCTCGGGCAGGTAGCTGCGGTAGATGGTGCGCAGCAGCGTGGACTTGCCCACGCCGTTGGGGCCGCGCAGCAGCAGGAACTCGCCGCGATCCAGGGTGAAGCTGACATCCGCGAAGGGATGCAACTGCTGGCCCAGGTGGTGCATGTGAAAGGTCTTGGCCAGACCTTCGACTTCCAGAACGACGGTCATGGCAACCTCAGAGTTTCGCATGGACAAGGGTCTGGGTGTAGGGGTGCTGCGGGTCCTGGAAGACCTGGTCGACCAGCCCCTCCTCGACCACGCGGCCCTGGCGCATGACCATCACCCGGTCCGCCATGGTGCGGATCACGCCCAGGTCGTGGCTGACGATCACCATGGTGATCGCGCGGTCGCGTTGCAGCCGCTTCAGCGTATCCAGCACCAGCGCCTGCACGCTGACATCGAGCCCGGTGGTCGGCTCGTCCAGCAGCAGAAGCGCCGGCTCCAGCGCGATCGCCTTGGCAAGCTGCACGCGCTGCTGCATGCCGCCCGACAGCTGGATCGGCGGCGCATCCATCCGTGCCAGCGGAAACTCGGACGCCTCCAGCGCGGCGCCCGCCTTTTCGCGCAGGGTGGCGAAGCGGCGTTCGCCCGCGACCAGCAGGCGTTCCGCCACGTTGCCCGACGACGAGTTGCGCATCAGCAGGCCCAGATGCGGGTTCTGGTAGACGATGCCGATCTGCCGCGCGCGCAGCTGGCGCCGCGCGTAGCGGTCCAGGTCGAACAGGTTCTGGGGCGTCCCCGGCAGGGCCAGCGCATAGCGCCCCGCCTGCGGGGTTTCCTCCAGGTTCATCATCCGCAGAAGCGTGGATTTGCCCGACCCGCTTTCGCCGACGATGCCCAGCACCTCGCCGGGATAGACGGTGGCCGACACGTCATCCAGCGCCAGCACCTCGCCGTAGCGGTGGGTGATGCCCCGCATCGTCAGAAGCGGTGGCGTCGTCATCAGTTGCGGTTGCAGCCGCTCTGCGGTGGCCAGGGCGCTCATGCGCGATACTCCCCGTTCTCGTACCAGGTCTCGCCGATGGGCGCGGCATCGCCCTCGGCGCGGCGGATCGCCTTGATGCCAAGGTTGCTGTCGGACAGCTCGAAGGCCGAGCCGCCATCCTCCAGCGGGATCTCGTTCATGAAGAAGCCCTTCACGCCGGATCGCGCGCAGGTCAGGCCCGCGTGATCCTCGACCTTGTAGGGCACGTCCGAGAAGACCAGCGGTTCCACCCTGGTGAAGGGCGGCACCGCGTGCAGCCGCTTCTCGCGCCCCGCCGACAGGAATGTCAGGTGGCGCGCCATGTGCAGCTTGGGCAGATCCCAGCGCGGGATGGGCGAGGGCGTCATGACGTGCCGGCCATTGACCAGCGCGGGGTAGCTCGCCCCCTGCATGACCCGGCCGGAGCGGACGATCTGTTCGTACAGGATCAGCCACAGCCGGCTGTAATCGGCATCGGCATGCATCTGCCGCGCGACGGACATGTTCGGCTCCACCGGGCGCAGCGGCTCGGGGTTCGGCACCTGAAGCACCAGAACCTGGTCCTCGCGCATCTTCTCCTCGGGGATGCGGTGGCGGCTTTGCACGATGGTGGCGTCGATCGTGTCCCATGTCTCCCGCGCGCCGGAGACGCGCGAGAGGAACTTGCGGATCGAGGCGGCGTTCACGGAATCGTCCGCGCCCTGGTCGATCACCTTCACCACGCTGTCGGGCCGGATCAGCGTCAGCGTCACCTGAAGCCCCCCGGTGCCCCAGCCGCGGGCGATGGGCACCTCGCGGCTGGCATAGGGCATCTGGCAGCCCGGCACGGCGATGGCCTTGAGCATCTTGCGGCGCAGCTCTCGCTTGGCCGAGGCGTCGAGGAAGCCGTAGGAAAACGCCTCCCAGCTGCGGGACAGGGCAGAGAGTGTCATACGGTCTCCTTTTCCGCCGGCTGGCCCTTGGCGGGGCGCGTCTCCTGGCGTTTCTTCGCGTCGCGCATGGCGTCGAGCGAGGACTGGAAGGTAACGTAATGGGGCAGCTTCAGGTGGATGCAGAAGCCTGACGCCTCCATCGGTTCGGTGTGGTAGAGGAAGAATTCCTCTTCCACGGGCGAGCCCTTGGCGGCCCCTGGCGCGTTCAGGTCCAGCGTGGCGCCCGCGATCACCTTGACCTCGTTCCAGCCGAAGGTGGCGCAGAAGCCCACGCTCAGCTGCGGGCCCTTGCCCTTGGACACCACCTCGGCCTGGCTGATCTTGACCCTTCCGGCCGAGAAGCGCGCGCCGGAGGGGTGACGCACCACGACTTCCGCCTCGGACAGGCGCAGCTCGTTCACGGTGGGGTGGTCGGTGCCGTAGCCGCGCATCGCCGAATAGCCCAGCGCCAGAACGCCGCCGGTGTCGGCGCGGGCCAGCGATTGCAGCGTGTGCGCGCGCCTGGCGGGAAAGAGCAGCGGCTCGCGCGTCAGGTCGGGGATGGCGTCGGGCGCGACCGGCACGGGTCTTGTCTCGGCGATCAGGCCGTGGGCCTTTTCCCAGGCGGCGACGGATGGGTGCTGCGGACGGGCCGGCACGGCGGCAGGCTCCACCGGCGGCGGGGTGAAGGGGGTCCCCTCAAGCACGCCGGTCGCCAGCAGGCGGTGCGAATAGTCCAGCGTGGGCCCAAGGATCTGGCCGCCCGGAATGTCCTTGAACGCGGCCGAGATGCAGCGATGCACGCGCTGCGCCTGCGGCGTCACCGGCTCGGCCACCGCAAGGCGGGGCTGGGTCGTGCGCCAGGCCCTGAGCAGGAGCACCGCCTCGTAGAGATCGCCGCCGGACTGCGCCAGCGCCAGCGCGGCCAGATCGGGCGCGTAGAGCGAGGCCTCGCCCATCACCCGGTCGATCAGCGCGGGCATCGAGGCGCGGATCGTCTCGACCCGGTCCGCGTCGATGCTGCCCAGTTCCTCGCGGTAGAGCCGCTCGGCCTGTTCGATGGCGCGCTCGCCGCCACGGGTTGCCACATAGGCCATCAGAGCACCTCCACTCTGGTGGAACGGGGCAGCGCGACAAGGCGCGCGCCGTCCACGATTGCGATGTCCACCCCCTCGGGGTAGCGGATGCGGGCGTCGCGCAGGGCGAAGAAGCCCTCGGGCAGGCCGCCCAGGCTGATCCGCGTCTCGGTCTCGATCCCCGGTCCGGTCAGGCGCAGCGTGGCGCCCTCGCCGATGGTCGCGGCCACGATCAGCGTGGCGCCGTCGTCGGGATAGAGCGCAGAGCCGGCGGGCAGCGCCTCCAGCGTCTCCCGCGCGCGGGAGTGGCCGGAAAGGAAGGCGTGATCGGCCTCGGCCGCCGGCACGAGGGAAGCCCCCGCTCGGCTGACCAGCGCAGACAGATGCGGGGTGTCGGCAAATACCCTGCATTCGCGGTCGATGAGCGCCAGCGCAAGGCAGTCGAGCCCCGGCTCGGGCAGCGCCTGCACGCTGCCGGGGCGGGAAAAGGCCCACATCAGCGCCTCGAAGGCGGCGTTGTCGCGGATCTCGTCGACATTCGGTTGGGGGGCGGTCAGCATCAGAACGTCTCCATGTCGACGCGGGTGGCCTCGACCGCGCGCATCCGCGCAATGTCTTCGGCGTCCTGCCGGGCGGACTGGCCCGCGACGAAATCGGCAACCTCGGCGCGCGCGATGCCCGAGGCCCAGGCCGCGTCCAGCACCGCCATCGCCATCGCGCGTTCCATGTCGCGCCCCGTGACCATGCCGTAGCCTTCGACGCCCGCTGCGCGGACATGCGCCTCGGCGACCAGCACCTCGCCCAGGTGGAAATCGACCTCCTGCACCGGGTCGCGCAGCGGCTGCATGACAAGTCCGGTGCGCGAGGCCAGCACCTCGACCTCGCCCAGGCCGGGCAGCAGCCGCTCGGCCAGCGCCTTCATCGGCGCATCGTCAGCGCGGGCGAGCACGGACAGAAGCCGGCCATGCTCTGCCCCGCCATGCGGCGCGGTTTCGCTGTCAAACATCGTTGCGATCCTCTTCCTCGGTATCGAGCGTGAATTTCACGCGGTCGCCGGCCCAGACCGCCTCGGAGTAGCCGATCACCGTGCCATCGGCGGTCACGTCGGCCTTGGTCACGACCAGGACCGGGCTTTCGGGATGCTGGCTGAGTAGCGCCGCCTCCTCGGGCTCGGGGCGGCGGGTGAAGATGGTGGTGCGCCGGCGGAAATAGTCGGCAATTCCGTGGTCGCGGTAGATGTCCGAGACCGACTCGCCCGCCGCGCGGCGGGCGCCCAGGTCCGGGAAGCGCGCGACCGGGAACCAGCCGATGCCCAGGCTGATCGGCACCCCGTCGGCAAGGCCGCGCCGCACCAGGCGGTGCACCGGGGCCTCGGTCTCGATCCCGAGAATTGCCGAGATCGCGTCCGGGGCGGGGCGGATGTCGTTGGCGATATGCTCCCCCGATGGTGTGACGCCCTGCTCGCGCAGGTTCTTGCGGAACCGGGTCCGCCGTCCGATGTGGTACTCGATGAGCGGCGCGTTCTGGATGAAGGTGCCGTTGCCCTGCACGACCTTCAGCTTGCCCTCGAGCGCCAGTTCGCGGATCGCGCGGCGCACCGAGTGGCGGCCCACGCCGAATTCCCGCGCCAGTTCCGGCTCGATCGGCAGCCGGCTGCCCGGTTTCAGCTCGCCACGCGCGATGCGACCGGCAATGTCGTCGCGGATATCCCTCCAGCTTTCGCGTCCCACGATGTCCCCTCATTCATTCGGATGAATGATGGGATGCCAGATTCGTGTGACAGCCGGATGAAGCCTGCGCGACGTTTCGCTGAAGCCACGCGTCAGGCGCGCAGCGCAAATCGGCGCAGGATGTGGAACATGCCCGCGCCATCCTCGCCGAAAAGACAGATCTCCCCGATGGGGAAGGGGCGGGGCAGCAGGGGCGCCACCACGGGGGCGAGCGCTGCCTCGACCGCCGCCGCGTCCTGCGGGTCGAGCTTGCCGCTCAGCGTCAGGTGGAAGCGGAATTCCTCCATCACATAGGGATAGCCCCAGCGGTCGAGCAGTTCGCGCTGCCGCGGGCTCAGCCGGTCCGGCGCGCGCCGCGCGATCTCCGACCCGGTCGGCGGTGCGCGGAAAGGATCGAGGTCGCGGACGCAGGCTGCCGCCAGTGCCGCCAGCGGCGCGGCGTCCCCTTCGGGCACCAGCGCAAGGAAGCCACCAAGCCGCGCAAGGCGAAGCCCCTGGAGATCGAACGGCGCAATGCGCGATGCCAGAGCCGCGCAGGCGTCCGCCAGCGCATCGGCGGTCTGGCCCTGGGCAAGCCGAAAGGGCGGCTTCAGGGTTCCGTGAAAGCCGTATTTGCGCGGCGTTCCGGTCAGTTCCGCCACGGGGCGGGGCAGGCCCGCCACGTCGGGATGGGCAACGGTGCTGCCCGTGGCCGGATCCCAGCCCAGCCATGCGGCACCGAAATCCGAAAGCCCGCCCGCAGGCGGCGCGTAATAGATCGCGAAGCGTTTCATGCTGTCCATGCCGGGGCGTCTACCGCGGCAACGTCACGATTCCATGACGGCCGGGCTACCGCAACTCCACCAGGCACCGGGCGCCCGCGGGGATCCGCCCCTCGGGGTTCGGCAGGACCAGCCGCACGCCGAAGGTGCCGCTGGCCGCGTCGAGGATCGGGTCGACCACGTCGATCACCGCCTCGTGCCGCCCCTCCAGCGGGGGGGCAAGCGCGACCGCGTGGGTCTGTCCCGGCGCTATGCGGCTGAAATAGGCGGCGGGCAGATAGACCTCGACGTAAAGCGGGTCGATCTGCGCCAGCGTCAGGATGCCGGCCTGTTCGGTCGCGTATTCGCCTTCCGTCGCCAGCAGCTGGGTCACGACGCCATCGAAGGGGCTGTTCAGGGTGCGCCGGTCCAGCAGCGCGCGCGCCTGGCGTTCCTGGATCGCGGCCAGCTCTCGCGCGATCGTCGCCTGTTCCAGCGACAACTCGCTCAGCGCCACCTCGATCTCGGCCTGCTCCAGCGTGGTCGCGGCGGCGACGTTGCGTTCCTGCAGGCTGCGGGCGCGTTCGTATTCCTTCCGGCGCAGCTCCAGCCGCGCAGCGCTCGCCCGCACCTCGACGTCCGAGCGTGCCTGCGCCTCGGCCAGTTCCAGCTGCAACTGCTGCACCGCATCCTCCAGCCGGACCAGCGGCTGGCCCGCGCGGACAAGCTGCCCGCGATCGACGAAGATCTCCTCGATCGTGCCCTCGTCCGGGGCGCTGAGCGTCGCCACCGACTTCGGCTCGATCACGCAATCGAAGGTCTGCGCCGCTGCCGCGCCGACAAGAACAGGTGTGGCGAGAAGGGTAATCAGGGTTGCCCTGGGGCCAATCGCAAACGACATGTTGTCCTGCCTGAAAGCTGTTCGCCCGACACTGGCGCATTTGCCGCCGCCGCTCAACCCGCACGCGTGATTGTATTGGCGCCCGCACCCTGCTTTGATCGCGGCGGACAGGCAGGACGGCGGTATCATGGACGCGGACACGGCACGGGCGCTGGCCCGGACAGAGGCGCGGTTTCTGGGCGACTACCCGACGCTGGTCGCGCTGAACGCCGGCCTTGCGACGGGCCTGCTGGACCGGCTGTGCCGCGACGGGCTGGCCCGCGATGGCGCGCATGCCGAACTTCTGCTGCATCTTCTCGAAAGGGGCGGCGCGATCGTGCCGCGGCAGGACCGCTGGGTTGCGGGGGAGGACCTGGCCCGGCTGCACGCGATCCGCTGGGAGGGCTTCGCCGCGCGGCTTCGCTTTACCGCGATGGCGGCGGCGGATCTGCTGACCGGCGGGGCTGCCTGTTTCGGCGATCTTCCCGCCTTCATGGCGCAGAGCCGCACCTTCGGCTTCTTCAACTACGCCCGCGCGCTGGGCACCGGGGCCGCGAACCTTCAGGATACCGAGCCATGGTGCGCCTATGTCACCGCACTCAGCGAGCTCGAGGCGCCGGTCCTCGCGCCGCTGCTGCCGCTGGAAGGGGTTGCGCGCCTTCTCGAGATCGGCGGCAATACCGGTGCGTTCGCCCTTGGCGTCCTGGCGCGGTGGCCGGGGCTGCACGTCACCGTGCTCGACCTGCCGGCCGTGGCCGGACTGGGCCGGCGGCACGTTGCGGCGCGGGGGCAGGGTGGCCGCATCGATTTCGTGGCCGGTGACATGCGGGCGGATCCGCTGCCGCATGTGGCGGGCCAGCCGCCGCGGGCGATCCTGTTCAAGTCGGTGCTGCACGACTGGCCCGAGGATCAGGCGCGAGGCATGATCGCACGCGCGGCCGCCCATCTGCCCCCGGGCGGGAGGCTGATCGTCTGCGAGCGCGGAGCCTTCGCGGACGAGGCGGATGCCGGCGGGCTGGCGGGGGCCGCGAACCTGGTCTTCGCGCGCTTCTATCGCAGGCCCGGCTTCTACGAGGATGCGTTCCGCGCCGCGGGCCTGACGCTGCTGCCCGGGCGGGACGCGATGCTCGACATGCTCTTTCACGTCATCGCGGGGCAGAAACCATGAGGGTGATCGCGGTATCGGGCGTGCCGGGGTCCGGCAAGACCACGCTCGCCCGCGCCCTTGCCCAGGGGCTTGGGGCGCGGCTGGTGGAGTATGACCGCCACGAGGCCATGACCCGGCGCCCGCCCGCAGAGATCGAGGACTGGCTCGGCCGCGGTGCGCCCTATGCGGAAATTCCGGTGCCGGGCCTGCGGGCGGCGGTGCAGGAGGCGGCCGCGCTCGGGCCGGTCGTCTTCGACACGCCGCTTGGCCGGGCCCTGCCCGAGACCGCGGACCTGATCGACCTGTCCGTCTGGCTGGACTGCCCCCGGGACCTGGCGCTCGCGCGCAAGATCGCGCAACTGTCCCATGGGGTGAAGCCCGGCTCGGGAGATCAGTTCGCACGGTGGTTGTGCGGTTATCTTGGCGCCTATGAAAGCGTGATCGGCCCGGCCTGCCGTCTTCAGGAATGCCGGGTGCGCCCGCTGGCGGATCTGCGCGTCCCCGAGGCGCAAACGCCGGATGCCGCCATTTCCCTGGTGATGCGCGCCGTTGGGGCGAATACTTGAAATTTTGTTTCGTCACTCATGCGTTGTGAGAAAAAACACAACGTTTCTGACCTCCTGGGAAATCAAAAGTGGAAACGAGTCACTTTTTCGCGCAGGCTGCGCCCAGGCTTGGTGGCAGTCAGGCTGTATTGAGAAGACAGTTGATCCGGCGCAGCGCTGCTCTGCCGGAGCTTGGTTTTGATGTATGGAGCCTTAGATGGCGATCCCCTTTGTCAAGCAGGAACCCGGCCTGCTTCCGCGCCTTCCACTCAACCGCAAGTCGCGCGCGCGCCTCAGGCACAGGGATCGTCGGCGCTATGCCCAGCTCGAACATGCAGCCCGGCGGCTGGTGCTCGACCCGCTGGAGCCGAGGGTTCTTCTCAATGCCGACGTGCTGGCGCTGGATCTTGCGGCGCTCTACCAGGACCAGCGGAACCATGACCTACTGATCCGGCTCCATTCCGAAGTGGCCGAGGCCGATGCCTCGGCCACTGTCGTGGAACGGGTCGAGATCGTGGACCGCAATGGCGGGCAGGTACTGGCCTTCGGGGATCTGGCGGAAATTTCGGCCGTCACGATCCTGGGCGGGGCCGGCAACGAGACTGTCACCATCGACGCCGCCAGCTTCGGCGGTACCACCCCGTTCACGGTTTCCTTCGACGGGCGCGACGGCGCCGACAACATCGTCATGGACACGGCGCGCAATGTCGGCTGGACCATCGATGCCATCAACATGGGCAGCGCGACCGACGGCCTTGTCACCCTCGACTTCGTGAATGTCGAGATGGCGGTCGGCGCCGAGGGGAACGAGGACAGCTTTACCGTGGCCGCCACCGGCGGAATGACCGGCGGCATCGACGGGGGGGCCGCGGGCTTCGACACGCTGATCCTGGGCGAGGGCGTGTTCGATTCCGTCACCTACCGGACGGTGGATGAAACCTCGGGCTACATCCTGCGCGATGGCGACAGCCTGTTCTTCACCGGGCTCGAGCCGATCTTCGACAACCTCTCGGCCACGAACCGCATCATCGATATCAGCCCGGAAAACCCGCTGACGCTGGGGCGAACCACGGCGACGCTGACCACGGGGACGACGACCGACTTCTTCCTCGACGGTCCCGCCTTCGAATCGATCGCCTTCGATGCGCCCACGGGCAGCCTGAAGATCACGAGCACCTATCTCGTCGGCGAACCGCTTCTCGATCCTTATGTCACCCTGACGATCGACGGTTTTTCCAGCGCCTTCACGGGCGACCTGATCGTCGAGACGGAAGCGATCATCGTCTCGGGTGGGGTGTCGATCGGGACCGCGCTCGATCCGCTGTCCTCGGTGCGCCTGACGGCGACCGATACCGCGAACGAAGGCTCGCTCACGCTTGCGAACCTGACCGGCATCGGCGGGGCAGAGGCCAGCGTCGCGGTCGGCGGCAGCATATATGCCGATGGCGCGGTGGTGATCTCCGCCAGTGCCGAGCGGATCCTTGACGCCACGGGCGATCTGTCCTTCGACAGCCCGGGCGAGTTGAGCCCGATCCAGGTTCCCACGCTCAGCGCCACCGCGACCGTCGCGGGGACCGCCACCATCGACGCGGGCAGCTTCCTGCTGGAGGCGCGCAGCAATCTGGACATCTCGGTCGATGGCAACCAGACCCTGCTGGGCGATTTCACCCAGAACATCATAGCCGATACCACGACCACCGCGCAGATCGCCGATGGCGCGACCGTCCGGATCGGCAGCGGCACAATCGCCGACCGGACCGCAACCGACGGCACCGCGCTGAGCGGCCTCGTGCGGGCCGAGGACACCACGAATCTGTCCATCGAACTGATCCCCGATGAAAGCGAACTCGGGCTGCTCGGCAGTTTCGGAGGCGTGCTCGAGGATTTCGGCCTGTCCTTCGCGATCCTCACCCTGACCCGGAACACGCAGGCGCTGGTCGGCGATGCCACTTTCGGAACCACCGGCTCCGGTGCGCTGGCGGTCGAGGCGCTGAACACCGGCACGGTCACGAACAAGGTCAAGGCCAGCCTGATCGGCGTGACCTATCTGAACGGCGACGACACGCTGGTCGCCCGCATCGACGGGGCGACCGTGCGCGGCGCGTCGCTTTCGGTGCTGGCGCAGAACACCAGCACCTATTCCAGCGGCGCCAAGGTCGCGGTCAACACCATCGATGGCACCACGCTTGCCGGCATCGCCGATGCGAATGTCGATGTCACCGGCAACGTGACCGTGCTGGCCAACGACGAGACGCGGCTGGAAGTCGCGTCCGAGGATTTCGAGGGGCTTCTCACCTCTCTGAGCAAGATCGACGTCAGCGTCGCCGCCGCGATCAACCAGATGACCAAGGCGGTCACGGCGATGATCTCGGGCGGGGTGCTCGAGGGTGCCAACGTCTCGGTCACGGCGGACAACTCGCAGGTGCTGGTAAGCCGGGCCGACGCGCTCCAGGTGCAGGACGGCGATCCGACCAAGCCGAAGGCTGCGACCGTGAAATTCGGCGGGGCCTTGTCCACGAACGAGATGCTGGGCGATGCAACCGCCTATATCGCCGGCGGCGCAGATGTCACCGCATCCGGCACGCTCGACCTGATCGCGCGCAACGAAGCGATCATGGACAGCACCACCCAGGCCACGACGCGGGCCGAGGGCAGCGGCGATCAAAAGGCCTTCGCCTTCTCTGTTGCCTTCAACGTCGTCGGCTTCGACGTTGAAAACTATCTGCTTCTTGGCATCGAAGCCCTGCTTGGCCTGGGCCTTGGCGCCACCGAGGACGCGGCCAGCGCGCATGCCTATATCGATGCGGCCACCGTCACGGCGGGCGGTGCGCTGACCGTGCGGGCCGAGAACAAGGCCCTGATGAACGCGACCGTATCGAACGCGGCCGAGTCCGCGGCCACGGGCGATCCGTTCTACCAGGCGTCCGGCATGGGCTTCTCGATGATCCTTGCCAGCAACAAGGTCTCGGGCGAGGCCATCGCCGAGATCACGAACGCGCCCGGAGCCGACGCGATCGGCGGCGCAACCGTCACGGTGGAGGCGCTGGACGAAAGCGGGCTCTTCTCGAATTCCAAGGTGGTATCGTCCTCTGTCACCACCAATGACGGCGGCGCCACCGAGGTGGACGAGGCGCTTGGCGTTTCGGTCCCCGCGAAGTTCCGCACCGACGGTACCGCGGTCTTCGACGAAACCGGCGTCGAACTCGGCACCACCACGCAGCAGGTGTCGTTCGGGGACCGGATCGGCACGACCGCCGATTACGAGGCGGGCGAGGATGCGGTGGGCGATCCGGCCACCGTCTATCGGTACATGGGCGCCGGCACCGTTTCGCTGGACCTGACCGCCGTCGATTTCACCGACAAGGATCTCTGGCAGGCCGTCCCCGAGACCGAGTTGATCCCCACCGGCTACAACCTGACCGAAAGCGACAGCGTGGGCTTTGGCGGCCTTGCCGTGCGCAACGAGCTGGACGCCAAGACCATCGCGCGGATCGTGGGCTCCAACGTCTCCGCGACCGGCGACATATCGGTCAAGGCGGTAGAGGCCGCGACCCTGCGCGCCACCGCGGACCTGTCGGTGGAAAGCTCGGGCGGCAGTTCCATCGACGGCGAGGGCGACTCGCTTGCCGTTGGCGGGGCGCTGACGATCAACACCGCGAACGCCTCGGCGCTGGCCTCGATCGAGGGTGGCTCGACCGTCGTGTCCAGCGGCGGCAGCGTATCGGTCGATGCGCGCAACACCGCAAGGCTCGATGCCAAGCTGACCAGCGCGGTCAGTTCTGCGGGTGACACGTTCGGCGTGCTCGTCGCCTTCAACACGCTGGGCTACGCGCCCGAGAACCTGCTGTTCCAGACGCTCGATGCGCTGATCGGCACCGATATCGGCGACAAGACCCCCTCGGACGCAGTGGCGCGGATCGTGGATTCGACCGTGCGGGGCGATACCGGCGTCAGCGTGAGCGCGACCAACTCGGCCGAGCTTGACGCGCTGATCAATTCGGACGCCTCCTCGCTGTCCGAAGCGGCGACGGGCGCCTCGGCCAAGACCGCCTCGGGCGTGCTTGCCTCCAACATGCTGGCGGGGGCGGCGCGGGCCTATATCGCGGATACCGACGGCACGACCTCGAGCGAGGAAGTCCGCTCGGACGCCGGATCGGTGACAGTCGCTGCCAAGGACAAGACGGTCCTGACCTCCCAGACACTGATGATCAGCGGGGCCGCGCGCACGAACGACCTGGGCCTCGGTCTGCTCAACAGCTTCGCCCAGCAGCTTCTGGACCAGTACCAGTTCACCACCAGGTCCGGCACCCAGGCGATCGATTTCGGCGCCAAGGTCTATGTCGCCTCGGACCACCCGGACGAGGCGCAGCGCGGCAAGGTCTATCAGTACATGGGGACCGCCGGGACGGTTGACCTGGGGACGATCAATTTCGCGGGCGGAACCGAGCTTAACGCCGGAGGCGCCATCAACGGCCAGGAATACTGGAAGGAACTCGACGAGACCAACGTCGTGCCGTCCTCGATCGCCTCGATGGCGATGAAGGCCATGGGGATCGGCGCGGGCGATGCCGAGGCGTATTACGCCCTGATCAGCCGCAACGAGGCCGAGGGCGGGGCCGATGCCTATATCGACGAGTACGACGTTCACGCCGCGCTCGATGTCGGTGTTACCGCCCACGAGATGGCCACGCTCAAGGCGGTCGAGGGCAGCACCGTCAGCGCCAAGGACGCCACCGGCGGCATCATCGCCACGAACGAGCTGAACTCGGCCGCGACCGCGCGCATCACCGACAGCAACGTCACCACCGTCACGGGCGATATCCGGGTGCAGGCCTTCAACCTTGCGGTTCTGGACGCCACCACGGTGACCGAGATGAGCGTCGCGAGCGACGCGATCAGCGTCGTCGTCGCCTTCAACTCGGTCGGCTTCGACGGCTCCAACATCCTGTTCCAGGCGATCGACGCGATCCTTGGCTCCGACTACCTGATCGACACCGACCCGGTGGGCGCCAAGGCCTGGATCGAGGATTCGGTGATCGATGCGGGCAGCGACGTGGACGTCTCGGCCACCACGCGGCTGCACCTGTTCGATCTTTCCGGCGTGAGTGCGCAGGATCTGGACGACCTGGGCGACGCGCAGGCCGACGAGGACGACATTACCGGCGACGAGGCCGTGCGGGCCGCGCTGACCCAGGAGTTCAAGGACGCCGAGATCGAGTTCGAGGGCGAGCTTTCGGTCGAGACGCTGGCGGTCCAGAGCCTGTGGTACGTCTCGGACGAGGCGGGGCGGACCTGGCAGGTGCGCCTGAACGCCGAGACCGGCGCGCTCGAGGTGAGCCTTGTCAACCTGCTCGATGCGCGGGTCGGCAATGACGCGACCTCCAACGCCGGGAACGACCGCGCGCTCTTCGACGCCTTTGTCGAGGGCGGCAAGGCGGACAATGCCGGCAAGGGCATCAAGGATCTGAAATACGGCGCCAACGGCTCGGCCGCCGGTGGCGTGCTAGCGACGAACCGCGTCGCATCGGAAACCAGCGCCTGGATTTCCAATACTGGCCCCGACCACGAAAGCACGCAGACCGTGACCGGGCTGCGCGCCGGCGACACGGTGCGGGTCGGCACCGATGTCTACGAATATGTCGGCGCCGATCAGCTGCGCCAGACCGCGTTCGACTTCACCAGCCGCGGGATCATCCGCATCCTCGAGAGCGGCGACCTGATCCGCCTGCACGAGGCGATGGGCGGCTATGGCGAAGGCACGATCCTGCGCTACACCGGGGCCGAGACGACCGAGGCCGACATCGCCGCGCTGCTTCTCTCGCAGGCCGGTGATTTCACGGTGGCGAACCCGGTCCTGGCCATCGACCTGTCGGATGCCGAACAGGATTATGCCAACAACGCCAACTGGATACTGCGCGATCCTGCACTGCCTATCGGCAGCGTGAACGCCGGCGGCGCGGTCAATGTCTTCGCCGAGGACACCGCCAATATCCGGGCCGACAGTTCGCTGCTCGTCTCGTCCGTGGTGACGAACAACATCGACGCCTTTGCCGACCTGGCGGCGGCGCAGCTTGCCAAGGAGTTCAGCTACACCACGCGCTCCGGCAGCCAGACGCTGGTGACCGGGGACCTGGTCTATATCGGCTCGAACGTCGCGGGGCAGGAAGGCAAGGTCTATCGCTACACCGGCGCGGGCGAGACGCTGAACCTGGGCACGCTGAACGCGATCACCCTGACCACCGGCACCTGGGAGGATATCACCGGCAGCAGCTCGATCGAGGATGCCTTCCCGAATTTCGGCAACCTGGCGGAGTCGAACTCCAAGGCCTATGGCGGCATCATCGTCACCAACGACGTTCGCGGCAGCGCCAGCGCCCGGATCGAGGGTGTCAGCGTCACGGCAGGTGGGAACATCACCGTCGAAGCCACTGAAAGCGCGACGCTTCTGGCGTTGCTTCAGGCGGTCACGTCGTCGTCTGGCGGCAGTGCCTGGGGGACCGGGGAGTCCCTTGCGGTGAACGGCACCATCGCCACCAACATGATCCTCGCCTCGGCCACCGCCACGGTGCGCGACGCCACCCTGGACGCGGGCGGCGCGGTCGAGGTGCTGGCCGACAACGCCGTGGTGATGGATGCGACCGTCGATGCCTCCGTTTCGACCGGTGATACCGGCGTTGGCGTGACGCTTGCCTTCAACACCATCGGCTGGAAGGCGTCGAACCTGCTGTTCAACGTCGTGGACACGATCCTGGGCGATCCGCTGATCTCGACCGCGCTGGATGGCGAGCAGCCCTCCAACGCGACCGCGCTGATCGAGAACACCACGGTCGCCGCGGATGGCGCGATCTCCGTGCGCGCCTTCTCGTCCGAACTGCTGAACGCGACCGTGTCGAACACGGTGCTCAGCGCCGCCTCGGCCACCACCGATGCCAGCGGCAAGGCGATCGGCGTCATCCTTGCGTCCAACAAGGTCAGCGGTCGGGCAAACGCCCTGATCGACAACAGCGGGCTGGCGGGCGCCGACACCATTGCCGCCGGCGGCAATGTCGAGGTCGAGGCGAAGGACCGGATCCGGCTGTTTTCCAACACCAAGATGATGTCGTCCTCGACGACCACGAATGACGGCGGCGCCGCCGTCCTCCAGGAGACGCTGAACGACCGCCAGCTTGCGGACTGGAACGCGCTCGACGGTTCCGAGAACCGCGCCGACGTTAAGTTCGGCGACAAGGTGCGGCTGGCCGATGGCTATACCGGCGGCGGCGATGCGGGGTCGGTCTATGTCTTCCTCGGCAGCGATGCGCTGGGCGAGAACCTGGACCTGAATTCCCAGGATTACTCGAACGAGGACCTGTGGAAGAAGACGCTGGAAAGCGACGTCGCGACCACCGGTCTGAACGTGTCGGACTCGGATTCCGTCGGCGTGGGCGCGATGATCGTCTACAACGACCTGCGCTCGGACGTGAATGCCGGGATCATCGACGCGACCGTCACCACGACGGACGGCCGGATCGCGGTCCTTGCCGAACAGGCGGCGGAACTGGACGCCACCGTCGACGCGGCAGTCAGCTCCTCGGGTGGCAGCGCCACGGGCGACGGCACCTCGGTTGCCGTGGGCGGCGTGATCGTGACGAACATGCTGCTGGGCGGGGCGCAGGCCCATGTGCTGGACAGCGCGCTGACGGCGAATTCGCTGGGGGCGGAAGGTGCGGGCAGCGTGCTTGTGCGCGCGCTGAACACCAGCGCCCTGACCGCGCTGAATTCGGCCGTGATCACCAGCGGCGACACGGCGGTCAGCGTCTTCCTTGCCTTCAACTCGATGGGCTGGGCACCGTCGAACCTGCTGTTCAACACGCTCGACGGGCTGATCGGATCGCCCGAGATCGCGACCGCCTTCGATGGCGAGCGGCCGGTCGATGCGCGGGCCTATGTGCTGAATTCCTCGGTCGATGCGGATGGCGCGATCGAGGTCAGCGCCAAGAGCGAGGCGACGTTCGATGCCACCGCCTCGAACGAGGCGACATCGGCCGCGGCAGCCGCCGAAGGCGCCAGCGGCACCTCGGCGGGGGTGACGCTTGCCACGAACAAGCTGTCGGGCAAGGCGGTGGCCTATATCGACCTGGCGAACCTGCGCGCCGAAGACGGCGAGCAGCTGGTCCAGACCGGCGACCGGGTCATGGCGACCGAC
This sequence comes from Halovulum dunhuangense, assembly GCF_013093415.1. NCBI lineage: Bacteria > Pseudomonadati > Pseudomonadota > Alphaproteobacteria > Rhodobacterales > Paracoccaceae > Halovulum > Halovulum dunhuangense. The sequence goes on from NZ_JABFBC010000001.1 coordinate 1,617,201, forward strand.
GGGCGGGTCTATGAATACCGGGGCGACACGGGCGTCATCGATTTCGCGACCATCACCTTTACAGGCGCCGACTGGGCGATGGTCTACGGGCCGGACGCGACCGCGAACGATATCGATGCCGGCGCGGGCCTGACGGTGAAGGCCGAGGACACCAACACCATCATCGCGACCAATTCGGTGCAGGCGACCACCACGGTCACGAACAATGTCGGCACCTCGGTGATCCTGCCCAAGCTGGAGAACGCGGCCAACAGCTATTCCTACACCACGAAATCGGGCGAGCAGCGCAACCTGCTGACCGGCGAGAAGGTGCGCATCGCATCCGACTACGACGCGGCCAAGGGCGAGCCCGGCACGCTTTACATCTATGTGGGCCCCTCGCGGACAGGCACGCCGGTCGACCTGGGCGACATCGACTACGCCAACAGCGCCGAGTGGGAACTGTTCGAGCCTCTGGACCTGAGCGGCGACCAGATCCCGCTGGTGAACTTCAACACGTCCGAAAGCGGTGCGACCGCGGTGGGCGGTCTGATCGCCCTGAACGACGTGCGTGGCGGCGCCGATGCGCGGCTTGGCCATGCGGACGTGGATCTGAGCGGCGGCAACCTTCTGGTGGAGGCGATCGAGACCGCAACGATCGAGGCGCATAACAGCGGCATCGTGAAGGCCGATGGCGGAACCGCCTTCGGCGACAGCGGCAACACGCTGGCGATCAACGCGCTGATCGCGACCAACCTGGTGCAGGCGACGGCGGATGCCGTGATCGCCGACAGCGACGTGAGCGTGCCCGCCGGCAAGGTCGAGGTGCTGGCCAGGAACACGGCCACCATCGACAGCGACATCGACATGGAAACCATCGCCGAGGGCGGCGGTGGGACGACCCTGGCCGTGGGTGTGACCATGGCCTTCAACACCATCGGCATGGCGCAGCAGAACGTGCTGTTCAACATCGCCGACACCCTGTTCGGCCTGTCGATCCAGAACGAGGAGCCGAGCCTTGCCTCGGCCCGGATCCTGAAAAGCGACGTGGTCGCGCGCGACGACATCACCGTGGATGCCGATGCCGTCCTGACGCTGGACGCGGACATCCTGAACGCGGCGCTGGCGACGGCCGTCTCCGCCACCTCCGAGACGACCGCGATCACCGTCGCACCCATCATCGCGCTGAACCGCGGCAGCAGCGGCGCCGTTGCGCTGATCGACGGCTCGGACGTGCTGCGCAGCACCAACGGCGACATCAGGATCGGCGCCGAGGATAGCAGCGGCATCCGGGCCGAGGTGGTCGCGGCCAGCCTGTCGGTGGCCGTGGGGGCCGAGAAATCCATCGCGGTATCCGCCGCGACCAGCTTCGCGCGCAACGAACTGCGCTCCACCGTGGATGCGGGCCTGCTGAACAGCGGCAGCCTTGCAACCCCCGTCAGCGCGGTGAACGGCGCGATCGAGGTGACCGCCCTGCGCCAGGCCACCATCGAGGCGACGGCGATCGCCGCGGCCGCCAGCCTTTCGGGCAGCGCCAGCGGCAGTGGCGTGGGCGTCGCCGTCGGCGGGGCCGTGGCCGTCAACCGCATCTTCGGGGCGGCCGATGCCAGCATCGAGGACAGCGTGCTGCGCACCGACAGCATCCTGATCGACGCGGACAGCAGTTCCACCATCAACGCCCAGGTCATCGGCGTCGCCGCCAATCTGAGCGGCTCCGGCGGCGGGTCCGCAACGGGCGTCGCCGTGGGCCTGTCCATCGCCGACAACCAGATCGGCTGGGCCGATGCGGATGTGACCGAGGATTTCACCAATACCGGGACGCGCGACCTGCGCGCCGGTGACATCGTCAAGGTGACGAGCGGCGGCCATAGCGGGCGGTATTACGAATATGTCGGCGGCGATGCCGATGACGTGGACATGAGCCTTGTCGATTTCGGCGACACGCAGGCCTGGCAACAGGTGGGGCTGTCGCGCGAGGGGGCGCTGACATCTGCCCATATGGACGACACCACCGTCCAGAACGTGGCTGGCGCGAACCCGCACCTGGTGATCGAGGCCGTGACCGGCAACCGTATCGCCGCGACCGTGCTGGCCGGTGCCGCCACCGCCGCGGTCAGCGGAAGCAGTTCCACCAGCGTCGGTGCGACGGGCGCCTTCGGGCGCAACCGCATCGCGTCGGACACCATGGCCTATGTCTCGGGCGACGGGCCCGGGTCGATCAACGTGGCAAGCGCCCGGATCGAGGCTTTCGACCGCTCCTCCATCGACGCCTTCACCGGGGCGGCATCCCTGTCGGCGGCCATAGGCGCCGGCGGAACTGCGGCCAGCGTCGCGCTGGGCGTGTCCATCGCGATGAACGAGATCTCGAACATCGCCGAGGCCTATGTCGCGGATGCGGACCTGAACGTGAACGGGCAGGCGCCCGATGACGGCTCGGACGACGTGCCCTATTCGCTGAAGGTGGGGGCCTACACCTCGGGCGGTGCGAACTACCGTTTCGAGACGCCCGGCCTGACCGCCGCCGATCTCGACAATGCCGCCGAAGAGGCGATGGTCGAGAACCCGGCCGAGCAGCCGGCCGAGGGCGAAGAAGGCCACGATGAATATCAGGAACTTATCCGCGACGCCGACGACGCTCTTTTCGACGAGGGCATCCTCGACACCCTGCGCGACCTGCTGAACGAGCAGCTTGTGGCGGCCGAACAGATCGACGGCCCGATCCGCATATCCAAGGACGGCCTGCGCGGCTGGGTGGCGGTCTCCGAGAAGGATGGCCGCAGCTTCAACCTGCGCTTCGACGGCACGGCCCTGGTGGTCGAGCGGGCCAGCATCAACGCCGTCTCGGCGGCGGCGGCCCTGTCCGCGGCGATCAGTTCCGCCACTGCGGTCAGCGTGGCGGGCGCGGGTGCCTATGCCGAGAACGTCATCACCTCGCGCACGCTTGCGCATGTGGATGCGTCCGACGTGTCCGCACCCGGCGACATCGTGATCGAGGCGGAAAGCGCCAGCACGATCAACGCCACCGTGCTTGCGGCCTCGGTCTCCGTGGCGGTGGGCGGCGGCACCGGGGTCGGTGCCTCGATCGGGCTTGCGCTGGCGCGCAACCTGATCGGGCAGGACCGCCTGGGCAATGACGACGCGCTGCTGATCCATGCCAGCACGACGAACTCGAAGCTGGTGTCCACCGCGGGCGACGTGGATGTGTCGGCCGATGCGCTGCAATCGATCAGCGCGCTGACCTTCGCGGGCTCTGCCGCGATTGCCGGCGGCTCCACCGGTGTCGCGGTCAGCGGCGCCGGCGTCTGGAACGAGAACGTCATAAATGTCAGCGTGCTGGCCGCCCTCGACGGCGATCACGCCACCGCCGCCGGCCCCATGGTCGAGGGCGGAAACGTCACCGTCGCGGCGACCAACGACAGCGCGATCACCGCCTTTGCCGGCGCGGCTTCCGTTGCCGCGGCCTTCGGCTCGACCGGCGCGGCCGTGTCGATCGGCGTGGCCCTGGCCCACAACGTGATCGGCGGCGCGGTCGAGGCGCGGATCATGGGCGTGGATGGCGGCACCGCAGAGGGCGTTCTTGCCCGCAGCGGCAATGTCGAAGTGTCCGCGACCGACAGCGCCGACATCACCGTCACATCTGCTGCGGCCGCGGTTTCCGCGGCGTTCGGTTCGGTCGCCGTTGCGGTCAGTGGCGCAGGTGCGGAATCCACCAACCAGCTCAACACCGCGACGCGGGCGCACATCACCGATTCAGATGTTGATGCGACCCTCGGCGACGTAACGGTCAAGGCCGATGCCGAGGGCGCGATCCGCGCCGTGGTCGTCGCCGCTTCTGCCGCGGTGGCTGTGGGGGCCACCGGGGTCGGTGCCTCCATCGGCGTGGCGGTCGCGCGGAACTTCGCGGGCTACGGCTTCGACGACACGGCGGCCCTGCACGACACCGGCGATGCGCTGAACGGGCTGACGAAGAACGTCACCACCGTGAAGATCCTGTCGGGTGCGCGCGCCGGGGACGTCTACCGCTATGTCGGCGAGAGCGTCGACCGCTCGGACAACAACGACGAGGTCTACAACCTCAATCAGCAGGATTACGGCAACACCGACCTGTGGCAGCTTGTCAACCTGGCCGAGGACCGCTCGACCGTCGAGGCGGCGATCGCGAATTCCGAGGTCGATGCCGGGGATGAAGTCCTGGTCGATGCCGAGTCGCGCCAGTCGATCCGCGCGACCACGGTTGCCGGTTCGGTCGCCGTCGCCGGCGGGTCTGTCGGCGTGGCGCTGTCGGGCAGCGGCGCCGCGGTCGTCAACATGATCGCCACCGATGTGGTCGCAGCGATCCGCGGCGCGTCCTCCGACGTGTCGGGGCGCACCGTGACGGTCAATGCCGACGACATCTCGGTGATCGACGCCTTCTCGGCGGCCTTCGCGATCTCGGCCGCCTTCGGGCAGGTCGGCGTGGCCGGTGCGATCGGGATATCGCTGGCGTTCAACCAGATCGCCACCGACGTGCTCGCCACCATCGAGACGGGGGCGCAGGTCAGCGCCTCCGGCACGAACGCGCTGGACGCGGGGATCACGGTTTCCGCATCGACGCCGGAACTGACGCTGGGCGAGACGCCGGTCCTGCCGACGCTTGCGGGCCTGTCGGGGGCCACGGCGCAGGACAAGGCGGATCTGCTGGACGACGCGGCCGCGGTCGACCAGGACGAGGACGGCAACGCCACCGTCGCCGACATCGACGACGACACCGACGTTCTGGCCGCGCTGAAGGCGGCGCTGGCCAACGCCGGCTACGAGGTAAAGCGCGACCTGCGCCTGAGCATGGTCGAGGAAGGCAAGCGCTGGACCGCCATCGACGCCGAGGGCAACAGCTTTGCCATCACCAACGAGAACGGCACCTTCAAGGCGGAACGCGCCGGCATCAACGCCGTGGCGCTGGCCGCGGCGCTGGCGGTCGGCGGCGGTCTTGTCGGTGTCGCCGTGGCGGGCGCCGGTGCGGTTTCGCTGAACGCGATCCTGGGCAACGTGACCGCCAGCATCGACGGCGCAAGCGCCATGACCACGAATGGCGGGGATATCGTCGTCGATGCCCGGTCCGACAAGGCGATCAATGCAGCGGTGCTGGCAGCGTCCGCCGCCGTGGGGATCGGCGCGGGTGGCGTCGGCGCATCGATCGGCGTTTCGGTCGCGCAGAACTATATCGGGCGCGACATCCATGGGACCGACATCGCCGATACCGGCATGGTGTCCGCGATCCTGCGCAATTCCAGCGCCGTCACCGGCGGCGCCGGCGATCTGCTGGTGAATGCCGAAAGCAGCCAGACCATCCAGGCGCTGGTCGTGTCGGGTTCCATCGCCGTGGGCGGCGGGGCCGTGGGCGTGGGGGCCGCGGGCGCGGGCGTCTATGCCGAGAACATCATCGATGCGACGACGCAGGCCGTCATCGACGGCGACGGGACGGGCGTGTCGGCGCGCAGCGTGACCGTCAGCGCGCGCGACGCCTCCACGATCGACGCTCTGGGCGGCGCGGTTGCGGTGGCCGCTGGCATCGGCGGCGTGGGGGCTGCCATGTCCGCGGGTATCTCGATAGGCGAGAACCGCATCTACAGCGACACGCTGGCCGAGATCCGGAACGCCGATACGGAGGTTCTGGCGCGCAACGGGTCGGTGCAGGTCACCGCCCAGAACGACGCCAACATCTCTGCGCTTACGGCTGCGGCCGCGGCGGCGGTCGGGCTTGGTGCGGTCGGCATCAGCTTTGCCGGTGCCGGCGCCACCGCCACCAACATCATCGAGACGACGACCACGGCAGCGATCACCGCATCGAGCGTGCGGGCGAACGGTCTTGCCGGCGACGTGATCGTGCGCGCCACCAGCGACGCCGAGATCGATGCGATGATCCTGGCCGCATCGGCCGCGATCGGCGGTGGCGCGGTCGGCGTCGGCGTGTCGATCGGCTTCTCGCTGGCCGAGAACCGGATCGGCGCGGGCGACGGCACCGGCGTCTTTGCCACCGTCACCGGCAGCACCATCACCGCAAGCCGCAACGTCACCGTCGAGGCGCTGATGGACCAGGCCACGATCCGCGCGGAGGTGGTGGCGTTGTCCGTCGCCATCGCCGGCGGGGTGGTCGCAGGTGCCGGGGCAGGCGCCGGGTCGGATGCGGAAAACACCCTCGACTACGCGGTGAAGGCAACGGTTTCGGGCGGGTCGATCACCGCCACCGGCGATGTCGTGACCGTCCGGGCCGAGGACAACAGCGTCATAGACAGCCATGTGGGCGCGGCTTCGGTCGCGGCCTCGGTGGGCGCGGTGGGCGGTTCGGTCTCGATCGCGGTCTCGCTGTCGCAGAACACCGTTTCCAACAGCGTCGAGGCGAGCGTCTCCAACGCGGACGTCACCGCCGGGGACCTGGTCGTCGAGGCCATCGACGACAGCACCGTGAACGCCTTTTCCGAGGCGGCGGCGCTATCGGCGACAACCGGGCTGGGCTTCAGCGTGTCGGGTTCCGGCGCGCGCACCGTCGTGAGCCACGAGAACACCGTCACCGCATCCGTTACCGGAAATGGCGGCGATATCATCAACCTGTCGCGCGATCTTCGCGTGCTGGCCTTGTCCGAGCCGAAGCTGACCGGCGTGACCGGCACCGCCTCGCTGGCGCTGGGTCTTGCGGCTGTCGCCGCCAATGGCGGCGTGGTCAGCGTGACCGCCGATCCCACGGTCAAGGCTTTCGTGCAGAACGTGACCGTCAATGCCGACGAGATGATCGTGGATGCCCGCAGCCGCATTGCGGCCAGCGGCGTCGCCTATGGCATGTCCGTGTCCACGGGCCTTTCGATGGGCGCGAACGTCGTCACCGTCGAGACGAGCCCCACGATCGAGGCCTATGCCGGGGGCTCCCTGAGCGATTTCGACATCCGCGACCTGACGGTCCTTGCCTCGGCCGAGCGGCTGGGCTCCTCTCACAATGCGCAGGCCATCGCCAATTCCTCGGCCGGGGGGCTGCTGATCGGCGCCACCTCGACCAATGCGGTGGCGCTCAACAGCGATGTGGTGCGCGCGTTCCTCAGCACGGGCGCGGATGTCACCGCGACCGGCACCGTCAAGGTCATCGCCCGCAGCCTGTCGAGCCAGTTCGCGCTTGCGGATTCCGCGGCGGCCGGCCTGATCGGGGCGGGTGAGTCCACCTCGCTGGCGGAATCCGACACCGACATCGAGGCGACGATCCGCTCGGCCGCGATCGTGAACGCGAACCGGCTGGAACTGACCGCCACCGGCACCGCGGCCAATGTCGCCGATACGGTCGCAGGCTCCGGCGGGCTTGTCAGTGTCGCGGGGGCGGCACCGACCTCGCGCACGGTGGCCAATGTCCTGAGCCAGGTCTGGGACGGCGCCACCGTCACCGTGGAAGGAACGGACGGCGCCTTTGTCCAGTCGGCCAGCCATGTGACGCAGCCGAATACCTTCGTCACGACCGACAGTTTCGGCGCCATTGCCGGGGCAGGTGCCGTGGCCAACACCATCGTCGACACGACGGTGCTGACGCGCATCGGCCAGCAGGATGGCGACCTGGCGGGCGCGTCGGTCACGGCCGAGCGCATGACCGTCACCGCCACCAACACGCTGACCAAGACGGCTGTCGCCGGCAACAACATCGATGGCGATGCAGGCGGCCTGGCCAGCGGCGCCTCGGCCAGTTCCGACTTCAGCATCTCCTTCGACACGCGGGTCGATTTCGACGACTACAGCAGCGTCACGACCACTGACGAGGCGGGCACCCTGCTTGCGCGCGCCTTCAACGACATCGTGCTGACCGAGGAAGTCGCACTCTTCACCGCGGGCGCGATTTCCGGCGCGGGCGCCTATATCGACCTGATCACGCCGAAGCTGATCGCCAGCGTCGAGGTCGGCGCCAACGCCACCATCCATGCCGCCGGCGACCTGGAATTCGAGGCGCAGAGCGAGAACGACATCTACCTGCAGTCCTATTCCGAGACCTATGGTCTGGGCACCGTCGCCATCGGCCATGCCAAGATGGACGTGACGCCGGACAACCTGATCACCATTCGCGGCAACGTGCTGGCCGAGGGCAACCTTTTCCTGAGTACCGGCACCGACAGGGATCGCGCCCTTCCCGCCAACAGCCTTGTGGCACGGGTGGACAATTTCGCAGGCTCGCTCATCCCGATCGACGATCTGGAAACGCGGGCGGTCTATGTCGCCGAGAACACGATCAACATTGCCTCGGGCGGCGTACTGGAAAGCTATCGCGACATCGCCCTGCTGGCCGACAGCGCGGGGCTTGCCCTTGTCGACGGCATCGCCAAGGCGACGAACTGGGCCTCGGCCGTGGGCGACGCGATCGACTCGGCGCTGGGTGGCAACAACACCGAGATCGGGCAGGGCGAGGGCATTGCGCGGGCCTATGGCAACGTCATCAACGACGGCCTGGTCAAGACGGGTGCCAAGCGGGTCAAGACGATCACCTTCGACGTCGGAAGTTCCGCGGGCTCGCAGGAACTCGAGATCGTGACCAGCGGCACAGGCGACATCACCTGGAGCCTGGGCGAGGAAAAGGTCATCTCCAGCCGGTACCAGCAGCTGATCGAGGCGCGGGAGAACCTTGCGCTCTATTCGGTCAAGGACGACGCGGGCAACTTCGTGAACCCCGACCTGGTGGCGTTCTACGAAACCCAGATCGAGCGCCTGACCACGGCGATGCTGGCCGAGGGCGAGGCGGTTCTGCTGGAACGCGACGTCGACGGCGACGGCACCATCGCCGAGGGCGAGGGCGACATCGCCCCGATCGAGCGGACGGTCTACGCCATCACGGTCGACCCGGTGCTGGCGCAGGCCGGCCGGGTGCAGGTCTTTGCCGACCAGCTGGCGGGATCGGGCACCTTCGATACCCCGCGAAACGCCCAGATCTCGATCCTGAACCGGACCCCCGCTTTCCTCATCATCAACGGGGCCATCATCCCGGAAGTGAATGGCGGGGTCGTGTTCAACGGCACCGACATCACGCTGGAAGCCGATCCGCTGGGCACCGTCCAGGCGATCAACGAGGATTATGTCGCAGGCGACAACAACAACCGCGACATCGTGGCGGACGTGGCGGTCCTGACGCCGGACTTCGGCTTTACCGCCGCCTCGACTGGCACGTCGAGCGATCCGGTCATCACGATCGTGAACGACTTTGACGCGATCGACGCCTCGATCGCCGGTGCCAACGGTGTCGTTCTGTGGAACGACATCATCATCAACGGCCCGGTCCTGAACCTGGGCGGCTCCATCGGGATCTTCAACAATTCGGCGAACCCGCTGACGGGGCAGGGTAATCCGTCGAGCACCGGCGACATCATCGTCAACGCCGAGGTCAACGCCAAGAACATCCAGATCGTCACCGGCGGCACCGTGACGGTGAACCAGCTGATCTACAACAACGGCGGCGACCCCTATGCCAAGTGGAAGACCCCGACGCTGACGGGCACCGACGGCATGGAAAATGCCGATCGGCCGTTTGTCGGCACCGCCTTCATCGACGCCTTCCTTGCGGTGCAGCCGACAGAGGTCACGCTCACCGGCAACCGGATCTTCATCGACTCCGAGTTCGTGAACGTGAACGGCATCATCAAGAGCGGCGAGGACGATTTCACCGTCACGCTCGATGACGATGTCAGAGCGGAAATCGAGAGGATCCGGGCATCGGGCAGCACCGAGGAGGAGAGGATCGAAATTCCCGGCAGCCCGTTCCAGATCTACTACGATCCGACCGGGAACAACGGGAAGGGCAAGGTCATCGTGACCGAGCTGCGCCCGGCGGGCGGCTATGTGGACATCACCGGCCATGTGCTGAACACCCGTAACGGCAAGATCATCGTCTATGGCGGGTACCCGAACATCCGCATCGACAACCAGATGGGCTACGCCGCGGGCGACGCGCCCGAGATCGAGTTGCAGCGCATCGACGCCAGCACCCGGGGCGAGGGGCAGCTGATCCTCAAGGATCTTGCCAAGCCGCCGCTGACCGGGGCCGGCGGCGAGACGGTTCCCTACACCACGATCTACACCATGAATGCCGATGGCACGGTCGATGTCAGCGTGAACGGCGTCACCACCACCGGCGGCGGCCTGAACCATACCTACGCCCCGCAGGCTGGCTATCGCTACGGCTGGACCCTCGCAGAGGGGGTGAGGACCACGCTTGTCGAGGAGTGGACGGAGTCCGACTGGCTGGGCATCGACGCCTTCAGCCCCGACTCGAGGGATCCGGACAAGGTCACCCCGGTATCCAGCGGTGCGGTTCTCGTGCCCGACTCCAACTACTTCTTCCTCGATGCGGCGAACGCGGCGGATCCCTACACCTATGCCACGGTCGAGACCGAGGACTACAATTCCGGCCGCATCCGCACCGGCTATGACACCTGGTCCACCTGGTACGGCACCAACTACACCTGGTTCCAGTACACGACCATCACCGACACCACGACCTACGCGACCCACACGATCAAGGCGGACAGGCCGATCGCGATCGAGTTCATCGGCTATACGACCGGCTCGATCTATGTCGAGGGGCAGAACTCCGACATCGTCGTCGCGGGGCCGTTGCAGAACGATACCGGCACCACGACGCTTCGCACCACGGGCACGATCGAGACCAAGACCGGCTTTGTCGGCGGCCTGATCGGCGGCAAGGTCATCAGCCTGACGGCCAATGCCGGAATCGGTAACGAAATCAGTCCGGTGCGGGTCGATCTTTCGAACACCGCCTCAAGCGGGCTGCGCCTGGATGCGGCGGCTGCCGGCGGGGCAATCTACATCGAGGAGATCAACGGCGATCTGCATGCCGGCACGATCACCGCAGGCGGCGGGCGGGCGGTCAGCCTGACCGCGAATGGCGGGATCCTGGCTGCCACGGGAAGCCAGCTCATCACCGGCGGGGCGATCACGCTCGTCGCGCTCGACGGGGATATCGGCGCGGCCTCGCGGCTCCTGCGGCTCGACAGCGGCACCGCGGATTTCCACGTCCTGCGTGCCTATGCCGATTTCGGCGGCGTCCATCTTTCCGAGACGGCGGGCGATCTGCGCCTGTTCGAGATCGTTGCCCGGGACGGTGTGACGGTCCAGGTGGTGTCGGGCGATCTGCTGGACGGCAACGTGAACGAGGTCAAGGACGAGCGTGCGATCGAAGAACTTCGCGCGGGCGTCTGGGCCTCGCTGTCGCTGACCGAGGATGCGGGCGCCGGGCAGAAGATCGTCGATGCCAAGAACGCCCTGAGCCAGGCGAAGACCGCCGAGTACCAGGCCTACTGGCAGGTGCGCCTTGCACAGCTCGAAGCGAAGGCGGCAGAGCTGCGGGCGGCCGATCCGGACATCACCGATGCCGAGGTCGAGGCGATCCTTGCCACCTGGCACCTGATCTTCCGCACGTCTGCCGACGAGTACGACGCGGACGCGCTGATCGCGTTCACCCCCGACGAGCAGGCCTACTGGGAGAGCCTTTACGGCGCGCAGTGGGACGATCTGACCGACAAGGGCGGCCAGACCCGCGAGGAGTTCATCGCCGCCGCGATCCTGACCCTGCGCACCAGCCGCACGGTGCAGTACCGCGATCTCGACGCCCGCTGGGGCGCCGATGCCGGCACCGACGGGGACGCGGACACCTATGACGCCGATTACCAGGTCGCCCTGACCCAGGCCGAGATCGACCGCATCGAGGGGTCGATCAAGATCTGGACCGAGGAAGAGCTGATCAACGCGATCGGCGCGGGGCTTCTGGCGCCCATCACCGACACCGACACGGTGATCGAGGATGTGAACATCAAGGCAGGGTCCATCACGCTCGACGTGTCGGGCAATATCGGCCGCACCGGCGGGCAGGAACTGATCGTCATCTCTGACGACCAGCCGCTGACCGACGACCAGCGCGTGCTGCTGGGCGCGGCGGAACGCGACGACGTGTTCTACCTGACCACCGAACGCTATTCCGCGACCGTCAGTTTCGACGCCTCTGCCGGCACCATCACCCGCACCAGCGGAACCTGGGATGCGGGCCTGGTGGGGCAGGTGATCCAGGTCGAGGGCAACACCGCCAACGCGACCGAGGAAGGGCCGTTCTACACCGTGATCGGCGTGGATGGCGCGACGCTGCTGATCGACACCGCGCGCGTGCCGCTGGCCGCGTCCGAGGCGAATGTCGCGGTGCAGGTGTCGGGTATCGCGCTCGATCCGCGCGGCGCGAGCGCCGCGGTCACGGCGAACCTGTCGGGCAACACCATCACCCGCACCGCGGGCGATGCGCTGGGTGCGCTGCGGGTCGGCATGAAGCTGCTGATCGCCGGCGACACCGAGAATGGCAACGACTCGGAGTCCCTTTACGAGATCGTGGCCATCGACGGCGACGTCATCACGCTGGGCGGCACGCCCAACCTCGACACCGAGACCGGGCGCGAGATCGTTCTCGACCAGTTCGTCGAACTCTACGCCATCCAGATCCAGCTGCGCGAGGATATCGACGTCGAGACCGCCGGCGCCATGTCCGGCACCGCGGGGGGCGAGGCCTTCATCGGCTCCAGCCTCGGGCTCAAGCTTGGCACCTTCGACGTGGGCGAGAGCCTGCGCATCCGCGCCCAGGGCGATATCGAGAATGCGCTCGACGGCTCTGCCACCAATATCGTCTCGGGCAACCTGGTGCTCGAGGCGGGCTCGGGCGGTATCGGCGGCGCGGCGGCGGACGACCGCATCTATCTCGACCAGCATGACGGCGCGACGCTGACCATGCGCGGCACGCTCGACTTCTTCGTGACAGAGCGGGCGGGCGACATGAACATCTCGACCGTGTTCTCGCGCTCGGGCAACGTGGACCTTGTAGCCGAGGGCAGCATCCTCGACGCGATCGGCAACGAGTTCGTCAACATCGAGGCCAACGACATCCGCCTGACCGCCGAAACCGGCGGCATCGGCGCCGACGGCAACGCGCTCGAGATCGAGGCGCGGGGCGACGGGCTGGTGACGGCAACGGCGCAGGGCGACATCTTCCTGACCGAAGCCTTCGGCGACATGAAGATCCGCAATGTCCTGTCGACTGCGGGCGACGTGACGCTGACCGCGCTGGTCAGCATCCTCGATGCGGTGGACCTGGTCGATCCGACCGATCCCGACAGCCTTGAGACGACCGGCAACGGCCGCGCCGACGTGCTGGCCTGGGGCAGCATCACGCTGACGGCCCAGGCCGGCTTCATCGGCGGCTTCGGCAACGAGCTGGACATCGACAGCCGCCGTGGCGGCGATGCGTCTGGCGGGGTGGTCACGTCCTCGAGCGGCGACAACACCTTCATCATCGAGACGGCGGGCAATCTGTACCTGTTCGAGGTCGGCACCGACTCGGTCGACCTGACCAAGACCGCCTATCTGACCGCCACCGTGGGCGGCATCTTCAACGGGCGCAACGATGGCGGCTCCAACGTCAGCGGCGGGCGGGCCTACCTGATCGCCCAGACCGATATCGGCACCACCACCAAGGCGCTCTTCACCGAGATCGGCGTGCTGCAATCGCTGTCCACCACCGGGTCCACCTATGTGCTGAACGAGGGCGCGTTGTCGGTCGACGTGATCGGCGGGGCGAGCGGGCTCGGCCAGCAGGCCGGCGGCGGCATCGAGGTTGCGGCGACCAGCCCGATCACCGTGTTTGCGGACGTGTCGGCGGGCGACGACATCAGCTACCTTGCCACCGAAAGCGCCCCGCTCGACTACGACGTGTTCACGCTGAATAGCGGCGTGACCATCGAGACGACGGGCGGCGACGTGCTGATCCAGGCCGGCGACCACATCGTGATCGAGGCCGGATCCAGCATCATCGCGACCGGCCTCATCACGCTCTGGGCCGATTTCGGCAGCACGGATGCCGAGGGCGGCGAAATCACCGTCAGCGGCACGCTGTCGGGCGGCAGCGTCCTGATCCTGGGCGACGGCAATGGCGACACCCTCGTGCTCGATGGCAGCATCTCTAGCGCGACCGGCGGCGTGACCGTGCAGACCGGCGACGATGCCGACAGCCTGGTGCTGACCGGCGACATCTTTGCCGCGACCGCCTTCCTGCTGGAAACCGGGGCCGCGGACGACACCGTGCTTGTCGAGGGCACCGTGACGGCCGGCGACATCCTGACGCTTCGGACCGGCGCGGGCGAGGATCGCCTGACCGTCGAAGGCGGGCTGACGGCCGGAAACGACATCCTGATCGACAGCGGCGCGACCCGCGATTTCGTCACGCTGGACGGAAACATCGTCGCGGGCGACATTCTGCGCGTGATCCTGGGCGAGGGCGACGACCGTCTCCTGATGACCGGCAGCATCGCCGCGACCGTTATCGCGGTCGATGGCGGCGTGGGTGACGACCAGATCCGCCTGGTCGATCCCACGGTGTTCACCGGCTTTGCCACCATCCTTGGCGGCACGGGCGACGATTTCGTGCAGGTCGTGCGGCTGGTCAGCCAGAACCGCGATACCGACAGCCTGCGCATCGACGGCGGGGCCGGGTCGGATGCGGTGGTGATCCAGACCCACGGCTCGATCACCGGGGCGGCGGTCGACTACATCATCGACGTGTTCGACAGCGGCGCGCCCGATGCCGGGGCCGACACCATGGTGGTGCTGGGCACCGCAGAGGACGACACCTTCCTCAGCCGCGCGAATTTCCTGGCGCTGCTGCACGGCACGCAGGACCAGATCACCGACGACGCGGCCGACCGGCCCGATACGGTCGAGCGGATCAACTACGACCGTTCGATCAATGGCCGCGTCACGATCGAGGCGCTGGACGGCGACGACCTGTTCGTCTCGGACGACAACGCCGCGATCATGACGCTGGATGGCGGCGCCGGGGACGACAGCTTCCAGTTCGGCCAGCTCTTCGCGGCCGATCCTGTCTTCGCCAACACGGCGACCAACGGCATCGCCTCGGGCGACGACATCGCCACGGTCGAGACGACGCGCGGGTTCCTGTCGAACGGCATCAGCCTGCCCACCGTCGCCTTTGGCGGCGAGGGCAACGACACCTTCACCGTCTATGCCAACCGCGCGCTTCTGAAGCTCGAAGGCGAGGCCGGGAACGACACCTTCGTCGTGCGCGCCTTCCTTCTGGCGGGCGGCGCCAGCAGTTCGCAGGACGTGACCGAGATCAACGCCGGCGACGGCGAGGACTCGATCCAGTACAACGTCAACGCCCCCGTGAAGATCGACGGCGGCGACGGCTTCGACACCGTGGTGGTGCTGGGCACCGAGGGCGCGGACGCCTTCGTAATCACCGAGGACGGCGTCTTCGGCGCGGGCCTGAACGTCCAGATCTCCAACACCGAGGAAAAGATCGAGGTGGACGGGCTCGAGGGCGACGACACCTTCTACATCCTCTCCACCGCGCCGGGCACGATCACCCAGATCATCGGCGGGCTTGGCTCGGACACGTTCAACGTGACCGGCGACGTGACCCAGCCGATCATCTCGGCCGATGTCGACGGCCGGTCGGGCCTGGTCAACCACACCAGCGACAGCACCGACGGCGCCTATGACAACGCCTTCGTGCCGGGGCTCGACACCACCATCGCCGATGCGCAGACCGGGGCCGTCCTGATCCGCGAGGGCGGCGACGATACGACGACCGTCTCCGAGTTCGACGACGCGCTCGACAGTTACACCGTCGAACTGGTCGAGCAGCCGACCGGCCCGGTCTATGTGACCGTCTCCGCGACGCGCGCCTCGACCACGGACCGGAACCTTGCCGTGCCGGTGATGTCGGACGGCAGCGAGATCAGCTTCACCGCGGGTGGCAACACCTTGAGCCGTGACGGCGGCAGCTGGATCGCGGACGGCTTCGACAGCTACCAGTCGCTGAGCCTGACCGGCGCGGGCGATGCCGATGGCGTCTACCGGATCGTCTCTGTCACCGAGACCGAGATCGTGGTCGAGGGCAGCTTCGCGACATCCGAGACGGCCCTGGCCGGCGCCAGCGTGACCGGTCAGGAGGCGGAGTCCGTCCTGATCTCTACCGATGGCGTGAACTTCAGCGAGAACCTCGTGCTCGTCTTCGACGGCACCAGCTACCAGACGCCGCAGACCATCTATGTCAAGGCGGTGGACGATGCTGCGGCCGAAGGCGAGCGGACCGTCGTCATCAGCCATTCGGTCCAGTCGGACGACCCGATCTTCGACAATGCCCAGGTGGCGAATGTCGAGGTGACGGTGCTGGACGACGACAAGGCCGGGCTGAAGATCGTCGAAAGCGACGGCGGCACGCTGCTGCTCGAGGGCGACGCCAACTCCCGGATCACCGACAGCTGGCAGGTCTCGCTGACCCGTGCCCCGGCCGCCGGTGAGACGGTCACCGTCACCCTGTCCGCCAGCACCGAACTGACGCTGGACAAGCCGGTGCTTACCTTCGACGCGTCGAACTGGAACATCGCCCAGACCGTGACCGCCACCGCCGTGGCCGATGGCATCGAAGAGAATTCCGAGCGCGTTCTCATCACCCACAGCGTGACCAGCGACACCGGCGAAACCTATGCCGCCATCGCCTCGGGCACGGTCCGGGTGCAGGTGGTCGATGGCGATACCGCCGGCGTTCTGCTGCGCGAGACGGGCGGCGACACGCTGATCGTGGATGCCCCCGGCGAGACCGACAGCTATACCCTTCGCCTGACCAAGGCGCCCACGGCCCCGGTCACCCTGTCTATCTGGGATGACGGCCAGACCCGCGTGGTCGAGGGTGGGCGCGTGACTTACGCGACGCTCGCCGACGTGACGCTTGGCGTCAGCTTCGTCGCGGATCCCGATGGGCAGGACTATGTCGAACGCGCCGCGGGCAGCTGGACCGCCGACGGCTTCGCCGCCGGTCAGATCGTCCGCATCGGCGGCACGACAGGAAATGACGGCGAGGTCGCGATCCTCGGCGTGTCCGAGGATGGCACCCGGCTTTACCTGAGCGGCACGCTGGCGGGCGAGACCGTCACCGACGCGACCTTCCTCGTGAACGTGGCGCAGGTCACCTTCGACAGCACCAACTGGTGGCAGGACGTGACCGTCACCCTCGAGGCGGATCCGGACTTCGTGCCGACCGCCCTTGACCGCGTGACCAAGGTCTTCGGCGCGCAGCAGCACACCACCTCGAAGATCAACGGACCCCTGCTGATCGAAGGCGGCCCGCTCGAGGGGGCCGACCGCTCGCTCAAGGCGCCGGTGATGCTGCCTTCCGAGCAGGACGCCGGGCCGCTCGACCTGGATCCGTCGATCACGGACCTGGACGAGACCGCGCAGGACGACCGCGTCAACATCTTCAACGACACCTCGCTGACCGCCGATACCGGCACCATGAAGGCGACCACCCTGCCGGGCGGCACCGAACCCGACGCCATCCTGATCAACGGGCTGGGCATGGGCGACGGCACCGTCACCTTCAACACCGGGGACGAGATCACCCCCGTGCCGATCACCTATGCCGAGGGCATCTCGATGCGCGGGGTCGAGATCATCGACCTGCTGCTCGGCCAGAAGGACGACAGCTTCCTGATTGAGGATACCAACCGCTTCTCGGATCGCGTGGGCGCCAAGCCGATCACGCTGGTTCATGGCGGCGGCGGGGCCGACAGCATCACCATCACCGGCGGCGCCGGACCGGACTCGCTGCTGGTCGTCTATGGCGACACCAGCACGGACGGCTCGCGCTACAACTGGCGCGGCGGCGCGCCGACCGGCGGTGGCCTTGTATTCGCGGGCAACACCGACCCCGCGCGGCACGGCGATACCATCGACGCCTCGGGGCTGATCCTGCCCGAAGGCACCAGCGTCGGCCTGACCATTTATGGCGGCATGGGCGATGACACGATCCTTGGCAGCTCGGCCGGCGATCACATCTCGGGCGGCTCGGGCGACGACACCATCCACGGGCTGGGCGGCGACGACCACATCTACGGCGATGCCGGCTTCAACGTGGACGCCGTCGCGCGGCTGCTGATCGTGGACGACAGCGTGCTGGACACCACGCCGGTCCTGGGCAGCACCGACACACGGGCCCCGGGCGCCGACACCATCGATGGCGGAGAGGGCGCGGACATCATCCTGGGCGACCAGGGCATGATCGAGCAGGTCGAAGGCACGCTCAGGCTGGCCACGACCGGCATGGTCACGATCGTTCGCACCACCAACTTCGCCAAGGGCGCCGACGACGATATCGAGGGTGGCGCCGGCAATGACGTGATCCTTGCCGGTCTGGGCGCGGACACCGTCACCGACCAGGGCGGCGACAACATCGTGTTCGGCGATCATGGCCGCGTCAGCTGGACCGAAGGGGACAGCGACATCGCCGACCTGGACCTGATCGTCAGCATCTCGACCGATCTTGGCGGCGATGACAGCATCACCACCGCGGGCGGCACCGACATCGTGCTGGGCGGCTTCGGGGACGACACCATCGCAGGCGGCGACGGGTTCAACATCCTGATCGGCGATGCGGGCGAACTGGTCGACGGTGCCACGGCAACCAACCTCGCGGCCCTTGCGATGGCATTGCGCAGCGTGCGCTCCATCGCCGATGGCACCGGCGGGGTGGACACCATCACCGGCGGCGCGGATGCCGACCTGATCCTTGGCGGTGCCGCGGGCGACACGCTCGATGCGGGCCAGGGCGACAACATCGTGCTGGGCGACAACGGCACGGTGACGGTGGATGCGGGCAGCCCCAACCTGGGGATGCTGCCGCTGACGCTGCTGTCGGTGGCGACGCAGAGCCCGACCATCGGTGGCGGGGACACGATCTCCACCGGGCTCGGCACGGATATCGTGCTGGGCGGCGCGGGCGGCGACGTGATCGCGACCGGACTGGGCGACGGCACGGACGGCTCGGACATCGTGCTGGGCGACCATGGCCGCATCGACTGGCTGGATTCGGGCGCGGCCCAGGCATTGCCGCAGGAAATCGTCAGCACCGACATGCTGGAGGGCGGCGACGACACCATCACCGCGGGCGCAGGCAACGACTTCGTCATCGGTGGCACCGGCGCGGACACGATCCATGGCGACGCGGGCAACGACCTGGTCTTCGGCGATCACGCGCAACTGACGGGCGATATCGACCCCGCCGCGCTGCCGCTGTTCGAGACGCGGCCCTTCGAGGCCATCTCGATCGCGACCGGCGCGGACCAGGGCGGCGGCAACGACGTCATCCATGGCGGCACCGGCGACGACATGATCCTGGGCCAGCAGGGCGACGACGTGATCCGCGGCGGCGACGACGACGACGACCTGATCGGCGGCCACAATGTCGATACCGGGATGACGGACTCGGATGGTGCCGACCGCATCGACGGCGGCGCGGGCGACGACGTGATCCTTGGCGACAACGGCAGCATCTACCGCTCGGACGCGCAGGCGGACCAGCGGATGCGCGCCCTGTCCGGCACCACGATCTATGGCACCGAGGCCGGGGTCAACGACGGCCAGGCGCTGGTGACGGGCACGGCCCAGACCCTGACCGGCGGCCCGGCACAGCGCATGGTCACCGTCTTCGACCATGGCGACCTGTTCGTGGGCGACGATCGCCAGCATGGCGACGACGCCATCGCGGGCGGCGCGGATCGCGACGTGATCTTCGGCCAGATGGGCGACGACACCATCCAGGGCGACGGGTCCATCGACATCGGGGCCGGCGCCGGGCGCGACCCGGAAACCGGGCTGCTGATCGTGAACGCCTCGGTCGATGCCGAAACCGACGGCGACGACTACATCGAGGGTAACGGCGGCAACGACGTGATCTTCGGCAACCTTGGCCAGGACGACATCGTGGGCGGGTCCTCCAGCCTGTTCGCCGGGCTCGATGGCGGCGAGGACAACCGCCCCGACGGCAGCGACCTGATCTTCGGCGGCTCGGGCACCGGCATCGATCGGAACGAGACCGGCGACACCAGCCCCGAGGCGCATGCCCGCGACGCGGACACCATCGCCGGGGACAACGCCAACATCTACCGGATCGTGGGCACGGGGGGCGTCTCGACCGGCGGCTACCTGACCTTTGCCTATGACAGCTATTCCCAGACCCTGCGGATCATCCCGCGGGCCGTGGAACTCCTCGACTACACCGAGGGCGGGCCGGCCTTCCTTGGCGCGGGCGCTGCCCCCGACAATGGCGCCGCGGACGAGATCCACGGCGAGGGCGGGGACGATACCGTCTACGGCCAGACCGGCAATGACGTGCTGTTCGGCGATGCCCAGAACGACGACCTGATCGGCGGCTGGGGCCATGACTGGATCTCGGGCGGCACCGGCATCGACGGGATCCTCGGCGATGACGGGCGGATCATGACCAGCCGCAACGGCGCGGGCGGAGAGGCGCTTTACGGCATCGCCGAGGCGGACGAGCTGGACAAGGTGATCTCGACCCCCGGCGACGTGCAGATCGCGACCATCAACGTCACCGGCGCGCTGAAGAAGACCGTCAACCTGACGCCGTTCCACCCCGATCCCGCCTTCGGCACGGATCCGGGCTATGACGGGGCGGACGCCGACGACATCCTGTTCGGCGGCTGGGGCGACGACTTCATCCATGGCGGCTTCGGCGACGATGCCATCTCGGGCGCCGAGGCGCCGGAAGAGGGCCATGTCATCGTGCTCTCGGGCGATGGCTTCGTGCTGGCCGACCCGGTCTCGGTCGGCTGGCTGACCCCGGGCAACCCGGGCGATGCGCTGCGCTTCGGCCTGCGCGGCGGCGAATTCGGCGCCTATGACGAATACGCGCCGATGGCCCGGATCGAGGCGGTCGAGGGCGGCATCACCTACCAGTTCTTCCTGAACTTCGATGCGACCGACGGCGAGGCGCTGGGCGGCGGCATCTTCACCGATGGCGACGACGTTCTCTTCGGGGATCTGGGCAACGACTGGATCGTGGGCGGCACCGGGCGCGACCATGCCTATGGCGGCTATGGCAACGACCTGATGAACATGGATGACGACCTGTCCACCAATGGCGGCGCCAACGACCAGCCCGACACCCACCCGAGCTACGAGGACCGGGCCTTCGGCGGCGGCGGGCGCGATGTGCTGATCGCAAACACCGGCGGCGACCGGCTGATCGACTGGGTGGGCGAGTTCAATTCCTATCTCACGCCCTTCGCGCCCTTCGGCCTTGCGACTGTCAGCCGCTCGCCGCAGCCGGCGCTGGCCGATTTCCTCTACGAGCTTGCCGCCAGCCAGGGCGCCGACCCGACCCGCGCCGCGGACGAGGGGGCGGCCAACAACAACCGCTACGGCGAGCCCTTCGGCGAACTGGGCCTCGTGATCCAGAAGGACCCCGACTGGCAGCAGCAGACCGGCGCTCCCGACGATCCGCAGGCGGGCAACGTGCCGGGCGGTCCGCGCGACGTGCTGCGCTCTGCCTCGTTCAACGGGCCGAGCAGCCAGACCGTGTCGGACGGCACCACCAATGCCGAGGGCTTCCTCGCGGACAGCGGTACCTGGGTGCAGCGCAACGGCCGCCTGACGGTCGCGCCGGAAAGCCTGGGTGGCGATGCCGCCAGCGTGTTCCTGCTGAACGACGCGCTTCCCAGCTATTACGAGGTGGTGGCGACCATCATCGCCGAGAAGCCGATCGCCGGGTACAACGCCAACAGCTACATCATCTTCGACTACCAGGGCGAAACGGACTTCAAGTTCGCCGGCATCAACATCTCGACCAACAAGCTCGAGATCGGGTACCGCGACGCGAGCGGGTGGCACACGATGCAGCAGGCCAACGCCAAGCTGCGGCCGGGTACCGCCTACAACGTCAAGGTGGCGGTGAACGGGCTGGCGGTCACGCTGGTCGTGGACAACAAGGACGTGTTCAGCCTGGCCTTCGCGCCGCGGATCGACCAGGACGGCTTTGCCTACGGGCTCAACACCGGCATGGTCGGCTTCGGCGCGCAGAACTCGCGGGCCTCGCTCGACAACGTGGCGGTGCAGGTTCTGCCGCCGGATCTGACCTTCGACGCCGAAGAGCAGTTCGACGCGGATACCGGGATCTTCGGCGAGAAGACCGGCGACTGGACCGTGTCGGGTGGCGTGCTGAGCGGCACCGCCACCGGCGGCCCCGCCTTCGCGCTGGCGCCGATCGAGGTGGATGCCAACTACTATGCGCAGATCTCGGCGGGGATCGACCGGGGCACCGGCGGCACGCTGGTCTTCGACTTCTACGATGCCGACAGCTTCAAGTTCGTGCGCCTGACTGCGGACGGCATGGTCGAGATCGGCCATGTCCGCGGCGGGGCTGAAAAGGTCGACGAAAGCTTCAGCGCCATGCTCGGCGGCGATGCAACCTTTGCCGAGGTGAAGGTCACGCTCTACGCCGGCACGGTGGATGTCGCCGTGGACGGCAAGGCGGTCGGGGCCGACGTCTATCGCGGTGTCGTATCCGACGGCCGGATGGGCCTTCTGTCGGACGGCGTGGCCCGCTTCGATTGGGCCGGGGTCGCGACCAACGATCCGAGCTACGACAGCAGCCTGATCGCCAGCCTGCGCGGAACGGGCGGCCACCCGACCCTGACCGATCCCGATGTGGCGCTTCTGCGCGACGAGGCGATCGAGCGGCTGGCCGCGGCCCACGCGCTGAGCGAGGAGGAGGTAGCACTTCTGGGCGCCACCCGCATCCGCATCGCGGATCTGGACGGCGTGGAGGTGGCCCGGCTCGAGGATGGCGAGATCCTGCTCGACATCGACGCCGCGGGCCATGGCTGGTTCATCGACCCCACGCCGGGCGACGATACCGAGTTCACGGACAGCGCGCCGCAGGGCATCGACCTGCTCTCGGTGCTGGCGCACGAGTTCGCCCATGTGCTGGGTCGCGAACATGGCGAGGACGGGCTGATGACGCTGAGCGTCGATCCCGGCGAGCGCCTGATCGCAAGCGACGGAACCATCATGGCGACCGGGACGGCCGACGCGCCGGCGCCCGCGCCGGAGGAGGAGCCGGTCGTCACCGACCCCGTGCCGGAAGAGCCCATCGTTGCAACCACCGCGCCGCGCCCGGGCCTGGACGAGGTGATCCGCCTGATCGAGACGAGCGAGATCCAGGTCACGACCACCAAGCAGGGCAAGGGCAAGAACGCCAAGACGCAGCAATCCGGCGGCACCTATGTCTATGACGACGCGACGGGCAGCTTCCAGCTGACCGCCTCCTCGCCCACGGACGCGCCGGTGGCGGATGCGCGCTACACGCTTCTGGACGCCGACGGCTCGGTCTTTGCCTATATCGACGCGAACAACGCGCTTTGGGTGATTGACGACATCGTGGAAAATCCCGGAGGCTATGCCGACGACACGCCGGATGACTGGATCTACCAGGGCGCCGTCTGAGACCCAGAGCATGAGCGCCCGGCCCCTGAACGGGGGCGGGCGCGGCAGGACTGAACCGGAGGGAAAATAATGGCAGACGATGCCGCGACCGGGAAAACAGGCACCGGCGGGGATCGCAGATCTTCCGAGATCGAATGGAACGATGGCGCGATGACCACGGATTTCGCCAACGTCGTGAACATCCAGGGCACGCGCGAACAGATCGAGTTGTTCTTCGGAACCAACCGGTCGTGGGAGACGGGCAAGGATGGCAAGGTATCGGTCGACCTGACCAACCGGATCATAATGACGCCCTATGCCGCGAAGCGGATGCTGATGATCCTTTCGGGCGTCCTGCGCGAATACGAGACGCGGCACGGCGTTCTCAAGGTGGATGAGCGTTGAGCGAGCCGACACCGCAAGCTGACGACGATGGGGCCCTGCGCCCGGATGGTGGGGCAACGGCCGGGATCTCGATGCTGGAGCAGAGCCTCTGGCGCCGTCTTGCGGGTGCGTCGGGCGTCGAGGAAACGGCACAGGCCTGGGCGCCGGCCATGTTCTCGATGCTGGACGCGGCCGATTTCTGCGTGGTGTTCCTGCACGATCCCGATGGCGGCCGGCTGCGTCCCGTCGCGGGCTGGCCGCAGGCCCGGATGGCCGGGGGCGCGCTGATCGCCGCCGCCGAGACGGCGATCGAGCAGGACCGCGGCACGGTGCGCGGCACGATGCCTGACGAGAACATGGGCCGCGCGGGCGCGGTCGCACTTGCCGTGCCGCTGTCGCTGGACGGTCGCGTGGCGGGCGCTGTGGGGCTGGAATTCGCGCCCCGTTCCCGCGCCGAGCTGCACGCCGCCATGCGCCGCCTGCAATGGGGTGCCGCCTGGATGCGCGATGCGCTTCGGGCGGATGCGGCGCAAGGCGCGCGGCGGCAATACGACCGC
Source organism: Halovulum dunhuangense (assembly GCF_013093415.1). Classification (NCBI taxonomy): domain Bacteria; kingdom Pseudomonadati; phylum Pseudomonadota; class Alphaproteobacteria; order Rhodobacterales; family Paracoccaceae; genus Halovulum; species Halovulum dunhuangense. The sequence goes on from NZ_JABFBC010000001.1 coordinate 1,641,467, forward strand.
GCGGTTCACGCGCTGCATGCCGTCGCGGCCGTGGCCGAGCGGGGGGATTTCCCCACCGCCGCCCGCGCCGCCGCGACCGATCTTGCCACACGCTTCGGATGCGACCGCGTCTCGGTCGGGTTCCGCCGGCTTGGCCGCAGCCATGTCGTGTCCATTTCCCACTCCGCGCAGTTCGGCCGGCGCATGACGCTGGTGCGTCTGCTGGCCGCCGCCATGGACGAGGCGATCGACCAGCGCGGTGTCATCCTCTTTCCGCAGGCGGATGAAGAGGCGCCCCTTGCCGCGCACCGCCACGCGAAACTGGCCCGCGCGCAGGAAATCGGCCACATCCTGACCGTGCCGCTTTTCGCGGTCGATCGCTTCGTCGGCGCGATCCTGTTCGAGCGCCCCGCCGATGCCCCCTTCACCCAGGGCGAGACCGAGATGCTGGAGGCCGTGGCGACCGTGCTGGCCCCCGTGCTGGAGGAAAAGCGCCGCAACGACCGCTGGCTCGTGACCAAGGCCGCCGACCTGCTGGCCGCGCAGTTCGCGCGGCTGGTGGGGCCGGGGCGGCTGGCGCGCAAGGCAGGCGTGCTGGCGCTGCTGGCGGTGGTGGCCTTCTTCTGGGTCGCGCGCGATATCGACCAGGTGTCCGCCGATGCAAGGATCGAGGGCGCGGTCCAGCGCACCATCGCGGCCCCCTTCGACGGCTTCATCGCCGAGGCGGGCGCACGCGCGGGCGAGACGGTGTCCGAGGGTCAGCTGCTCGTGAAGCTGGATGACCGCGAGCTTGCGCTTGAGCGCCTGCGCCTCGAGACGCAGTTCGAAAGCCAGCGTATCGAGTATGACCGCGCGCTGGCGCAGGGCGACCGGGCCGAGGCCTCGATCCGGCGCAACCAGATGGACCAGTCGCAGGCGCAGATCGCGCTGGTGACCGCGCAGATAGGGCGCACGGCCATCCGCGCGCCTTTCGATGGCATCGTCACCTCGGGCGACCTGTCGCAATCCATCGGCGCCTCGGTCGGCAAGGGCAGCACGCTGATGACCGTGGCGCCCGCCGAGAATTACCGCATCGTGATGAACGTGGACGAGCGCCGCATCGCCGACATCGTGCCGGGGCAGGCGGGCAGCCTGCTGGTCACCGCGCTGCCCGACCGCAGCTTCGCCATGGTCGTGCGCCAGGTGACGCCGGTCGCGGAATATGCCGGCGGAACCACGACGTTCCGCGTCGAGGCCGACCTGACGGAACCGCCCACGGCGCTTCAGCCGGGGATGGAGGGGGTGGCCAAGGTCGATATCGCCGAGCGCCGCCTGATCGCGATCTGGACCCGGCCGATGGTCGACTGGTTCAAGGTCTGGTCGTGGCGCTGGTTCGGCCGCGAGCCGGAATAGCCCGATGCGCGGATCCTTCCTCTCGCAGGACTGGTATCGCGTCGCCGGGCTGAAGCCGCGGCTGCGCGCGCATGTCGAGTTGCACCGCCAGCGGTTCCGCGGCGATGTCTGGTACATCGTGCAGGATCTGCACACCGGCAAGTATCACCGCATCAGCCCGGCCGGAAACCTGATCGTCAGCCACATGGATGGCAGGCGGTCGGTCCAGAAGCTGTGGGAACTGGCCTGCGAGCGGTTCGAGGACGATCCGCCCAGCCAGGGCGAAGTGATCCGCCTGCTCTCGCAGCTGCATGCCGCCGACCTGATCGCGGGCGACACCCCCCCCGATCTGGAGGAGCTTGGCCGCCGGCATCACACCCAGGAACGCCGCTCGATGCTGGCGCGGCTGCGCAATCCGCTGGCGCTGCGCTTCCCGCTGTTCGACCCCGACCCGTTTCTCGAGGCGACGGTGGCGCTGGCGCGCCCGTTCTTCACCGTCTGGGGCTTCGTCGCCTGGCTTGCGCTGATCGTGGCGGGCGTGGTGCTTGCGGTAATGAACTGGGCGCCCCTGACAGAGGACGTGGTGGACCGTGTGCTGTCGGCGCAGAACGTGCTGCTGCTGGCGCTCGCCTTCCCGCTGGTCAAGGCGATCCACGAGTTTGGCCATGCCTATGCCGCCAAGGTCTGGGGCGGAGAGGTGCACGAGATCGGGCTCATGTTCCTCGTGTTCATCCCGGTTCCCTACGTTGACGCCTCCAGCTCTGCCGCCTTCCCCGAAAAGACCCGCCGCGCGGTCGTGGGCGGCGCCGGCATCATGGTCGAGCTGGCGCTGGCCGCACTTGCGCTGATCCTGTGGCTGAACGTCGAGCCGGGGCTGGTCAGCGCCTTCGCCTTCAACGTGATGCTGATCGGGGGCGTGTCCACGCTGCTCTTCAACGGCAATCCGCTGCTGCGCTTCGACGGCTATTTCGTGATGGCCGACCTGGTCGAGATCCCGAACCTGGGCGTGCGGTCCAACAAGTATTTCTGGTACCTGGTCCAGCGCTACCTGCTGGCCGTGCCGTCGGCCGAGAACCCCGTGACCGGGCGGGGCGAGCGTCCATGGCTGTTTCTCTACGCGGTCGCGGCGTTTCTCTACAGGGTCAGCATTTCGATCGCGATCTCGCTTTTCGTGGCGCAGAAGTTCTTCTTCATCGGCATCATCCTTGCGATCTGGGCGCTGGCGAACGTGTTCGTGATGCCGCTCTTCAAGGGCGTGCAGTTCCTTCTGTCGGGTGAGGCCCTGCGCGGCCGGCGCGGGCGCGCCTGGGCCGTGACGGCCGCGCTGGGGGGGCTGGCGGGCCTTGGGCTTTTCGCGATGCCGGTGCCGCACCGGACGCTGGCCGAGGGCGTCGTGCTGCTGGAGGAAGACCAGATCCTGCGCGCCGAGGTCGAGGGTTTCGTCGCCGCCGTCCCGCAGGCCGACGGTGCGGTCGCGCCCGGCGCCCCGCTGGTCACGATGGAGGATCCGACGCTTTCGGCCGAGACGCGGCTGGCCAGCACCCGGCTCGAGGAAATGCGCCTGCGTCTTGGCTCGGTGATGCCGAGCAACCAGAGCCAGGCCAACGCGCTGCGCGAACAGGTGCGCTTTCTCGAGCGGCGCCTTGCCTATTACCAGGCGCGGGACCGCGCGCTGAACATCGCAGCCCCCCGCGCGGGCGAGGCGCTGATCCCGGTGGCGGCCGATCTGACCGGGCAGCTTGTCCCGCAGGGCAGGGTGCTGGGCTATGTGCTGGCCGATGGCCCCCCGCGCATCCGGGTGGCGGTGCCGCAGGCCACGGCCGAGCTTGTGCGCCAGGACACCCAGGGCGTGGCCGTGATGCTGCGCCGGGATCTCGACCGTGCCTTGCCGGCCCGCATCATCGCCGCCGCCCCCGAGGGGCAGCGGATGCTGCCCTCGCCCGCGCTCGGGTCCGAGGCCGGCGGGCGTTTCGCGCTCGATCCGTCCGACCCCGAACGGTTGCGCACGGTCGAAAGCCTGTTCCTGTTCGACGTCGCGCCCGACGGCTTTCCTGGATCGCCGATGGTGGGAGAGCGGGTGCTGGTCCGCTTCGATCACGGGGCCGAGCCGGTCGCCTGGCGCATCTGGCGCGGGCTGCGGCAGCTGTTCCTGCGGCAGTTCAATGTCTGACATCGCCGCGCCCCGCCTGCCGCCCGCCCCGTCGCGCCCCGCGGCCCGGCTGCCCGATATCCTCGACTATGCCGAGCGTCCGGAGGTCGAGGAAACCGGCTTCGACGTGCTGGGCCAGCGGGCGCTTGGCGTGGTGGTCGCCTGGGGGGGCGGGCTGCGGGCGCGGCGGCTGCGCGCCATCGTGCCGGCCACGGCCGCGAAGGCCAGCCATTTCGCGGCCCTTGACGATACCGGGTTGCGGGCCGAGGCCGCGCGGCTGCGCGTGGCGCTGCGCCGCGCCGCGTCCGAGCCGTCCCGCCTGCCGGTCGCCGTGACCGGAGAGGCATTTGCCCTGGTGCGCGAGGCTGCTGCGCGGACGCTTGGCCTGCGCCCCTATGACGTGCAGATCATGGGGGCCTGGGCCATGCTGCGCGGGATGATCGCTGAAATGCGCACGGGCGAGGGCAAGACGCTTTCCGCGTCCCTCGCCGCGGCCACCGCCGGGCTGTTCGGCGCCCCGGTCCATGTCATCACCGCCAACGACTACCTGGCCGAACGCGACGCCGAGGAACTTGGCCCGCTCTACCGGTTTCTGGGGCTCTCGCAGGGGCTGGTGCTGCCCGGCCAGGATGCCGCGGCGCGCCGCGCCGCCTATGCCGCCGACGTGGTCTACGGCTCGAACAAGGAAATGGCCTTCGACTACCTGCGCGACCGCATGGCCCTGCGCAAGCGGCCCGGCAACCTGATGCGCAAGCTCGACCGGCTGACGGGCGGCGCCACCGGAGAGCCTGCGCGGATGCGCGGCCTGCATTTCGCCATCGTGGACGAGGCCGACAGCGTGCTGATCGACGAGGCGCGCACGCCGCTCATCATCTCGGGCGAGGAGGAGCGGCAGGCCGGCCAGGATCCGGCCCTGTTCCAGGCGGCGCTGGACGCGGCCCGGCTGCTGACGCAGGGGACGGACTTCCGCCTTCAGCCCGACGATCACCGGGTGGAGCTGACCGAGACCGGGCGCGACCGGCTGGAGGACATGGCCGAAGACGGCGGAGAAACCGGGGGCGCCTTCCGCGTCGCGGCGATCCGCGAGCACATGGTCACGCAGGCGCTGACCGGGCTGCACCTGTTCCATCTGGATGACGACTACATCATCCGTGACGGCAAGGTGCAGATCGTGGACGAGTTCACCGGCCGCGTGATGGCCGACCGCAGCTGGTCGGACGGGTTGCAGCAGCTGATCGAGCTGAAGGAAGGGCTGGAGATCACCCTGCCACGCCGGACCATGGCGCGGATAAGCTACCAGCGCTATTTCCGCCGCTACCGGCACCTGTGCGGCATGACCGGAACGGCGCGCGATGCCTCGGCCGAGCTGTGGGCGGTCTATCGCCTGTCCGTGGCAAGGATCCCGACCCACCGCCCCGAGGCGCGGGTCTTTGCGCGCGACCGGCTGTTTGCCCGCGAAGAGTCGAAGTGGCAGGCCATAGGCCGCCGCGTGGCCGAGTTGCAGGCGCAGGGCGTGCCGGTCCTGCTGGGCACGCGATCCGTGGCGGCATCCGAGAAGGGTAGCGCCGCGTTGTCGCTGCTGGCCATCCCGCACGAGGTGCTGAGCGCGCGCCAGGACGCCGAGGAAGCGGCGATCGTCGCCCGTGCGGGACAGCGTGGCGCGGTAACGGTGGCGACCAACATGGCCGGGCGCGGCACCGACATCAAGCTGGGCGAGGGGGTGGCCGCGCTGGGCGGGCTGCATGTCATCCTGGCCGAACGCCATGACAGCCGCCGCATCGACCGCCAGCTCGAGGGGCGCTGCGGGCGGCAGGGCGATCCGGGCCGGGTCGAGGCATTCCTCTCGCTGGAAGATGACCTGATGCGCGGCTCTTCCGCCGCCTTGGGCCGTCGGCTCGCGCGGGTGGCGCTGGCCCTGTCGCCGCGCGCGGCGGCGGGCCTGATCCGCCTGCGCCAGCGCCGGATCGAGCGTAGCCACGCCCGGGCGCGCCGCGACCTGCTCAAGGCGGACCGAAGCCTGGGCGAGATGCTGGCATTCTCGGGGCAACTCGAATGAGCGCCCCGGCCGGGATCGAGGCGCCGGAAGGCGACGCCAGGGCCCTGCTCGACGCGCTGTCGGGTGTGGAACGGCCCTGGCTGGTCGAACGCTCGGTCCGGGTGGCGGGCACGACCCTGCGCCCGGGGCGCTTCCTGGTCAGCTTTCCGCGCGGCGCGCTGGGGCCGGGCCCTTCGCGGGTGCTGCGCGGCATCTGCATGGACCTGGGGCTGGAGGAGCAGGCCTTCGCGCCGCTCGACGCGCTGCAATCCGCCGCCGTGTCGGTGCATTTCGGCTTCGAGCCGGAGCCGGGCGGCGCGCGCGTCAAATGCTATCTCGAGTTTCCCGCCGATGCGCGCCCAGAACGCGATGCGGTGTTCCTGGCGCTGAAATGGAAGCCGGGACAGCAAGGACACCATGTGCTGACCCGCTACCTTGCCCGCGACGGCCTGCGGCCCGACGCGCAGGCCGCGCTGATCCGCGATATCGTGGAGGCGGGCGCGCTGCGCGACCTGATGCTCGGCGCGCTGGACCTGGCGGGCACAGCGCCGGGGCTGCGCCTGCTGGAGGTGGTGGAGGACGCAAACCCCCGCCGCTCGGTCGATCTGAACCTCGCCGATGCGCGGATGACCCTGGAAGCGGCGGGCGACCTGTTGTTGCCGGTCATGGGGCCTGCGCGCGGTGGGCGCGCCTATCTCGACGCCCATGCCGGCGACCGGCTGGGCCATGTCGCGGCGGGCACGGGCCGTGATGGCAGGCCCTTCTTCACGCTCTATCACGGCGCGCGCCGCCTGCATGCCGGAGAGCCCGCATGAACTGGCGGCTCGAAGATCGGCTCGAGGCGGCGGAGGCGCGTGACGCCCCGCTGGATTTCTGCCAGTGGCCCTATGAGCGGCCCGTGGCCCCCGCGCCCGACGCGCTGCGGACCTCGGCGCTGCTTTACAAGTCCTTCGCGCTGGCGGGGGTCTCGGGCCGGATGCTTGAATTCTGCGACGCGCTGGTCGCAAGGCTGGGCCGCTTCCGCACCGTCTGGGGTATCAAGTGGGCCGACGGCCGGCTGAGCTGGGAGTTCTATTTCTACGATTACGCCCGGATGGAGCGCCGCTTCGGCATGGGCGATTTCATCGACCTGGCCCGGCCCTTCTTCCCGGTCACGGCGCCCGCGCTGGACGGCGTGCCGCATTTCATGTTCTCGGTCGAACTGGATGCCGCGCTGATCGCGGGGCAGGGCGCGCTCGACCGGATCGACATGTACATGGGCAATCCCGGCAGCGCGGTTTCCTCGGGGATCTGCTATGGTGTCTCGCGGCAGGGATGCGAGATGCGGAATTTCTACTTCTTCTTCGATGCGCGCAGCCAGATGCAGGAGGTGCGCGAGAAACTGGTCTCCAACGCCCATCTGCCGATGCGGCAGCTGGAGCTTGACCGCCTGCTCTGGCCACGGATGAAGGATGCACAGATCGTCGTGGTGGCGAACAAGCGGTGGAACGACGGGCTCTATTTCTCGCGCATCGGGATCGATCCCCTGGTCCATTTCCTCGAGCGCCTGCGCTTTCCCGAAGGCCTGACAGGCTTTGCGCGCGAAAGCCGCGACCGGCTGGCGCATCACCTGTTCGATGTGGGCTATGACCATGCGCCGGGGACAGGGCGCGATCCGGTCCTGCTGAAGGGAAGCATCTATGGCCTGCTCTGACGACCCGGCGGGCGACGCGCCGATCCTGCGCAGGCTAGATGCGCCGGGGCTGCGGCTGGGCCTGACCGCGCCCCCCGAAGCCGCACCCGGCGAAAGGCTGTCGCTGCGCGATCACGCCGACTACGTCTCGATAACGATGGAGTTCCGCTGCAACCTGCGCTGTGTCCATTGCATGATCGAGGGCACGATGGACCGGCTGAAGCCGGCGCCCGACGACCTGTTCGCGCGGGTGCTGGCCGAACAGCACGCGAGCGGGCGCTGGAAGGGGCTGGTGCTGACCGGGTCCGAGATCACGCTGCGCCGCGACCTGCCCGACCTGGCCCGGGCCGCGCGCGAGGCGGGGTTCGAAAGGATCCGCATCCAGACCCATGGCATGCACCTTGCGCGGACCGATTACGCCGACCGGCTGCTGGCGGCGGGGGTCAACGAGTTCTTCGTCTCGGTCGCGGGATCGGATCGAGAGAGCCATGACCGGATCACCGCCGTGCCGGGCGCCTGGGACAAGATGCTGGCGGGGATGGAATATCTCGACCGGCAGGACGGCGTGCGGCTTATCACCAATACCGTGGTCACGGCGCTCAGTCACGAATTGCTGCCCGGGATCGTCGATCGGCTCTCGCACCTGGAGCGGCTGGTTCAGATGGAGTTCTGGACCTATTTCCCGATGGCCGAGACGGACGAGAAGGGATTGTGCGCCCGCCATGCCGACATCCTGCCCCACTTGCGCGCGGCGATCCTGCGGGCCCGGGCGCTGGGCCGCTTCGTCGAGGTGAAGAACTTCCCCGAATGCCTGCTGGGCGATCTGCGGGATGCGCTGGTGAACGCCCAGCCCACGCTGATCATCGACCCCGAGTTCTGGACCGAGTTCGACCGCAACGGATTCTACCGCTGCGTGCACCAGGCGGAATGCGGCTCGAAGGAGTGTCTTGGCCTGACGCCCGCCTATGCCGCCCGCTTCGGCTGGGAGGAAGACCGGCTCACGCCGTTTCCCAAGGGCTGATCGGTTCCGGAAATGGTGTGAAAAGTCATGTATCTGTCGCGAATTCCTGTTTGAACCACATGGCCACCGGGTTAGCCTGCGGCGCAGCGAAGATTTCGAATTCAAGAACCAGGGAGCACACAGAATGGCCAAGCAATTGATGATCTACGAGCGTGCGGTGCCCATATCCTCCGACCGGCATCGCGACTGGTCGGTCAAGGTCGGCGACAGCTATGCCTTTGCCCGCGAAGTCAATTCCGTGCCGCTGCTGGCGGCGGAATTCCTTGCCGCCGCGCCCGAGCACACGATCGTCTTTGCCGGTGACGGCGATGCGGTGTTCCCGACCGTGATCCTGGGCACGCAGGACAAGCAGAACGCCTTCATCGGGACCGATGGCGCGTGGTCGGGCAAATACATCCCCGCCTTCGTCCGGCGCTATCCTTTCGTGTTCGCCCGTTCTGAGGACGGCAAGACCTTTACACTGTGCATCGACGAGGAATTCGAGGGCTTCAACAAGGACGGCCGCGGCGAGCGGCTGTTCGATGCGGATGGCAAGCGCACCCAGTATCTCGAGACGATGCTGACCTTCGTGCGCGAGTACCAGGCGCTGTTCGAGCGCACCCAGCTGTTCTGCAAGCGCCTGAAGGAAAACAACCTTCTCGACCCGGCGCAGGCACAGTTCAAGCTGCCCTCGGGCGAGTCGCGGTCGCTGGCGGGCTTTTTCACCATCAACCGCGACCGGCTGAAGGAACTCGCCCCCGAGAAGCTGGCCGAGATGGTGCGCACCGACGAGCTGGAGCTGTGCTACGCGCATCTGCACTCGTTGCGCAACCTTCAGCCGATGGCCGAACGCGCCGCCGCCTGAGGCACGGACCGTGACGGAAACCGGATCCGGGGCGGGTCGGCCGCTTCGGGTGCTGATCGTCGGCGGCGGCTCTTCCGGCTGGATCACCGCCGCCACGTTCCTGCAACGATTGAACGCCGGGGGGCACCCGCCGGTGGCGATCAGCCTGATCGAGTCGCCCACCACGCCCCGCATCGGCGTGGGCGAGGCGACGATCCCCACGATCCGCAACCTGCTGAAGGGCGTGGGCCTGTCCGAAGCCGCCTTCCTGCGCGGATGCGAGGCGACGTTCAAGCACGCGATCCGCTTCGACGACTGGGCGGGGCCTGGCAGCCGCACCCTGCATCCGTTCCACCGTCACCAGTCGCCGCTGCTTGATGGGGCGCTCGGGGCCTGGCTTGCGGGGCCGCGGGCGCGGCCCTTTGACGATCTCGTCAGCCTGCAAGGCGATCTGATCGACCGCAACCTGGCGCCGCGCGGCCTGTCCGATCCCGACTATGGCGGCGCGATCCCGTACGCCTATCACATGGATGCCGAGATGTTCGGCGACCTGCTGGCCGCGCATTGCGCCGCCCGCGGCGTCACCCATCTGCGCGGCCATGTGACCCAGGTGGCGCGGCGCGAGGACGGCTCTGTCTCTGCCCTGCGGCTTGAGGATGGCCGCCTGATCGAGGCGGATCTCTATGTCGACTGCACCGGGTTCCGGGCGCTGCTGGCCCCGGACCAGACGGACTGGATCGACCAGTCGGATCATCTGCTCTGCGACCGGGCGGTTGCGATGCGGGTACCGAATGCCGAAGGGGCGGTGCCGCTGCCCTTCACCCGGGCCCGCGCGCTGTCGGCGGGCTGGTGCTGGGACATCGGGCTGCAAAGCCGCCGGGGCAGGGGCTATGTGTTCTCTTCGCGCTTTCTCTCGGACGAGGCGGCAGAGTCGGAACTGCGCGCCGACGAGGGGCCGGGCTGCGCGGGCATCCCCGCGCGGATCGTGCGTTTCCGCGTCGGCCGCCGCGCCGCGCCCTGGGTCGGCAACGTCGTGTGCATCGGCCTGTCGGCGGGATTCCTCGAGCCGCTCGAGTCAACCGGCCTGTTCCTGTCCGACTTTGCCGCCCGCGCGCTGTGCGAGTTCTTCCCGCGTGGCGCCGATCCGGCGGCCATGGCCGGGCTTGCCTGGCGTCACAACCAGCTCATGGGCGAGTTGCACGACACCATTCTCGATTTCATCCTGTTCCACTACGCGGTCGCCGGGCGGCGGGATACCGAGTTCTGGCGGCAGGCCGGCGATCCTGCGCGGCTGACCCCGCAGCTGGCCGGGCTGATGGAGGTCTGGCGCAGCCGCCCGCCGTCATTCGCCGATTTCTCGCAGCGTTTCGCGCCCTTCAGCCACCAGAATTACGAATTCATCCTGGCGGGCAGCAGCCCGGGCTACGGCAGGGCCGGACCCGCGCCCGTCGTGCCGCCCGAGCTGGAGTTTCAGCGCCGCAAGCTTGTGACAAGCCTGCCCGGCCACGCCGAGCTGATCCGCGCGCTGAGCGCCGCGGGCTGAAGCGGGTCTCAGTCCACCTCGCCGTGGATGGCCAGTTGCGTCAGATCCGTCATGTCCGCCTCGATCACGCGGTACTGCTCGCGCACGCCGGCTTCTGTCAGTTCGCGGTGCACGGTCAGAAGCGTGTTGGGCGCATGGTCGTCGCACATCTCCTGCATCTGGGCGATCTCCTCGGCGGCGACGGGGCGCGCCGCTTCAACGCTGGGCGCGCCGTAGAGATCCACGAAATGCCGCGCCAGCGCCTCGATCAGCGCGTCGCGTTCGGCCGGCTCGATCCGCGTCACCGCAACGAATGTGGCCCGGCCAAATGTCTCCACCCCCAGCCAGCCGTTGGCGAAGGCCTGCCGCGCCTTGCCGGTCAGGTCGGCCTCGGCCCAGTTCGAGAATTCGAACCCGCCGCTGATCGCCCATTCCCCGGTACGGGCGGGTCGGTGAAACACGTTCATGTCGCTTTCGTCGAAATGGATCGTGCGCGCGAGGTTCATGGCGTCTGCCTTTCCAGAAGCTCTGTCAGCGGTATGAGTTTCGTGCCATCGGCGGTCCTGAGCAACAGGCCGAAGGCGTCGTCCGTGCCCAGAAGCGTGCCGCTCACCGCGCGCCCCTCCAGGGTCTGGGTCGTCTCCTCGCCCCGACCGTACAGCGTGCCGATCCACTCGGCATGCAGGGGCTTGGGGCCCTCTTCCTCCCAGCGGTTGAGCCAGACCAGCATGTGGCGCGTCCAGCTTTCCAGAAGTCGTGGCGGGTCGAGATCGCCACAGCCTTCGGCATAGAGCCCGGTCTCGTCGGGCGTCTCGCCCGGTGCAAGCGGCGGCGGCACGAAGCGCAGGTCGAGCCCCACCACCAGCCAGTCCGGCACAGCCCCGGGATCAGAAGTGGAGGCCGCCATCCTGAGCCGCCCGCAGCGCCCGCCATTCACGCGGATGGTCCCGTTCCATTCCAGGTGCAGCGCGACGCGGGGCGGGGCCAGCACGCCCAGCGCATTGGCAAAGCCGGTGCCGCAGACGACCAGCATCTGGGCCGCCTGCGAGAGCGGCACCTCGGGGGCGAAGACGATCGCCGCTTCCAGCGCGTCGGGGGCCTCGACGTAAACGACCGTGCCCCCGTCCACGCCTTCCCGCGCCATGGCGATCGCCGTGCCGAACGCATCCTCGCGCACGGCGCGCCCCGTCAGGAGCGGCGGAAAGCTGGGCGCGGTCGCGGTCATGCGACGCCCTTGTCCATCAGCGCGCGCGCCACCTTGCGGAAGGCCTGCGCCTGCGGGCTGTCGGGCTTGGACACGACGATCGGCGCGCCGCCATCGCCGGCCAGCCGGATATCCAGATGCAGCGGGATTTCCGCCAGCAGGGGCACGCCCAGCTTTGCCGCCTCGGCCTGCACGCCGCCATGGCCGAAGACATGCTCCTCATGGCCGCAGTTCGAACAGATATGCGTGCTCATGTTCTCGATCATGCCCAGGATCGGCGTGTTCATCTTGCGGAACATGTCGATGCCCTTTCGCGCGTCCAGAAGCGCCACGTCCTGCGGCGTCGAGACGATCACCGCCCCGTCCACATGCGCCTTCTGGGTCAGCGTCATCTGCACGTCGCCGGTGCCTGGCGGCAGGTCCACGATCAGCACGTCGAGCGCGCCCCACTGCACCTGGTTCATCATCTGCTGGAGCGCGCCCATCAGCATCGGTCCGCGCCAGACCACGGCCTCGTCCTCGCGGGTCAGAAGCCCGATCGACATCAGCGTGACGCCATGGTTCCGAAGCGGCAGGATCGTCTTGCCGTCGGGGCTGGCGGGACGGCCGGAAATGCCCAGCATCCGCGGCTGGCTCGGCCCGTAGACATCGGCATCGAGCAGGCCCACGCGCCGCCCCTCGGCGGCAAGTGCCGCGGCGATGTTGGCGGCCACGGTGGACTTGCCGACGCCGCCCTTTCCGGACGCGATGGCGATGATGTGGTTGACGCCGGGGATCTTCTGCGGGCCCTGCGGTTCGGACCGCCGCGCGGTCAGTTCGGGCGGCGCCTTCTGCTGGGCATGGGCGGTCATCAGCGCCGAGACGCTGACGACGCCCGGCAGCGCCTCGACCGCCGCCTGCGCCTCGGCGCGGACCGGCTCCATCGCGCTGGCGCGGCTGCCGTCGATCTCCAGCACGAAGCGGACCTTGCCCTCTTCCAGGGTCAGCGCGCGCACGATGCCCGCCGCCACGATGTCGGACTTGGTGAAGGGATCCTCGATCTTCGACAGGGCCGCCAGAACGGCCTCGCGGGTCACGCTCATTCGTCCCGCCCCGCGATCTTGCCGGTCACCACATGGTTCAGGTCGATCCCGTCCACCGTCAGCACCATCTTCGCCTCGAAGCTCTTGCCCGCGGTCGCGTCCACGCCCGCCTTGCGCATCGCATCCTCGATCGCCTGCTGGGAGGTCACGCCCACCTGCTTGAGGAACTTGCGCATGGACATGTTGAATTCGTCGCTCATCGTCTGGTCCTCCTGTGACCGGTTATTTCCTTTTGACGCGGCAGGTGGCCTGCTCTTACCCTCACCCACGCCCTAAACGGACCGGTTCGCGCCAATGCTCGCTCGCTTCAAGATGGGCCTTCTGGGCCTCGTTTTCAGCCTTTCCGCCGGCGTCGCGGCCGCGCAGCAGAAAAGCTTCACGCTGGTGGTCGCGCCCGAACTGTCCGGCTCCGGGCTTCTCGACTACATGCTTCCGCGCTTTGCCCTCAAGACCGGAATCCGCCCGCAGGTCGTCGTTCGCGACGCGGACGGGGCCGAAAGCGGCGAGGACGTGCTGCTGGTGGCGCGCAGCGACATAGCGGGCGCCGCGGACACCGCGCGCGTCTTCGACGATGCCGAAGGGCGCGCCTATCACCTGACATTGACCGGGCAGGCGGGCGAGGGCGCCGCCCATGGCGCTAGCTTCGCCGAGTGGCTTCGTTCCGATGTGGGGCAGAAAACCGTCGCGGCCTATGCGCCAGACGGGGCCGCGCTGTTCACCGCGACCGCGGGGCAGGTCGAGACGGTAGAGCAGATCGTCTATCCCGGCGATCCGGCGCGCGGGGCGGAATTGTCGCAGCTTCATTGCGGGCGCTGCCATGTGGTCGATCCGGCGAAACGCTACGGCAGCCTGGGCTCCACCCCATCCTTCGGCGCGCTGAAGGCCATGGCGGACTGGGACTACCGTTTCCAGGCCTTCTACGCGCTGAACCCGCATCCATCCTTTACCCTGATCGACGGGGTCACGCCGGATTTCGACGAAACCCGGCCGCCGCCCATCGTGCCGGTGCGGCTGACGCTGGACGAGCTCGACCACATCCTTGCCTTTGTCGCAGGGATGGCTGCGGCCGATCTGGGCGCACCGGTTCAGTCCAGGTAGGGCGGGCAGGCACATCGGCGGGGCCGGTCCGGCTCAGTTGAGATAGTCGTCGGTGGTGCGCACGCGTGGGCGCGGCCCCATCGCGAAGGGGTTGTCCTGCTCGTGGAACTGCGCGCGGACCCGGCAGTCGTCGCACATGCGGATCATCCGCCCCTGCGCGCTTTCGGCAAACATCGGGTGCTTGCCTTCCAGCCGCTCGACAATGCGCTCGATGGTGGATCTCACGCCGAATTCCTTGCCGCATTCGATGCAGGGATAGGGCTCTTCCTCGTGCAGAACGCGCTGCGACAGGGCCGCGTCCGACAGGTCCATCTGCGGGACCAGCGCGATCGCCTGTTCGGGGCAGATCGTGGCGCAGAGCCCGCATTGCAGGCAGGCATCCTCCTGGAAGCGCAGCTGCGGCTTGTCGGGATTGTCGCCCAGCGCGCCCGATGGGCACAGGCCCGCGCAGCTCAGGCACAGCGTGCACTTGTCTGTGTCGACCAGCACCGCGCCATAGGGCGCGCCCGCGGGCAGCGGGACCGGCGCGTCCGTGTCGGGGCGCAGCGCCCTGAGCGCCAGCCGCGCCACGTCGCGCCGCCCGCCAAGGGGCAGCACCGGGGCGCACAGCGTGTCGGCCTTGCCCCCGTAAAGCGCGTCCGACAGCGCGTCGGGGTCGTTCAGGTCCAGCAGCCGCACATGCTCCGCGCCCAGCATCGCGGTGGCCAGCGCGGTTTCCCGTTCCAGCGCGTCGCGCTCGGTTTTCGGGGCCAGCAGGATGTCCACCGCGCCAAAGCCCGAGGCAAGCGCCGCCAGCATCTCGGCATGGCCGAAGCCCGAGATCGTCTCGAGTTCCATCGGGATCACGTCCGCGGGCAGGCCACGGCCGTAGCGCGCGGAAAGCGAGATCATCTCGGCCCCGAAGTCGCCGTCATGGACCAGCAGCCGCGGGGTGCCGCCGCCCGCGTTGCGATAGGTCTCGGCCAGCAGCCGCATCCGGCGGAACAGCGTCTCGGGGGTGGGCATGTCGTAGGAAATGGCGCCGGACGGGCACAGCGCCGAGCAGGCGCCGCAGCCCGCGCAGATCAGCGGGTCCACCGCCACATGTTCGCCGGCCGGGCTGATCGCGCCCGTCGGGCAGATGTCGAGGCAGTTGCTGCACCCGGTCTGGCCCGCCCGCGAATGGGCGCAGAGCGATTCCTCCAGCCGGACGTAGATCGGCTTCTCGAATGTGCCGACCATGTGCGAGGCGTCGAACACCGCCCGCGCCACGCCCAGCGCGTCGCCCGGATCGGCGCGCAGGTAGCCGTCGCGCTTGTGGGGCGCCGGAAACAGCGGCGTGCCGCCCGACAGGTCCAGGATCAGGTCGCAATGCGAGGTTCCGCCGTCGCGGGGTGCGCCCAGCGCGAAATCGCCGCGCCCGCCCGGTTCAAGCTGGCGCAGCGCGTCGATCACCACCTCGAACCGGCCGAGGCTGCCGCGCGCCTTGCGCAGCCGGCCGGTGATCATGTCATGGCTGCGGGTCAGCGGCAGCGCCGCCCCCTCGGGCAGAAGCAGCGTCACGGCCAGGTGCCCGGCCAGTCGCGCGGCCGCATCCATGGCCGCCTCGCCCGCGCCGATGACAAGGCAGGTGCCTTCGGAAACGACATCCAGACTGCGCGCGGCCGGCTGAACGAGCCCCGCATCGGCGACCAGCGCCGCCATCTTGGGCGTGGTGTCCGCCTTGCCGTCGGTCCAGCCCGCGCGGTCGCGGATATCGACGAACGAGGGGGGCTCGGCGCCCGTCTCCTCGGCCAGTTCCTCGAAGACGGCCCGCTCCTGCTGGCAGGCGATGCGGCAGGCGCCGCCCTCGATCAGTTTCGCCGCCTCGCCCAGCTGATCGGTGCAGAGCGCGGTGAACACGCGCGAGCAGGGCAGGCCGGTGGCGCGTTCCAGCGCCGCGCCGTCGATCTGCTGGGTGCCGTTGCAGTCGCACAGGACCAGTTTCTCGGACATGTTCTCTCCCCCGTCGCCGGGCGTGCCGTCCGTGGCCTGCGGACCCCGCCCCGATGCGCCTGTCAGATACCCATGATCCGAGGCTGGCGTAAAGGGCTGCATGCAACTCGTGCCCCGGTCCGGGGGCGGGGGGCGCATTTTCCCTCTGGAATGCCGGGTTTGCCGGGCCTACTCTCGGGGTGATGCGGGCGCGGTATGCAATTCGCGCCGCGCAGGCAACCTGGGGGGAGAGCGGGTCGTCATGGTGTCACGGCACGAATCCATGCCGGTGGGGGTGGTCATCCGGCGTACGCCCGGCGTGACGCGCTGGGCGAAATACGCGTGGAAGGGCGTTTCGGCGCTGCCGGGCGCACCCGATGAGGTCTGGCGCGAGTTGCGCAGCGACGGAGAGGTTGTCGACATCCATGTCGGCACCCGACCGCTGGAATTGTGGCGATCGGAGGCGGAGGCCTACCTGGCGGCGTTGTCCTCCGAGGTGCCCTCGATCTTTGCCGTGCTGCGCAAGGTTCCCGGCGCGCCCGCGGATCGGCCCTTCGACCTGCTGCTGGTCACGGCATCGCCCTACGAGGCGCAGGACTATACCGAGGGCGGCGACGAGATCGTGGAGCAGATCCCGATGCCCGACGCGGTGCGCGCCTGGATCGGCGCCTTCGTCGAGGCGCATTACGAGGAAGAGACATTCGTGAAGCGTCGCCGCGACAAGCGGGCGGAGCGGCACGAGGATGGGCGCGGCGATCCGCGCATCCAGCAGCCGGGCGATGTCTATCGCTCGCCGGGCGCCCTGCGCCGGAGGATGGAATGAGCGCGCGCAGCGGCGATTTCTGGAGCAGGCGCAAGGCCCGCGTCGCCGCCGAGGAGGCGGCCGAGGCCAAGGCCGCCGAGGCCACCGAAGAGTCCCGCGACCGTGACGCGCTGGAAAGCATGCCCGACGAGGAGGCGCTGGAAAAGCTGGGCCTGCCGGACCCGGACACGCTTCAGGCGGGCGACGATTTCTCGGCCTTCCTGCGCGGCGCCGTGCCCGAACGGATCCGGCGCCGGGCGCTTCGCAGGCTGTGGATCAGCAATCCCATCATCAACGCCCATGACGGGCTGACGGATTACGCGGACGACTACCGTGCGATGGCCGAGGCGTCCTCGGGGGTGGTTGCGACTGTATACCAGGTCGGCAAGGGGCTCTTGCCGAAGGTGCTGGCGGACGAGGCGGCGGCGGCACCCGCGCAGTCGGCGCCCGCTGCCCGGCAAGCGCCGCCCGAGCCGGCAGCGGAGTCGCCGGCGGACGGCGCCGAAAGCCCGAAAGGCAAGGTCGAGACGCCTTCCGCCGGGCCGGACGCGGAAGCGCCCGCAACCGCGGAGCAGGCGTCGGCCGAGACGCTGCCCGCGCCGCGCAGGATGCGCTTTCATTTTTCGGACTGAGGCGGATTTTTGCTGGACATCCGCATGCGGTTGCATACAAACTTTCATCCAAATCGGATCCGCATTGAAGCGGACTGAATCGCGAGAGGGGAAACGGTGACGGCAGGAACTGGGCATTTCGACATACCCGAAGAAGACATCCTCCGCGCCAACCTTTATGACTTCCTGAGCATAACGCTAGCCAGACCGCCCGGACAGGCGGTTCTTGACCGCTGCGCGGGGCTTGAGGGCGACGCGACGCCGCTGGGCGAGGCGGTGCAGGCGCTGGCAAGGATCGCGTCGTCCACCAGCCCGCGCGCCGCAGAGCGCGAGTTCAACGGTCTGTTCATCGGGCTGGGCCGGGGCGAGGTGCTGCCCTATGCCAGCTACTACATGACCGGTTTCCTGAACGAGAAGCCGCTTTCGGTTCTGCGCAACGACATGGCGCGGCTCGGGATCACCCGCGCCCCGAACGTGTTCGAGCCCGAGGACAACATCGCCAGCCTGTTCGAGATGATGGCCGGCCTGATCCTTGGCCGTTTCGGCGATCCGGCCAGTCTCTCGGCGCAGCGCGACTTCTTCAATCGACATGTCGGCCCTTGGGCCGAGCATATGTTCTCTGACCTCGAAGGGGCGAAATCCTCGGTCTTCTATGCCGCTGTCGGCAGGATCGGTCGCACCTTCGTGGGCATCGAGAAAGAGGCTTTCCGCATGATGGCGGAGGCCACGGCATGAGTACTCAAAACGGGAGGAACCAGATGAGCACGAAGGAAGAGAAGGTGGCCTCGGGCCGTCGCGATTTCCTCAAGCTTGCAGCGGTGGCGGCACCGGCGGCAGCCGCGGGCGTCACGCTGGGCGGCACCGAAGCGGCCGCCGATACCGCAATGGCCGGGGGGGCCGGCCTGCGGGATACGGAGCATACGCGCGCCTATTTCGAAAGCGCCCGCTTCTGAGGTGACGGGCGCGCGCCGCCGACCGCAGGGTCGGGTGCGCGTCCCCTGGGATCTGGCGGGAGCGGTGCAGAGCCGGGCCCGCGAAGGGAGAGAAAAGACAATGCTCAGGAAAAAGACGAACGGCGTTGCGCGCAGGTCGCATCGGGCCGGACTTCTTCAGAACGTGGCCGGCACGACCGTCGACCGGCGTGGCTTCCTGCGGGGCTCGGGCCTTGCGATCGGGGGGCTTGCGGCGCTTGGCGCGACCGGCGGGACCGTCACGAAGGTCAGCGCGCAGCAGGCCGTGAACGGCGCCGTGCAGACCGTCAAGTCGATCTGCCCGCACTGCTCGGTCGGCTGCACCGTGGTCGCGGAAGTGTCGAACGGCGTCTGGGTCGGGCAGGAGCCCGGCTGGGACAGCCCCTTCAACCTGGGCGCGCACTGCGCCAAGGGCGCCGCGGTCCGCGAGCATGCCCATGGCGAGCGGCGCCTCAAGTACCCCATGAAGAAGGTCAACGGCGAGTGGACCCGCATCTCGTGGGAAGAAGCCATCAACGAGATCGGCGACAAGATGCTCGAGCTGCGTGAGCAGAGCGGGCCCGACTCGGTCTACTGGCTGGGCTCGGCCAAGCACAGCAACGAGCAGTCCTACCTGTTCCGCAAGTTCGCCGCCTACTGGGGCACGAACAACGTGGACCACCAGGCCCGGATCTGCCACTCGACCACCGTGGCCGGGGTTGCGAACACATGGGGCTACGGCGCCATGACCAACTCCTACAACGACATCCACAAGTCGAAGGCGATCTTCCTGATCGGCGGCAACCCCGCCGAGGCGCATCCGGTTTCGCTGCTGCACATCCTGAAGGCCAAGGAAGAAAGCAACGCGCCGCTGATCGTCTGCGATCCGCGCTTCACCCGCACCGCGGCCCATGCCGACGAGTATGTGCGCTTCCGCCCCGGTTCGGACGTGGCGCTCATCTGGGGCATCCTGTGGCACATCTTCGAGAACGGCTGGGAGGACCGCGAGTTCATCCGCACCCGCGTCTGGGGAATGGACCAGATCAAGGAGCATGTGAAGCAGTGGAACCCGGCCGAGGTCGAGCGTGTGACCGGCGTACCCGGCAGCCAGCTTGAGCGGGTCGCCCGCACGCTGGCCAACAACCGCCCCGGCACCGTGATCTGGTGCATGGGCGGCACCCAGCACCACAACGGCAACAACAACACCCGCGCCTACTGCGTGCTTCAGCTTGCGCTGGGCAACATGGGCGTCAGCGGCGGCGGCACCAACATCTTCCGCGGCCATGACAACGTGCAGGGCGCGACCGACTTCGGCGTGTCCTCGGACTCGCTGCCCGGCTACTACGGCCTGGCCGACGGTGCCTGGGCCCACTGGGCCCGAGTCTGGGGCGAGGATCTGGACTGGCTGCGCTCGCGCTTCGACGTGATGCCGGGCGCCGGGCCCGAGGGCAAGGACCGCATGATGATCAACGAGACCGGGATCCCCGTGTCTCGCTGGATCGACGGCGTGCTCGAGGATGCGGCCAACATCGATCAGCCGGACAACGTGAAGGCGATGGTGTTCTGGGGCCATGCGCCGAACTCGCAGACCCGCATGACCGAGATGAAGACGGCGATGGAAAAGCTCGACCTGCTGGTCGTGATCGATCCCTATCCGACCGTCTCGGCCGTGCTGCACGACCGCACCGACGGCGTCTACCTGCTGCCCGCCTCGACCCAGTTCGAGACCCGCGGCTCGGTGACCGCGTCGAACCGGTCGCTCCAGTGGCGCGACAAGGTGTTCGAGCCGCTGTTCGAAAGCCTGCCCGACCATGTCATCATGACGAAGTTCGCCAAGAAGTTCGGCTTTGCCGACCGCATGCTGCGCAACTACGCCATGGACAGCGAGGACGAGCCGAACATCGAGGACATCACCCGCGAGTACAACCGCGGCATGTGGACGATCGGCTATACCGGCCAGTCGCCCGAGCGGCTGAAGCTGCACATGGCCAACCAGCACACCTTCGACAAGACGACGCTGCGCGCGGTGGGCGGTCCGGCCGATGGCGATTACTACGGCCTGCCCTGGCCCTGCTGGGGTACGCCGGAGATGAACCATCCGGGGACCGCGAACCTCTATGACATGTCGATGCCGGTCAGCCAGGGCGGCCTGACCTTCCGCGCCAATTTCGGGCTGGAGCGGGACGGCCAGTCGCTGCTGGCGGATGGCGTCGCCTCTGTCGGGTCGGAGTTGCAGGACGGATACCCCGAGTTCACCATGCAGATGCTGATGGAACTCGGCTGGGACACCGACCTGACCCCCGAAGAGCGTGCGGTGATCGAGCAGATCGGCGGCGACAACATCGGCGCGGTGAACTGGAAGACCGATCTTTCGGGCGGTATCCAGCGCGTCGCGATCGCCCATGAGTGCGCGCCCTTCGGCAACGCCAAGGCGCGGGCGGTGGTCTGGACCTTCCCGGATCCGATCCCGCTGCACCGCGAGCCGCTCTATTCGAACCGGCGCGACCTGGTGGCGGATTACCCGACCTATGCGGACAAGAAGTTCTGGCGCGTGCCGACCATGTACGAGTCGATCCAGAAGAACGACTTCAGCCAGGATTACCCGATGATCCTGACCTCGGGTCGCCTGGTCGAGTACGAGGGCGGCGGCGACGAGAGCCGGTCGAACCCGTGGCTGGCCGAATTGCAGCAGAACATGTTCGTCGAGGTGAACCCGCGGGACGCCAACGACCTGGGTCTGCGCGACGGCGCCGATGTCTGGGTCGAGGGCCCCGAGGGCGGCAAGGTCAAGGTCATGGCCATGGTCACCGAGCGCGTGGCCCCGGGCGTCGCCTTCATGCCCTTCCACTTCGGGGGGCACTACCAGGGCGAGGACCGCAGATCGAAATACCCCGCGGGCGCGGATCCGTATGTGCTGGGCGAAAGCACCAACACGGCGCAGACCTACGGCTACGACTCCGTCACTCAGATGCAGGAGACGAAAGCCACGCTCTGCAAGATCTGGGCAGCGTAAGGGAAGGGAGAGAGTAGAATGGCAAGAGCAAAATTCCTCTGCGACGCCGAACGCTGCATCGAGTGCAACGCCTGCGTCACCGCGTGCAAGAACGAGCACGAGGTGCCCTGGGGCATCAACCGGCGCCGGGTCGTGACCATCAACGACGGCAAGCCGGGTGAGCGGTCGATCTCGGTCGCCTGCATGCACTGCTCGGACGCGCCCTGCATGGCCGTCTGCCCGGTGGACTGCTTCTACCAGACCGCCGATGGCGTGGTGCTGCACTCCAAGGACCTGTGCATCGGCTGTGGCTACTGCTTCTACGCGTGCCCCTTCGGCGCGCCGCAGTATCCGCAGGCGGGCAACTTCGGTTCGCGCGGCAAGATGGACAAGTGCACCTTCTGCGCCGGCGGCCCCGAAGAGGACATGTCCGATATCGAGTTCCAGAAATACGGCCGGAACCGGATCGCCGAAGGCAAGCTGCCGATCTGCGCCGAGATGTGTTCGACCAAGGCGCTGCTGGCGGGGGATGGCGACGTCGTCGCGAACATCTACCGCGAGCGCGTGGTCGCGCGCGGCTTCGGCTCGGGCGCCTGGGGCTGGGGCACCGCCTACGACCAGAAGGGCGGCTGATCCCGACCGGGTCGGGGACCGGGCCAGGGCCCGGTCTGCGGCCCGTCGGTGGGGTGCCGGGCCAAGGCCCGGCTTACGCCCCATCGCCCTGTAGACCGGGCCTTGGCCCGGGATTTCAAGGACCGAAGGGCGGACCGCATGGCCCGCCCTTCTTTGCCAGTCAGACCACACCGGGGGCCCTTCGACATGACCCGTTTCCTTATGATCGCCGCGATGCTGCTGACCCTCGGACTGGGTGCGGCACCGATGGCCGCGGCCCAGGACGCGCCCGAGGCCGAGCCGCGGGCCGCCACCGGCGGCGCCAGCACGCTCGAGGACATCCTTGCCCGCCAGCGTGGCGAGCAGGTGGACGACGCCTATCGCCGCCTTGATACCGGCGATCCCGACAGCGCCGCCGGGACCGTGGATCAACTGGGCACGCTGGGCTTCGCCTCCGACAGCGAGGTCTACCGCGCGCTGCGCTACGGCACCGCCGACGTGACGGTATCGACCTCTGCCGCCGCCGCGGGCGTGCTGATCCAGGATCGTGGCATGTGGTGGCTTCAGTTCCGCCAGGGACCGCTCTTGACCTGGGGCGGCTACGGGCTGCTGGGCGTGATCGGCCTTCTGGCGGTGTTCTACCTGCTGCGCGGCCGCATCCGCATCGACGGCCCCGTCACCGGCGAGAAGATCCTGCGCTTCAACAGCGTCGAACGCTTCGCGCACTGGCTTCTGGCGGGATCCTTCATCCTTCTGGGGATCACCGGGCTCGTGTCGCTTTTCGGCCGGATCGGGTTGATCCCGCTCCTGGGCAAGGACAGCTACGCGGTTCTGGCCGGGGCCAGCAAATGGGTGCACAATAACGTCTCATGGGCCTTCATGCTCGCGCTGGTGATGATCTTCCTGTTCTGGGTGATCGAGAACATCCCCAACCGGCACGACCTGAAATGGCTGGCCAAGGGCGGCGGCCTGTTCTCGAAGGGCGTCCATCCCCCCGCGAAAAAGTTCAACGCAGGCCAGAAGCTGATCTTCTGGGCGGTGATCGTGCTGGGCGGCTCAATCTCCGTCTCGGGCCTGTCGCTGCTGTTCCCGTTCGAGCTGCCGATGTTCGCCTTCACCTTCGAAAAGCTGAACGCGATCGGCGTGCCGGGCTGGCTGGGCATGGCGCCCTTCCCGACCGAGCTTGCGCCGCACGAAGAGATGCAGTTCGCGCAGCTGTGGCACGCGATCATCAGCTTCGTGCTGATGGCGATCATCATCGCGCATATCTATCTCGGCTCCGTGGGCATGGAGGGCGCGTTCGACGCCATGGGCTCGGGCGAGGTGGAGAAGCAGTGGGCCAGGGAGCATCACGGTCTCTGGGTGGCCGAGCTCGAGGAAAAGACGGCCCGCAAGGCCAGGGCGACGCCCGCCGAGTAAGATGACCCGCGCCCCGGTCCTGACCGCGCTGGCGTTGATCCTGCTGCCGCCGCTTTCCGCGGCGGCGGCGGAATTCTTCACGCTCGAGGGGCATGGCGGGCCGATCAAGGGCATCGATGTCGCCCCGTCGGGCGAGGCGATCCTGACCGCAAGCTTCGACTATTCCATCGGCCTGTGGTCCGGGCCGGACGCCGCTCCGCGCTGGCTCGAAGGGCACAATGCCGCCGTCAACGCCGCTATCTTCGTCGATGCCGCCCGGGCCGTTTCCGGCGGGGATGATTTCGAACTGCGGCTGTGGGACATCGCGGCCGGTCGGTCCACGGTTCTGGGCCGACACCAGGGCAAGGTGAACCATCTCGCGCTGTCGCCCGACGGGCGCTGGGTCGCGTCGGCCAGCTGGGACGGCACCATCGGTCTCTGGCCGCTTGGGGATGGCAGTCCGCAGATCCTGCGCGGGCATGACGGCGCGGTGAACGCCACCGCCTTCGCCCCCGATGGCACGCTCTTCTCGGTTTCGGCCGACGGCACGCTCAGGCACTGGACGCTGGGCGAAACGCCGTCGGACCGGCTGATCGTCAACCACGGTTTCGGGATCAACACGCTGGTCCTTGGCACCACGCGGGGCTGGCTGGCCTATGGTGCGGTCGATGGCGGCACGCGGGTGATCGACGCCGCGACCGGGGCGGAGCTGGCCGACCTGACCGCCGACCGTCGCCCGATCCTCGCGATGGATGTCTCGCCCGACCTGACCCGACTGGCGGTCGGCGACGGCGAGGGCTACATCATGGTGGTCGACACCGCCGACTGGTCGATCGAACGCGATTTCCGTGCCGCCACACGCGGCCCGATCTGGGCGCTGCACTACAGTGGCGATGGGCAGGGGATCCACGCGGCGGGGATCGATGACGCCTTGTTTTCATGGCCCGCGGGCGATCCGGGCGGCGGGGCGGCACTGGCTTCGGACGAGCAGAGCTTCCTGCGCGACCCCGCCACGATGGGCAATGGCGAGCGGCAGTTCATGCGCAAATGCTCGATCTGCCACGAGTTGACCGGCGACGGCGCGCGCCGGGCAGGGCCCAGCCTCGAGGGGTTGTTCGGGCGGCGGGTCGGGGCGCTTGAGGGGTATGCGTATTCGGCGGCCTTGAAGGGGTTGGGGTTTGTCTGGGACGAGGGGACCATCGACGATCTGTTCGAGCTTGGGCCCGAGCATTTCGTTCCGGGCAGCAAGATGCCGATGCAGCGGATCGCTGCGCAATCAGACAGGGATGACCTGATCGCCTTTCTCAGAAAGGCGACACTCCCGCAGGAGGACAAGCAATGAAATCAATGATCTTCGCCTTCATCGCGATCGTCGTGATCGCCTTTGCCGCGAATGAGGGGCTCAGGATGGCGGGCTTTTCCAGTGCCGAGCAGACGGCCTCGGACTCGGTCCGGCTGAACTGACGGACGGGCGGCGCGGGCCGCCCGGAGGTGTCTGGAAAGCGTATGGCAAGTGTCGGCTTTGCGTATGGCAAAGTGCCATACACAGAGGCGGAGAACTTATGGGCGAAAGCCTTGATGCAATCGTGATCGGGGCCGGCATCGCCGGTCTGACGGCGGCCCTGCAATTGCACGAGGCCGGGCGCGGGGTGCTGCTGCTGGAGGCCGCCGACCGGATCGGCGGGCGCGTTCATGGCTTGCACGATGACAGGGGGGCGGTGCTGGCCGACCTGGGGCCGTCCTGGGTCTGGCCGCGCTGGCAGCCTGTGGTTCAGGCGTGGATCGACAGGCTGGGGCTGACGCCCCTTGCCCAGTTCGAAGCTGGGGATGCGGTGCTGGACGGCTGGGGGCCGGGGCCGATCCGGCAGCTTCTGCCGGGCCAGGACGGGATCGCGCGGATCCGGGGCGGACCGTCGGCCATCGTTCAGGCGCTTGCGGCGCGGCTGCCCGCGGGCACGGTGCGGACCGGGGCGGCGGTGGCGGGGATCGCGCCGGAGGGGGAAGCCCTGCGGATCACGCTTGCCGATGGCGCGACACTCACGGCGCCCCAGGTCGTGCTGGCCGCGCCCCTGCGCGTGATCGCCGAGCGGATCGCGGTCGAGGGGCTGGCGCCCGGCGCGCGCGCGGCGATGGAGGCGACGCCGACCTGGATGGCGCCGCAGGCCAAGGCGGTGGCGGTGTTCGAGCGCCCCTTCTGGCGTGGGGCGGGGCTTTCGGGGCGGGTCGCAAGCCGGCTGGGGCCGCTGGTGGAGATGCACGACCTGACGCCCTATGACGAGCGGTGCGGCGTGATCTTCGGCTTCGTCGGCGTGCCGCCCGAGGGGCGGGAGCCGGGGCCGCTGGAGGCGGCGATCCGCGCGCAACTCCTGCGCTGCTTCGGGCCGGAGGCGACGCCAGAGCGCATCGTCGTGCAGGACTGGGCGCGCGATCCGCTGATCTGCGCGGCGCGTGACCTGAGGGGGCCGCAAGCGCATCCCGAGACGGGGCCGGAGATCCTGCGCGCGGGCCATCTGGGCGGGCGGCTGTGGCTGGCGGTGTCGGAAGTGTCGGAACTGAGCCCCGGCCTGATCGAGGGGGCGCTGGCCGCCGGGTCGGCCGCGGCTGAAAGGGCGATGGCGGCAAGCTGATCGCCGCGCTTGCGGCTTTTGCGCGGGGGCGTTACCGCATTCCCATGCTGTCCTATCAACACATCTACCACGCTGGGAATGCGGCCGATGTCCAGAAGCACGCGCTGCTGGCGTCGATGCTGGATTACCTGACCGCGAAGGACAAGCCGCTCAGCTATCTTGAGACCCATGCCGGGCGCGGGCTTTACCGGCTGGATGCCGAGGAAAGCCTGCGCACGGGAGAGGCGGCGGCAGGCGTCGCGCGGCTGGCGGCGGGGTTCCCTGCCGATCACCCCTATGCGCGCTGCCTGAGGAAAGTGCGCGCGCGCCATGGGGCGTCGGCCTATCCCGGTTCGCCGCTGGTGGCGGCACTCGGCCTGCGGCCCGGCGACCGGATGCACCTGGCGGAGTTGCACCCGCGCGAGCACGAGGCGCTGGCGGAAGTGATGGCGCCCTTCGGGGCCGATGTGCGGCGCGAGGACGGGTTCGAGATGGCGCTGTCGATCTGCCCGCCCATGCCGCGGCGGGGGCTGGTCCTGATCGACCCCTCCTACGAGGTGAAGGGCGATTATGCGGCGATCCCGCGCCAGATCGCGGCGATCAGGCGCAAGTGGAACGTGGGCATCATCGCGCTGTGGTATCCGATCCTGACAAGCGGTGTGCACGCGGACATGCTCGAGGTGCTGACGCGGGATCACCCGGACGCGCTGCGCCACGAGGTGCGTTTCGGCCCCGCGCGGGCGGGGCACCGCATGGTCGGCTCGGGCGTGTTCGTCATCAACCCGACCTATGGGCTGGAGGCAGAGGCGGCCCGGCTGACGGCGCTGTTCGCGGGCTGAACGGGCCGCGACAGGCTTTCGGTCATCAGGAGCAGGAAGCCCAGCGCGCAGAGGAACTCGCGCCCCTCGGCCATGTTCATCGGCACCCGTGGCAGAAGGGCGAACACGCTCCAGTCATGGATCAGCGAGGCGGCGGCGAAGCCGAGGGCAAGCCCCGCGGAGGCGATGGGCAGCCCGGTCAGGTCGGCCGCGCCGTGGATCGCGGGGCCGGTCCGCGCCAGAAGCGGCAGCATCACGCCATAGAGCGCCACGCCCGCCATGAAGATGTGATCGGCCGAGTACCCGAAGGAGTTGTGCAGGTTGAATTCGCCCTGCGCGTTCAGCGCGTCGAGCGTTGCGGGCGTGGAATAGTCCAGAAGGCGCTGGCCCCAGCTGATTTCCTCG
This sequence comes from Halovulum dunhuangense, assembly GCF_013093415.1. Taxonomy (NCBI): domain Bacteria; kingdom Pseudomonadati; phylum Pseudomonadota; class Alphaproteobacteria; order Rhodobacterales; family Paracoccaceae; genus Halovulum; species Halovulum dunhuangense. Next base: position 1,668,570 of record NZ_JABFBC010000001.1, read on the forward strand.
CCCGCGCAGACGAGAAAGCCAAGCGCGAGGGCGAGGTGCATCAGGGCGTAGCGGCCGCCCGGGCCGCGGCGCGAGGCGGCGAAGGCAAGGCCCGCGGCGATCACGAAGAGCAGGGCCGTGGCGTATTCGACGGGCCCGTCCTCGAGCCCGATGACGGGGGGAAACAGCGCCGGGTTCCGCCCGCCCAGGGCGACCCAGGCGAGAAACAGCAGCGTCGCCCCGAGCAGGATCGCGCCGGAGCGGCGGGAGACATGGGCGGCGGACAGGGGCAGCGCCGGGCGCGAGGCCAGCCAGCGGATCGGCGCGGTTTCCCGCAGGCGCGGCCAGAAGGCCCAGAGCGCCAGCAGCGACAGCCCGCCAAGGGCGAGGGCCACGCGCAGGGCGGCGATTTCCAGCAGCGTGATTTCGGCCGTGCGGCGGATGGCGGGGATGTCGGAGGCCAGCCTTTCGGCCGGGGGGCCGAGGTCCGGAAAGATGGTGGTGGAGAGAAGGGCCGCGGCGGCGAGGGCGGCAAGGCCGGTCGCCATTGCAAGCGGCGGGTGCTCGGTCGAGAAGGATGCGTGAGCCATGGGACACCTGTGGCGGCGGGATCGTGCAACGCCCCAGGATGCGCGCGAGTGGGCGCCCGCGGCCTGCGTTTTGTCATCGAAGTGTCACGAAACCGTCGCGCGCGGCGGTCGTCAGATGCCGCCCAGCACCAGAAGCCAGACCGAGATCGACAGGACCGAGGTGACGGTGCCCAGAAGCACCGCGCTGGCCGCCACGTCCTCGGCCCGCTTGTACATGCTGGCGAAGACATAGGCGTTGACGCCCGGCGCCATGGCGGCGGTCAGCACCGCGCCCTGCACGAAGACGCGCGGCAGGTCGAACACGACATGGGTCAGGAACAGCGTGATCGCCGGGTGCAGGATCAGGCTGAGGGTGGTGACCATCGCCGCCTCGCCCAGGGTGGCGCTGAGGCGGTAGCGGGTCAGCACGCCGCCCAGCGCGAAAAGGGCGACCGGCAGGGCCGAGGCCACGACGAGGCCGAGCGCGTCGAGCACGGTGTCCGGCAGGGCAAGGCCGGTCAGGTTGACCGCGAAGCCAAGGGCGAGGCCGATCATCAGCGCGTTGCGCAGCATGGCGTTGGCGACCGCCTTTGCCGTGTCGGCGGCGGAGCGGCCGTCGGCGCGCGAAATCTCCATCACGGTGATGCCGAGCAGGTAGCAGAAGGGGGCGTGGATGGTGATGATGGCGAAGCTGGCCGCCAGCGCCTCGGGCCCGAAGGCGCGGTCGACGATGGGCACGCCCAGGATGACGGAGTTCGAGAAGAGCGCGCCGAAGGCGATGGCGACGGCTTCGCCGGGGCGGCGGCGGAAGATCAGCCGCGCGCCCAGCAGGCCCATCAGGAAGGCGGTGGTGTTGCCGGCGTAGAAGGAGAGAAGGAGCCTCGGGTCGAAGACGGCGGCGAGGTCCAGTTCCATCGCGGCGCGGAACAGCAGGGCGGGCACCGCGAAGGCGATGGCGTAGCGGTTCATGCCGTCGATATGGGCGTCGGTGAAATAGCGCAGGCGGACGGCGGCGTAGCCGGCGGCGGTCACGAGAAAGACCGGGATGACGACTTGCAGGAGGGCGCTCATTTCAGGGCGAGGCGCAGGGTCAGCCCGTCATGCGCGGGGGTGACATGGGGCGGGGTCTCGCCCTCCAGCGTCGCGTAGTCGAGATCCACATGCATGTTGGTCAGCACCGCGCGGGCGGGCCTTGCGCGGTCGATCCAGTCGAGCGCCTTTTCCAGGTGGATATGCGTCGGGTGCGGCGTGTAGCGCAGCGCGTCGAGGATCCAGCAGTCCAGGTTCTCCAGCAGGGGCCAGTGCTCTTCGGGCATGTCGGACACGTCCGGCAGGTAGGCGAGGTCGTGGATGCGGAAGCCCAGCGCGTCGATCCCGCCATGGGCCACGCGGAAGGGGTGGAAGGGGATCGGGCCGGCGGGGCCGTCCACCTCGAAGGGGCCGTCGATGGGGTTCAGGTCCAGGATCGGGGGATAGCTGCTCCAGTCGGGCTGCACGAAGGCGTAGCCGAAGCGTTCCATCAGCGCCTGCGCGGTGGGGGCGTCGGCCCAGACCGGCAGGCGGGCGCGGCGGTTGAAGACGATCATGCGCAGATCGTCTAGCCCGTGGGTGTGGTCGGCGTGGGCATGGGTGAACACGACGCCGTCGAGAAGCCCCACATCGGCATCGAGCAGTTGCGCGCGCAGGTCGGGCGAGGTGTCCACCAGCACCCGCGTCACCGCGTCGCCGCTGCGTTTTTCCAGAAGGATCGAGCAGCGGGTGCGGCGGTTGCGCGGGTTCTTCGGATCGCAGGCGCCCCAATGGCCGCCCAGCCGCGGCACGCCGCCCGAGGAGCCGCAGCCGAGGATGCGGACGACCAGCTCAGCCATGCGACGCCGCCTTGGCGAACAGCCGGTCGAAATTGGCGGTGGTGGCAGCCGCGAACTCGGCAGGGGTCAGACCGAAGACCTCCGCCCCCTTGGCGGCGGTGTGGGCGGTATAGGCCGGCTCGTTGCGCTTGCCGCGCCGGGGCACGGGGGCAAGATAGGGGCTGTCGGTTTCCACCAGGATCCGGTCGAGGGGGGCGGCCGCGAAGATGTCGCGCAATTCCTGCGATTTCGGGAAGGTCGCGATCCCCGACATCGACAGGTAGAAGCCCAGGTCGAGTGCTGCGCGGGCAAGCTCTGCGCCGGAGGAAAAGCAGTGCATCACGCAGGAATAGGCGCCGTTGCGATGCTCGGCCGTGAGGATGTCGGCCATGTCGCGGTCGGCGTCGCGGGCATGGATGATGAGCGGCAGGCCGGTCTGCCGGGCCGCCTCGATATGCAGGGCCAGGCTTTGCTTCTGCGCGGCGGCGCTGTCGGCGGTGTAGTGGTAGTCGAGCCCGGTTTCGCCGATGCCGACGAATTTCGGGTGGGCTGCCAGCGCCACCAGCGCCTCGACGGTGGCCATGGGCTCGGTCGCTGCGTTCATCGGGTGGGTGCCGGCGGCGTAGAACACGCCCTCATGCGCCTGGGCGATGGCGCGCACGGCGGGTTCCGAGGAAAGGCGGGTGCAGATCGTGACCATGCGCGTGACGCCCGCCGCGCGGGCGCGGGCGACGATCTGGTCGGTTTCCCCGGCGAAGTCGGGGAAATCCAGATGGCAATGGCTGTCCACGAGGGCGGGGGCCTGTATCACGTCTCTCTGCTCTGATCCTTGCGCGGCCCGCGCGAGCCTCAGGCGGGGAGGGCTGCGATCCGGGCGGACATGCGGTCGATTGTCAGGAACATATCAAGGATCACCTGTTCGGGGTCAAGGTTGACCGCGCGCGCGTGCGCGATCCGGCCCGCCAGGTCCTGCTGCTGCTCGGCCCATTGCCGGGCGGCCATGGGGCCGGGGCAGAGCCGGTCGACAATGGCTGCTTCCTGCGGCAGGAGAGGGGCCGCGCTGCCGGCGCCGGCGCGGGTCAGCCGGGCGAGCGCCAGCATGGTCAGGTCGGTCAGCATCTCGTAGGTGGCGGCGTTCTCGCGACCGGGCGCGAGCGAGGCGAGGCCCGCGATCGCCTCGCGGTCCATGCGCGGCGCGCCTTCGAGAAGCGACAGGATGCGGGGATAGATCTCGGCGCCGTTCCCTTCGAGAAAGCGCACGGCATCGCCGGCCGATCCGCCGGTCAGCGCGTGCAGAAGCGGCAGCGCATCAAGCGGCTGGCCCGCCTGCGCCAGCGCCCGGCCCATGTCCTCCTCGGAGAGGGGGGAGAGCCGCAGCACCCGGCAGCGCGAGCGGATGGTCGGCAGAAGGCGCGCGGGCTGGTGGCAGACCAGCAGCAGCGTCGCATCCGCCGGGGGTTCCTCGAGCAGTTTCAGCAGCGCGTTGGCGGCGGCGGTGTTCATCTCGTCGGCGGCGTCGATGATGGCGGTGCGCCGCCCGCCATCGGTGGCCTTGAGGCTGAAGAAGCCCTTGAGGCGGCGGATCTCCTCGACGCCAAGCTGGGTGCGCAGGCGGTTGGTCTTTTCATCCACGCCGCGCCGGCAGAGCGCGATGCGCGGCTCGCCGAGCGACAGGCTGCGGCGAAAGACCGGGTGATCGGGGGCCATGTCCAGGGTCGGGGCCGTGTCGCCGAACAGGCCCGTGTCGGGCGCGGCGGGGCCTGCGGCAAGGAAGCGCGCGATGCGCCAGGCGAGCGTCGCCTTGCCCACGCCGCGCGGGCCGGTCAGCATCCAGGCATGGTGCATCCGGCCCGAGGCAAAGGCGTCGAGGAAGGCGGCCTCGGCCGCCGTCTGCCCGAACAGTTCCACCGTCTCGCGCGGATGCGGCGCGCCGCCCACGCGGTCGGCTTCGGGGGTGTCGGGATCGTCGCTCATGGCAGGGTCCGTTCTGCCCGGGCCCAGACGCGGGCGGCCACGTCCTCGGGCGTGCCGGTGCCGTCGATCAGGGCGCAGCGGCCGGGCTGCGCTGCGGCCAGCGCGCGGAAGCCTGCCGCAAGCCGGGCCTGGAAATCGGCGCCCATGTCCTCGAACCGGTCCTCGCCGGACTTGCGGGCAAGGCCGCGGGCAAGGGCCGCGTCGGGGTCCATGTCGATGATCAGCGTCAGGTCGGGCTCGCGTCCGATCATCAGGCGGTGCAACTGGTCCACCACGGCGCGCAGATCGGCCCGCGCGGTGCCCTGGTAGACGCGGGTGCTGTCGGCGAAGCGGTCCGAGACGACGATCCGCCCCTCGGCGAGCGCCGGCTCTATGGTGCGTTCCAGGTGGTCGCGGCGCGCGGCGGTGAAGAGCAGGATCTCGGTTTCGGGCGACCAGCGGGCGGGATCGCCTTCGACCAGCAGGCGGCGGATTTCCTCGGCGCCGGGGGATCCGCCGGGCTCGCGCGTGAGCACCGCGTCATGGCCCGCGGCCCGAAGGCGGGCGGCCAGCAGGCGGGCCTGGGTGGACTTGCCCGAGCCGTCGATGCCTTCGAGACTTATGAACAGGCCGCGCCGGGCCGCCATCTCAGCTGTCGCCGCCGATGGCTGCGGTCCGCGCCTTGTCGAAGAGGATCGTGGCGGCTGCCTCGACCTTTCGCAGGAAGCCCGCCTCGGGGACCGGCGCCATGGCCTGAAGCGGGTAGCGCGTCTCGCCGATCTCGGGCACGGCCAGCACGAGTTCCGCCACGGTCTGCCCGGCGGCGACGGGCGCCTCGAGCGGGCCCTGGTATTCCACCCAGGCGCGGATGTCGTTCTGCGCGGCCCAGGGCACGATGGCGGTGATCCCGGTCTTGGACACGAGCGGCACCTCGCGCTCGGCCCCCAGCCAGACGCGGGCATTGGTGATCGGCACGTCGGGGCCGTACAGTTCCTGCACGGCGAATTCGCGGAAGGCCCAGTTCATCAGGCGCTCCGTCTCTGTCAGGCGGGCCTGTTCGCTGTCGAGCCCGGTGACCATCAGCGTGACCCGACGCCCGTCGCGTTCGCCCGAGGCGACGAGGCCGTAGCCCGCTTCCTGGGTATGGCCGGTCTTGAGGCCGTCTGCCCCGATGCCCAGGCCCAGCAGCGGGTTGCGGTTCGACTGGGTGATCCCCTCCCAGGTGAATTCCGTCTCGGCGAAATAGGGGTAGTACTGGGGGAATTCGCGGATCAGCAGCGTGGCCAGCGTGACAAGGTCCCTGGCGCTCATCCGGTGGTCGGGATGCGGCCAGCCGGTCGAATTGGCGAAGACCGAGTCGAGCATCCCGAGCTCGCGCGCGCGCACGGTCATGCGCTGGGAAAACGCCTCTTCCGAGCCGGCGAGCCCCTCGGCCACCACGACGCAGGCGTCGTTGCCGGAATGGATGATGATGCCGCGGATCAGGTTCTCGACGGTGATCTCGTCGCCGACATTCACGAACATCTTTGACCCGCCCATCCGCCAGGCCCGTTCCGAGACGCGGAAGGTGTCGTCAAGCGCGAGGCGGCCGTCCTGCAGCGCCTCGAACAGCATGTAGAGCGTCATCAGCTTCGACATGGATGCGGGCGGCATCGGCGTGTCGGCGTTCTTCGACAGAAGCACGGTGCCGGTGTCGTGGTCGATCACCAGTGCCGCGCGGGCCGAGGTGTCGAGCGCGTGCGCGGCCGTGGTCGACAGCAGCAGCGCGAGGGCCGTGGCGATGGCGCGGGCGGGTCTTGTCATGGTCTGTCCTCCGGTCTCAGCGCACCGCGAAGGCGTCGGCGTAGCCCAGTTCGCGGATGCGGGCGAGCGCGGCGTCATAGGCGTCGGCGTCGGGGAAAGGGCCGGCCACGACGCGGTAGATCGCGGTTCCATCGGCAGCCTGGGCGGTGCGGATCTCGGCCGGGATCTCGGCCCCGCGCAGGCGGCGTAGAACGGCGTCGGCGCCTTCCTGGTTGCTGCCGCTGGCGACCTGAAGCCGGCGGCCCGAGGCGGGGGCCGCGGGCTGTGCGGGGGGCGGCGGTGCCCCGGCGTCGGCGTCGGCCGCCTCGATCGCCGCCAGTGCCGTGGTCGCGATGGCACCGTCGGCGGCGGCTTCGGCGGGGGTTTCCGCGGCGGCTTCCGGGGGTTCCCCGGCAGGCGTGGCCGCGGGGGCGGCCGGCGGCGGGGCGGGGATCTCGACCGTCTCGGTCCTGAGCGCCACGACGCGCATCTCGACGGGGGTGCCGGCCTGCATCCCGAGCGCCTCTGCCGCGTCCATCGACACCATCAGCGGCGGTCCGGGCAGGTTGACCTCGCGCCGGAAGAGCCCGCCCTCGATCGCGCGGCCATTGGCAAGGTTCACGATCCGCACGCGTTCCGCATCGACCTGGTCGGTCACCGCGACCCAGCGTCCGCCCAGCGAGAAACGCCCGTCCCACAGGCCGCGCGCCTCGAGCTCATAGATGTCGGGGCGCTCGACCTCGCGTTCCTCGATGCGCAGGATGCCGGGTCCGTCGCTGCCGCTGCCGGTGGCGGCAGCGCCAGGCATCTCGGCGCAGGCGCCGAGCAGGGCCAGCGCCATCGCCGCGGCCGAAGCACGGCCCAATGCCATGTGTGAAACTCGGTATCGCCTGTTCATCCTGCTTTTCCCGGTGCATTTCCGCCCGCCCCCGAAGGCGCGTCGCGGCCCGCTGATATCGCTCGACGGCCGGCGGCCCCGGCCTGGTTCTTGTGGATTCACATTAGTCGGAACGCGCGCGGATGCAAAGCCCGAGGCCCGGCTCGGCGGGTGCTCGCCGCAACGTGACCGCCCTTGATCTGGAAGGTCGCGCGGTCTAGACCGCGAACGCACGGAGAGGTGGCAGAGTGGTCGATTGCGGCGGTCTTGAAAACCGTTGAGGCGCGAGCCTCCCTGGGTTCGAATCCCAGTCTCTCCGCCACACTTACGCTATAACCCATTGTCAAAGAGTAGATTTTTTCTTTGATGGGACCTCTGGTCCCCCAACCAGTCCCCCAGCTACCACGCGATGGCGCAAGGCTCGGATCGAGCTTGTACTGCGAAGCCTGCGTTTGGACGGTACTCAGTTGAAGCAACCGAGGCGCGAGTTACTACCGATCACGCAGGGCGAGTCGATCCATCGCTGAAACGCGCGCCATCAGTTCAGTGGCCAGCGAAGCGTGACCACGGGCATGGAGGATGTGGTAGGCGGTCATGCCGTTCTTCAAGCGTGAGCCAACGTCTGCATCGTGTTCGAGAAGCTGCCAGAGAAGCCATGGATTGCCGATCTCAGCGGCGAAGAGGAATGGCGTAAACCCGGCCTCACCCACGACCGCATTCACGTCGGACCCATAGTCAAGCAATGTCGTGACTATACTTCGGCGTACCTCTTCCTGGCCACGAAGGTGCTGCTCAAGCCTCTCTGCGATCAGCCAGTGTCGGTCAGGCCGGTCGCTCCGACGAGCCTGCTGCGCGGCGACGTGATCCGGCAGGAACGGTGAGCCTGACACCCGGAATGCCGGCGGCATCAAACGGGCCGAGTTTTCCATCGCTACAGGATCAGACGCAATCGCTTCAGCCCAGTTCTCCTTGAACTTCCCAACCGCCTGATAAAGCGGCGTGCTGTCCAGCCAGCAGCGCAGATCGACGTGAACACCGGCTTCCAGCAAGGCGCGCACCCAATCCGGGCGCAGCTGGCTGATAGGCTCCGAAAGGAGGTTGTGGCCGTCTATCGTGCGGGCGTTCAGCGTTGCCTTGTCCGTCACGGGCAGGAGCAGATGAAAACAGGCGTCGCTTCCACCCAGCAAAGCATTGAGCAACGGCGACCCGCCTTGCGCGTCGAGCTTGTTCGGATCGGCACCTCGTTCAAGAAGCGCCTTCACTTTTTCAGGGTCATCACAATTCGCGAAGATGGACAGCTGCGGTTTCGGGCTCGTGCCATATCCCTTCACCTCCCGATCCGGGTGCCGCATGTCAGGTGAGCGGCTGGCCCAACTCCGCAGCTGGATGAGGCCATATTCATGGGGCTCCAGCCTCGGCACGGGATTGCCCTCGGGATAGAAGTGTCGAATATTCCGGTGCAGAAGGAGCTTGGGGCGCCGCAGATCGGTCTTGACGCCCAGCGCCTCGCACCACCCTTGCCATCGGCCCAGGCGGCGCTTGTCGCCGAGATAAGAGGCAACGATCATCAGGTCGGCCAATGGCCTTGTCAGCAACGGTCCACTTCGGAAAGCGAAGCGCTCGCAGGCAGACTCGAAATCGTTAGCGGCCGTTGCGAGATCGCCTATTTGCAATGCATGCCGGCCAAAAGTGAACCCGAGACCTGCGAGTTCCGGTCGCCCATGAAGGCGAGCCTTCAACCTCTCGATCAACCGCTTCGCTTCAGCCGCATCTCCTTCCTGTTTGGGGCGCTCCACATCGACCAGGTTTCTGAGGACTATCAAATCCTGGGCTACGTCCTCCGGAACGTCATGAAGGTCCGGATAATCTTCGATCTTGAGGCGATCGAGCGCTGTCTGCGGCGATATTTCGAGCGAAAGGAACCGAGACCGGTGGAGTGCGGGATCGATGCCCGAGAGGGAACAATACCGCTTATAGGCGCGCACGAAGACCAGCGCCGCACCCAGCGCTCTGTGTCGGCTTGCCATTAGCGCCAGCAGTGCCGACATCGCAGGCTCCCTGCCATTCCTCCAGTCGCGCAGACGCCGCTCCCAATTTTCAGATTGCGGCACGCTGGGCGTGTTCCTCCCGAGGTCTTCGGCCAACTCTCTCCAGCTGCGCCCTTTTCGGCACGCGTCCAGAATGGTTGGGATCGCGGCGTGGGGTTTGCTGATAATGTCCGATGGCGCCAGCCCAAGCGGCTTCAGGAGCGGCCCTCCCAGGCGGAGGAATATGACGAGGGCCAGCGGATCCAGTACCTCCCGTCGAACCGCCTCTGACGGCAGGTTGCCGCAATCGTGCTCCAGAACGAGTTGGCGGTAGATCTCGAAGCCCTCGTCCAACAGTTCGTTCGCCCGTGCCGAGGCAGATGCGTGTTCGCGAAACGTCCGTGTGTGTTCCTCGATGAGCGCACGCAGTTCGGCAAAAGGCACAAGCTGCCCGTTTTTCCATTCCTGGAGCCGCTTCTTCAGCGCGGCCTCGTTCTGGTCGTCCACATGCCCGAAAGTCCGGATCAGGAAATGCGCGATTTCGCCGGGCTTCGGGATGGGGGGCGCGTCAGATGCCCCGCTCATCGGTTTCCTCCGTAGCTGGCGAGGCACGCGCGCAGACAAGTCCTGAAATTAAGAGCTGACCGACGGTCGCTCGGTGTGATTGGGACGACGAGCAGCCCTCCCCCTGAGAGATAGAGCTTGGCGTGTTTCGCGCCCCGCTTGTACCGAGCACCACGGGCAATTTCGTCTCGAACTAATTGATCGATCATCTTGTCCTTGGAATATCTCATCTTTAGTCTGTGGGGCGAGAACAACCCCGCCCCACGAGCCCCCCCAGCTTACTTCTTCGCGTTGCTGGCGGCGGCCTGAGCCCTTGCCGCGAAGCTGCCCTTCGAGACTTTGCCTCCGTTAGCCTTCGCCGTCGCAGACTGAATCCTCGCGGCCGCGACCTTGGTCATTGAGGTGCTGCCTTTTCCCTTCGCCATCGTTTCCTCCTTGGTCAGGTTAGCTGTGATCAGATGACATCAGAGCCGTTGCGTTGCTAGAAACGAAGTTGGGGAGGGAAACTTGGGATTTTGCGTCTGGTCCGGGTCTATCGAACGGGCGGGGCAAGGTTCATGATAGAACTTTCTCAGGCCAGTACCCGTTCCAGACTCTGCTTCCGACGCGCCCGGTCGGGCATCACTTTGCCAAGAAACTCGAAGTTTTCCTCGCCACGATGAGGCCCGGCCTTCTTCATTTTTTCAGTGACTTGATCAAGGCGATGGATGCGGAGGCGCAGTCCTACTCCGAGCGTCCGCTTATCCATCTGCTCCTTTGAGAGCACTTGCCGAACACTATGGCGATCTAGTGAGCGCTCCGTCGATCACCCCGCGCAGTTCCGCTCCTACTCGAGCGAAGCCGAGGAGCCGGGCGGTTGCGACGATCAACTCTTCCCGGGGCATATCCCCGCTCTCGGCGACCACCCGGGCAGCGGCCGCACGTATCTCGACCGGCGGCAGGTGCCCCGCCGTTCCTGGTGCGTTGGGCTCGGACCGGTCGCGCACAGGCGGGTCATCCTGCTGTGCCTTGGTCATCGCGAACTCCCTGTCCGCGACGATCCCGCCCGAACGCATGGCGCTCGCGAGCGCTCGGTCCGACGCCTCACGAATGCGCCTTCCGGTCCGGCTCTTCCCGAACGCTTCGGCTACCCTGCGCGCGATCAAGTCGCGGTGGATCGGGCCCTCGGCCTGAACGATCTTCGTCACAAGGTCCGAGAGCAGATGTGGCGGCGCCTCATGCGGCTCGAAGCTCGCTTTTACGGTGAAGCTGGAGACTTCGTAGGCGGGCGCGGACAACTCGGGTGGCGGGGGCAGCACGGTTTCCAAGTCCGGAGCAGTCTCGGCCGTTTCCTCAACGGGCTGCAATCCCTCCCGGTTTGCGCCCGTGTAATGGGGCCCATCGGCCTGTGCGGCCTCCTCGAGCGCGGTTCGAAGGCGGTCGATCTCTGCGTGGCGTCGATGGAACCAGTCCGTACTCCAGACCCGGTGGAACCTCCAGCCAAGCCCCTCGAGCACGTCTTGGCGAAGCCGGTCGCGCTCCCGCGCCCAAAGCGCCGAATGGTAGGCGGACCCGTCGCACTCGACAGCGAGGATGTAACGGCCGGGCTGATCGGGGTGCCGGACCCCGAGGTCGATCCGGAACCCCGCCGCACCAACCTGGTGATCGCAGGGGTAGCCCATGTTTCGGATCACGCTGGCGACGTCATCTTCGAACGGGCTGTCAGCCGGCGCACCGCTCGCTTCCGGTTGCGCGAGTTGGCCGGAGCGGGCGAACTCGAGGAACCGCTTGAGCACCCGCGGCCCGTCACGGCTGGTCCTGGATGTGTCGATGTCGTTCGGGTCGAACGAGCAAAAGACGATGCAACGGGTCCTTGCGCGGGAGAAGAGCACGTTGAGCCTCCGCTCGCCACCCTCGCCGTTCACCGGCCCGAAGGACATTGAGGCGAGCCGGCCGTTCGGCTCGCTGGGTCCGTAGCCGACCGAGATAAGGATCACGTCGCGCTCGTCGCCCTGCACGTTCTCGATGTTCTTCACGAAGACGTCCTCAGAACGTCCCTCGCGCAGGAAGGCGTCGAGGATCTCGTCCTCGCGTCGGGCGATCTCGAGGACCTCCGTCAGCATGTCGGATTGCGCCTTGGAGAAGGCGACGACGCCCAGGGACAGGTCTGGACGGCTCCGGGCGTGCTTGGCCACGGCGCGGGCCACCGCCTCGGCCTCGATCCGGTTCGTGCCGGGGCGTCCACCGCCGCGAGAGCGGCTGGAATAGACGCCGGGCACCCGGCGGAACGCGAGCCCGTAATCGGGATCGTTCTGGACCGGCGACGGGGGAAGGATCAGCCGGTGCTCGTAGAACTCCGCGTTGTTCACGGTGATCAGCGATGGGTCGCGGGACCGATAATGCCATTCCAGCATGGCCGGGTTCAGCCCGCGCGCCTCGCAGAGCGTCAACACGCTTTCCATTTCGGTGGCAGAGGCGGTTTTGATCTCCTCCTCGTCTTCCCCGTAGTCCTCCTCGTCAGAGCCCGCGACCCGGTCGAAGAAGCTGGTGGGTGGGAGCTGTTTCTGGTCCCCCACCACGACGATCTGGCTGCAGCGTGCAATCGCGCCGAGTGCGTCTTCAGGCCGGACCTGGCTGGCCTCGTCGATCAGCAGCAGGTCGAACTCTGTCGAGCCCGGCGGCAAGTATTGTGCGATGGAGATCGGGCTCATCAGCAGGACCGGCTTGATCCGCTGCACCATCTGGCCCGCCGCGCGCATGATCTGCCGGATCGGTTTGTGACGGCGTTGCTTGGCCATCTCGCCGCGCAGGAACCCCATTTGCCCCGACGCCCCCGTGGGCAGCTGGGCAAGGTGCTTGGAGCGCACGAGCCGCCGCGTCTCCTCCATCCGGGCCTCCTCGAGGTCGCGGAAGGTCTCCACGAGCGCGTGCCGGTCGAGATGGGCCAGCCCGTCGAGATCCGGCAGGGCAGCGCGCGCAGCTTCCCAACGGGCCTCGGCGCTGGCATACAGGAACTCATCCACCGCGTTTTCCGGTTCGATCACTCCCTCATCAAGAAGGGCTAGCAGTGGGGCGAGACCGTCCGCTTCGAGTCGGGCCGACAGGGCGGAGAGGCGCGACCATTCCCCGTAGCGGCCTATCCCATCGCTCATGCCGATGATCCGGGCTTCGATCCCTGCGAGGGACTGTCCGTCCCAGACGAGGGCAAGCCGGTCCTCGAGCGCCGCAAGCGCCGCCCGTGCTGCGTCCAGCGCGGCCGCGATCTCCACAGCGGCGTCGGCCGCCGCGCAGATCCGGTCCAGCGCCTCTGGTGTTTCTATCGGAGCGATCCCGGTGAGGCGGGTGAGCCAGGCGACCTGCGCCTGCAACGCCGCGAAAGGGGTGCGCTCCCCGCGCCAGTCCGGCCCAAGCAGGGAAGAAAGGAACCCTTCCTCCTCAGCGAGAGTCTTTCGGAGGCCCCGGACGGTGATCAGCGTGTCGACGAGCCTCAACCGGTCGGCGGGCGATTTCGGCAGGGCCCCGGACAGCAGGGTCGCAAGCTCCCGGCTCGCCCCGCGATAGGGTCCGAAATGACGGGACCAGAAGGAGCCGACCCCGGGTACGAGTCGTGCCCTGAGCGGTGCCGGGTCCATTCCGAAGGCGGTCTCGGTGAAGGTCGCGCCGGCGTCGTCGCGCGCTGCGGCCCAAGTAGACCCGGCCGCAAGGGCCTCGCCGAGCCGCGGGTCTCCGGCATGGGCCAGAACCGCGCCGATTGCCGTGCGGGCCTCATCAGGTCGGCCTCCAGCCGCGATCAGGAGCGCATGGAGGGTCGCACATTCCTCTAGATTTCCCGGTGCAGGTCTTCCGGCTGACTCCGCGATTCGGGTCGCCGTCTCGCGCAGGGTCATGACTGCATCGGTCGCGCGCGCCAGATCGGGTTCAAGCCGCTGGATGTCCGTGGGCTGCAGCGCGGTAGCCCCGACCCCGAAGAACGGGTGCTCGGCGCGCGGGCCGGTCCGGGCCAGCAGCTCCGCATAGGCCGCGATCCGGTCTGAGTGTTTGCGGCGCGTCGCATCGTCCAAGTCGGCCAACCCCTCGCGTGGGAGCCGTGGCGGGGGCGCGTCTTTGCCGACGAAACGGGCGATCTCGGCCATCGCGCGGAACGGGGTGAACCCGTAGCCCGGAACCGGCTGATGCAGCAGGTCCGCCACTCCGTTCAGCCGATCACGCGCTTCGCGCAGCGCGTCTGGCGGTCCGGGCATCTCGGGGATAGCCGCCCCGGCCGCCAGCGTGCGCGCCAGCTCGTCCAGAAATGCCCGCTTGTTGGCGGCGCGCGAGTGGATCTCGAGGCAGAGATCCCCGAGCCCCACCTTGCGCAGGCGGTCATGCACGACCGAGAGCGCGGCCATCTTCTCTGCCACGAAGAGGACCCGTTTTCCGTCATGGGCTGCCGCGGCGATGATGTTCGCGATCGTCTGGGACTTGCCCGTGCCGGGCGGTCCCTGCACGACGAGATTGCGACCGGCGCGCACCTCTTCGATCACGCGGGTCTGCGAGGCGTCCGCGGGAACGACGTGCAGAAGGTGACCGGGTTCCAGCCGCGGGTCGAGCCGTTCCTGTGGGCCGAAGAGGGGTGTGGACCGCTCGAACCCGCCGTCGAGCAGCCCGGTCAGGACCGGATGCGACTCGAAGGCGTCCTCGGGCCAATGCTCCGGTTCCAGGTCCCGCATCATCAGGAGCTTCGAGAAAGAGAAGAAGCCCAGCTGCATCCCGTCCCGGTCGATCGACCATCGCGCGCGCCCTTCGATACGGTCGGAGAGCTCGTCGAAATAGGACTCGGGGCTGAAGTTCTCGTCATCGAGGATTTCCGGCAGCTCGAACCCGAAATCCGCGCGCAGCCGTTCCTGCAGAGGCAGGTTGGTGACGATCTCGGTATCGCGGGCGCGCAGGTTGAAGGTGGCACGCCTGTCATCCCGAACGAGTTCGACGGGCACCAGGATCAGGGGAGACTCGCGCATCACATCTGAGCTGTCGCTCTCGTACCAGCGCAGGAACCCCATCGCGAGGTAGAGGATGTTGACGCCCTGCTCCTCCTCCGCGGTTCGTGCGTCTGTGAAAAGGCGCAGGAGGCGGCGCTGCAGAGCCTCGGGGCCGAGCCGGGTCTCCAGCAGCAGATCCCGATACCGGGCTTCGCGATCTTCAGGGTCTTCCGCATCATCGGCCAACGCTAGGAGAAGCGGCTCATCCTCGGGCTGATCCTCTTCTTCCTCATCGCGGGGCTGGAAACGCATCTTTCTCCCTTGCGTCTTCAGCAGCTCGAAAACATCCGCGCTTCGCTCCTCCACGATGTCGAGCACGTTGGCGCGCTTCGCGGAGCGGTTGACATGGATGAGGCGGTTTCTGGTTCCCGTTTCCACGAGCCGGCGCCGGGCGTCCTCGAGCAGACCGGAGAGGTTGGTGGAGCGAGGTTGATCTTGCATATGCCTATCTTCCAAAAATCGATCCCTTACTCATTAAGGCTGAGCGCTTCGCCCCGTTTCAGGATCTCGTAGATCACCCCCTCGAGGATCGGCAGGGCTTGCCTGTCTTTGCTCAGCAGCAGTGTCGCAAGTGAACTATGCGAGGACATTGCACGAACCACGGCTGCCTGGACGGCGCCGGGCAGGTTCCCCTTCATCGCCTGATCTTTACTGTTCTTTTTGATCTGGGCCATCACTACCGGGTTCTCGCGGGTGATCGCCGCGACCTGGTTAACGAAGGCCACCTGATCCTCAAGCGGGGTCGCCTCGCCGAACAGGCTGTTAAGCCGCTCAATTAGCTCCTGCATATACACGGGCAGCACGCCGGGTCGTGAGCCGCCACCACCGCCCTTCACTGGGTCGAGGATGGGGGGCTCCTCGTCTTCGCCTTCACTTGTCGGTTCCCGCTCTCCGATGTCGTAGCCGGTCAGCGCGATGCCATGCAGGTCGATCTCGGCTGCAGGCACTCCGTCGAGCCGGTTTGCCAACAGCTTCGAGAAAGCGGCAAAGGTCTCCAGGTCTGGGTCCCCTAGATCTACCAGCTGGGCGATGTAGGCGTAGAGCCGTCCGAACCGGGACAAGCCTGACTTGAAGTCGGTAAGGGAAACGATCGCTGTTTCGACCTGCTCGCGTTCGTGGTCGGCACGCTTCATCCCATCGTCGTTCCCGGCGCTCTTCGCGCGCTGCCAAGCGTCCTCCGCCGCGGCCGCACGCTCCCGCAGGTCGGACAAGCGCCGGTTGTAAGCATCCGTCGGCTCCTGCGTCGCGGCGTACATTGCCTTGTGCGCCGCCTCGTCGTCGTTCCCGGTCGCAGCAGACGCGGCGGTCCGGAAACGGGCGCGCTGGAAGTCGAGAATGTGGGTGCCGTCGTAGATACCCTGATCGTCGAGAAACTCCTTCAGGTCGTAGATGACGTTGAGATCCTGAACCTCCTCGATCCGCGCGCCCCGGTCGTACTGGGCGAAGGCTGCCCGGACCACGTCGGGATCATTCACGAAATCGATGATGAACGTCTGGTCCTTACCCGGAAAGGTTCGGTTCAGACGGGAGAACGTCTGGACGATCTCGACCGCGTTCGCGATCTTCTTGTCCACGTACATCGCGACCAGCTTGGGCTGGTCGAACCCGGTCTGGAATTTGTTTGCCACCAGCATGACCCGGTATTCTGGCCGGTCGAAGACGTGGCGCAGATCCTTGCCGCCTGCCTCCGGGTTCATGTTCGCCTCGGTGAACTCGGCGTCCTCCTCGACGACGAAAGCGTCCCCGTAGAGCAGGTCGTCGTTCGGGTGCATCACTTCGCGCCCGGTCAGCTTGCCGGAGAAGGCAACAAGGGTCCGGATATGTCCGTATTCCGGGTTCGCGGCTATGAAGGCGTCGAAAGCCCGCTTATACCGGACAGCAGAGGCCCGGGAGCTGGTGACCACCATCGCCTTGGCCTTCCCGTCCAAAAGGTGGGCCACGTTCTTCGAGAAGTGCTCGATGATGAACCGAACCTTCTGGGTGACGTTCGTCGGGTGAAGCGTCATCCACTTTGCCAGCGCCCGTTTAGCGGCCTTCCCGTCGACCCGCTTCTCGTCGACGATCTCTTGTCCAAGGTTGAACGCGGTCTTGTAGGGGACGTAGCCGCGCAGAACGTCCAGGATGAACCCTTCCTCGATTGCCTGGCGCATCTCGTACTTGTGGAATGAGGCTGGCAGGTTGTCGTCCGAGGCGGGCTTGGTGGGATCGGCCGGGCGACCGAAGAGCATCATGGTCGAGTGCTTCGGGGTCGCCGTGAAGGCGAAATGGGACACGTTCGACGGGCGCTTCCGGGCTCGCTGGATCTCGAGCAGGATGTCCTCGACCGTCAGCTCCTCCGCGTCCTTGCGCGCCGACAGGGCCAGCGTCGCCTGCAGCTTGGAGGCGGTGTTCCCGGTCTGGGAATTGTGCGCCTCGTCGATGATCACCGCGAAGTTCCGATCCCGCAGGGACGTCTCCGTCAGGATCGCCTCCATGGCAAAGGGGAAGGTCTGGATGGTCACCACGATGATCGGGGTGCCCTTCAGCATCGCCTCGCTCAACTGGTCGCTCTTCGACTTCGACGAGCTCTCCCGGTCGATGGCCGCGATCAGCCCCTTCTGGTGGTCGATCTGCTGGACCGCGTCCTGCAATTGACCGTCCAGGACGTTCCGGTCCGTCACGATGATCACCGTGTCGAAGATCGGCGCCCCGTCGTCCCGGCGCAGCTTGACCAGGTCATGCGCCGTCCAGGCAATCGTCGAGGTCTTGCCCGAGCCCGCGCTGTGCTCGCACAGATAGGGGTGCCCGGGCCCCTTTTCCTTGGCATCGGCAATCATCTTGTTGACCGCGTCGAACTGGTGAAACCGGGGGAAGATCAGGGTCTCCTTGACCGACCAGTTCCCCTTCAGGTCGACCACGTTCTTCTTCTCGACATAGACGAAGCTGTGGAAGACCCGCAGGAACGCGTCTGGTCGGCAGATCTCCTCCCAGAAATAGGCGACCGGGTATTCACCGTCGGTCCGCGCAGGGTTCCCCGCGCGGCCGTTGTCGCCCTTGTTGAAGGGCAGGAAGAAGGTGTCGTCGCCCGCGAGCCTCGTAGTCATCCAGATCTCGCTGTCGGACATCGCGAAATGGACAACCGCGCCGCGATGCTGCGTCAGGAGCGGGTGCTTGCGTTTCGTGACCGGGTCCACGGGCAAGCGGTCGCGCCGGTACTGGGCCTTCGCGTGTTCGACCGACTGGGTGAAATCCGTTTTCAGCTCCACCGTGGCAAGCGGCAGGCCGTTCAGGAACAGGCCGAGGTCGATGGCGAGCTCGCGGCCCGGGTGATACTTCAGCTGCGGCACGACCCGCAGCCGGTTCGACGCATAGCGGTGCAGGACCTTCTCGTTCCGCTGGTCCTCGGGTGCCGCCTCGGACAGGTCCAGATGCCCCGCGCCGGCGATGGAGAAGCCCCGGCGCAGGGTCTGCACCATCCCCTGTTTCTCCAGCGCCATCTCCAGCCGGTCCATGACCACCGTCAGGGTCTTGTCGCCGTTCATCGCGTGAAGCCGGTCCCATTTCTGGGGCTGGGTGGCGCGCAGCCAGGCCTCCAGATCTTCCGGGTACATGGCCCGGTCAGCATCAAAGGCGTCAGAGGTGCCGACCAGCCAGCCCGCCTCGGCGAGCTTGCCGACGATATGGGACTCGAGGTGCTTCTCGTGATGCAGGTCGCTCATGCAGCACGCCTCACGTCGATCTTGCCGGTGACGGCGGCGGTGATCAGGGCGGCACGCTTCTCGCGGAGAAGGTCGATGCTGCGCTCGGTCTGGGCGATCAGGTTCTTCATTCGCGCCGTTGCACGTTCGATCCGATCAACGATTTCAAGCTGCTCCTCGCGCGGGGGCACGGGTAGTTTCACGGGCGCGAACCGCACGAACCGGAACCTCGGCGCTCTTTCACGAACAGATGGGCACAAAACATAGATGTAGTTTCGCCGCGCCATGCACCTGAGCAGGTAGGCGTAGTACTCAGGGACAGCCTCATCGGAGCGAGGTTTGCACACGGCATACTCTCCGGTCGCCTTTCCGTCGTCTTCCGAAACCCCAATCGCTCCCGCGAAGGCATCCATGGTATGAATGACCAAGTCGCCCTTAAGTATTTTCTGATATCCGACCTCCTTCTCGGCGAAGGTATACCCCTCCGTTCTTCGCTTGCTCCGAAGGCAGACCTGCCCATCTCGGAAAGCGGTGATGATTTCGTCGTCCGGGGCCACCGGGCGCGCCATCTCTTCGAAAAGATGCTTCCCCTTGCGCACGGTCCAGTGTTTCGGGATCCGAGGCGCCCAAGGAATATCGACGTCCTTGACGGTGAGCTGGCTGTCGTCGCGCCCGGTAACGCACGCGTCCGAAAAGGTGAGGATTTTTTCCTTTAGCAGCGCGATGAACCGGGCCTTCTTCTCGATCAGACCGTCAATCAGGCCGGTCTCGCGGTCGAGGAAGCGGGCGATGGCGACCTGATCGGCGATTGGGATATCCGGGACAGGGAACTCCAACAATTCTGTCTGGCTGAGGTTCTGGCGGATACCACCCCCTAATCCGTTGAAAATATTACCAATGTAGGCAGCGTAAAAATACCAGTAGAAAAACTCGGGATAAACGTCGTCTGATGCCGGGGTCAGCCTGATATAGGCCGGGCTCATGATGCCCCGCCGAGGGACTAGGCCAACCCGGCTGGTCTTGATGTTCTGTAGGTCGATGAGCTTGAAAGCCAGATCGCCCTTCTCGAAGATCTGATAGCTTCCATAGTCCGAGCTCTGGAGGCCATCGGTATCATCAAGGGAACGGTCGATCACCCCGCCCATCGTCAGGGCGAGCCGATGGCTCTCCTTCATCCCGGCGTTGCTGTCCTTCCGATACCTGAACCGATGTTTCGCCGGTACGAGCGACCACAAGGACGTGCCGACGAAATCCTCCAGGAAGTCGCGTCGGCTCATTCTGTCACCTCCGCCAAAACCGCCGCGATTTCCGCCTCGACCGCCTTCAGCTCGGCGTCAATCTCCTCCAGATCGCGGGGCGGCTGGTATTCATAGAAGTAACGGTTGAAGTTGATCTCGTACCCCACGACGCCCACCTGACCGTCATATTCGTCGCGGAACCCTTCATCCACATAGGCGTCGGGCGCATGGGCCAGCACCTCCTGCGCCATGTAGTCCCGGATGTCCGTGCCAAGGGGGATGTTCTCGAAATCCGTCAGGTCATCATCGGGGATGACCTGGCCCTTCTTGTCGAGAACCGGGTCCAGATCCGGGTCCCGCACGCCGAAGGATTTCTGGAACGCCTTGATCAGGGCGGCGTTCACCTTGCCGAGCTCCGCATCGCGTTTGGTCGCGTTCTTGACCCAAGCCTCGAACCGGTGCCAGCCGTGCGCCTCGCCCATGTCCGCCTCGAACAGCGCAGTCCAGGCGGTCTGCGCTTCGGGGGCGAGCTTGCCCCATGCGGTTTCATCCGCCAGCTCGGCCAGTCCCTCGGCCGAGATCACGATCTTCTTGCGCAACGGGCGCAGGACCTTCACGCGCCGGTAGCCGAAGTCGCGGCTGTCGAACAAACGGCTCTCCTTCGTCTCGGCGAAGTCGGCATACATCTGGACAATCTGCCGGATCTGACCATCCCCGACCCGGCGGCGCTTGTTGCCCTCGCTCTTGCGCATGGGCTCGAACAGCGCGGTGGCGTCGATCAACTGGACCTTGCCCTTCCGGTCGGCCGGCTTCTTGTTCGACAGAAGCCAGATGTAGGTGCCGATCCCGGTGCGGAAGAAGATTTCGGTCGGAAGCGCGATGATCGCCTCGACCACGTCCTCCTCCAGCAGGTAGCGCCGGATCTCGGATTCCCCTTGCCCAGCGTTCCCGTTGAAGAGGGGCGATCCGGACAAGACGATGGCCGCCCGCCCGCCGCCGCGCTCCGGCGTCTCCAGCTTGCTGAGGAGGTGGAGCAGGAACAGCATCGACCCGTCGCTGACGCGCGGCAGCTTGGGGCCGAAGCGGCCCTCGAAGCCCTTCTCCTGATGCTCCCGGACCACGGCGGCCTGGTCCATCTCCCACTTTTTCCCGAAGGGCGGATTCGAGACGCAGTAGTGGAACCGTTCGTTCGCCAGCTTGTCGTCGGACAGGGTGCTGCCGAGCTTAATGTTCTTCGACAGGTCGCGGCCGGGATCCGACTCGACGGTCTTGAGGAGCATCGAGGCGAGGCAGACTGCGTGGGTCTCCGGCTCCAGTTCCTGCCCGTAGGGAACGATGACCGGGGCGACCGAGTACCGGTCGCGCAGCGCGTTCACATGCTCCATCCCGTCCGACAGGAAGCCGCCGGTGCCGCAGGTGGGGTCATAGAGGGTCCGGATCAGGCCGGGGTTGTCGATGAACATCTGGTCGTCCGGGTCGAGCAGCAGCTCGATGGCCAGATGGACGACGTCGCGCGGGGTCATGAAGTCTTCGGCCGCCTCATTCACCTCGGCGCCGAAGCGCCGGATCAGGTGTTCGTAGACGTTGGACATCACCCGTTCCGGAACCGCGTCCGGATGCAGGTCGATGGCGGCGAAGTTCTGACAGATCTTGTAGAGGACCCCGGCCTTGTCCATCCGGGCGAGCGTGTTCGCGAAATCGAACTGTTCGAAGATTACGCGCGCGTTGTCAGAGAAGGAGGCGATGTAGTCCTCGAGGTTCTGTCGGGTCCGGGTCGCGCCGAGGCTGCGCAGGTCGTAGTTAGAAGTGTTGTAGAACGGGTAGCCTGTCTGCGTGCGCAGGATAACGTCCAGGTCTATCCCGCTGTCCTTCATCTTCTTGACGGTTTCTCGCACCTGATCACGGGTCGGCTCCAGAACGCATTCCAGGCGGCGCAGGAGGGTGAAGGGCAGAATGACCTTGCCGAAATCGACGTGCTTGAAGTTCCCCCAGAGGTCGTCCGCATTTTTCCAGATGAAATCGGCGAGGGCGGTGTTCGTGCTCATTTGCCTTCCTTATTATTTTTGGGATCGGTTTCGGGCGCACGCAGCGCCTCGCGGAGCCGCCCGTCCGGCAACGCCGCCCAAGGGGTCTGGTTGAATTGCTGTTGCGTAACCTGATCTGTCATTTCCGGGTCCTTTGGAGGCGGTTGCGCGTATCGCGAAACGACCTCCGTCAGCTCCTGTCTTTTGTCTGCATCGCCCCGAATGCCACCAACTCTCTGACACTCACGACCACTGATCGCCATGGAACCTGCGCACCAGCCTGCTTTGCCAGCATGACGACCAGTATCCCCGCGACCATCCCGATCCAGACGGGACCGCCGATAACTGCGCTGGACGTCACGACGATCCCGCTCAGCAGTCCACCCTCGGAAAAGGCCGTGATGAAGCGCTTAGCATTTCGGCCCTCCCCGTTCTTGTTCTGCATCGCCCGTGCGGCACCGACGATCAGCACGAGCAGGGCGATCGGGCTGGCCGATACGGTCGCGGACACCGTCAGCCCACCAAGCATCTGGATGAACCTTTCGCGTTCTGCATCATTCCAATTGAGCAGTACCGCAAGGCCCGGAACCACGGCACTGACCAGTTCCTCGAGGTTGAATGTCATGGCATCCAGTGCCCAACCGTTCGGCAATCCAGCTGCGCGAACTACCGCATCGAATGCCCGATATGTCGCTTCGCTTAGCGTCGCGACCGGCATTCCGACTGGCGAGGACAGATCCGACAGGTACGCGCGGACCCAGCCAGAAAGCTCTTCCAGCTGGGTGTCATTCGTCATTGCCTCGCGGGCCATTTCGAAGGACCCGAGCAGAGAGTGGCCCCCATCTACAAGCCGGTGGAGGGATGGTGCAACATAGTCGCTCCCTGCCTTGAGGCCTTCCGCAAAGGCGCCGTCCATGGCCTTGGTGTAGACGTCGCTCACGTTGTTGAACGTATCGCCGGTCATTCGTGATAAGTTCGACGCAAGCTCTCGATCCGCCACCAATGCGGAGACCCAGAGCCCCACCTCGGACGCACCGTTCCCAAATTTCGAGCGGCCGTCGATATAGCCTCGTTTGACCTGGGAAAAAAGCTTTCCGGTCACTCGGCCTAACCGCTCTCCAATCTCAACCTCCTCGATAGCGTCAATAGCTGCTTCAATGTCTGAAGAGAGGTTTTCATCGCGGATAATTCTCTCGGACAAACGGGGCTTTGCCACCGGCAGCGTATCGGCATTCACCCCACGGCCGCGAAATTGAAGGTAGCGGATGTAGGCAGTCTCATGTTGCGTCTGCGGCTCAGATAACCCAGCGACCACCTCCAGGAAATGCTTCTGCATATGTGTAGCCGGCACCCGCGTCCCGTTCGCGAGCGCCTCATAGAACGCCAGATGCTTCTTCAGGAGGATAAGATCCCAGGACGTGAGCCGGTTCATCGCGTACCTCAGGCTGCCTGCTGTCCGAGGACATCCTTCTCGACATACGCCCGGAAAGCAGCAACCGAACTGAAGCAGCGGAAGCCCGCAGCATTGGCCATGGCAAAGACCTCGGGCGGCTCGTCGATAAGGATAGCAATCGGCTGCGAAAGCCCCGGCTGCAAGCCGTCCGGCCATGCAAGGTCAAATACCGCCTTCTGAGCGCCACTATCGGGATCGGCATAGTCAAAGGCGATCTGGCCGCGGGGCAAGCCCTGCTCTTCGACCCAGCCAGCCAGAGCTTCGAGTTCCGCCTCTTCGGATTCACCAGTGATCCCGCCGATGATATCAGCAGCATGAGGCTCGATAGCAGCAGTTCCACTAAGCCATTGGGTCTCACCGTGCAGCAATTCAGCAAACCGCCGGTTCGCTTCTGCAGCCAACAGTTCGCGGCGCGCCTCCAGGAACTCGGGGTAGTTCTCGATCTTCCAGAGCCTTGGGTCATCCGGGATCCATTGCGAGCCGAGCGCACCTGGATGCTGCGCCTCGATTTCCGGGAAGTACTCCTCCGGCAGGCGGGCACTGATCGAGAGGTTCGTATCCTTAGTGAGGAAGCAGAAATTCGCGATCGCATTGACTTCGGGACGTGAACGGCCGGCGTTGTATAGCCGGGCTTTCGGGAAGATGTGATGGACCTCGAGACGGCTCATCCTGCCAAGAAGGTTGGCTTTCAACGGCAGACCTGTGCCCCAGTCACGTGCCTCTCCCATACGGGTCAGCATGTAGAGCACCGGGTAGAAACGCGCGCCGAGGCTCCAGCTGGCAAAATGACCAGGCTCGATACGGAGTCCGCCATGCCAGAGCCGAAGGCGATCGAGAAGCGCGTCGAGGCCCCCTTCCTCCAGTGCGGCCAGATCCTGGTCGATAATGGTCTCGGTCGAACCAGAGAAGCGGCCCCACATGCCCGCCTGTGCGAACCAGAAGAGGAGCTTGTCCCGCTCGGCGGCGCTCAGAGCCCCGTCTTTCTGATCCATGTGCCGGACCATCACTGGAACAGCGAAACGGCCGAAGAAAACCTGATCATGATCGAGCCCAAGACGGCCGCCGATCATGTTCAGAGCGCTGTCGATCTGCCGCGAGGCGCGCTTTAACCCGTCCTGAATGTCGAGCGCTCCCTTATCATGCAAGTAGCTGAACCTCGCCTCACCGGTTAGGACGGTGTTTACCGAGCGCAGTAACCAGTCGAGGTTGAAGTGGAAACCGGAGGCGCCCCAGTCCTTCAGCTGGACCTTCATGCTGTCGCGCGCCTCGGGCCATTCTGCGCAGATCTTGGCGAGCGCCAGGTCGCCTTTGGAGAGCTTGGTTCCACCGCTATTCACGCGGTTAAATATGTCCACCACGATGTCGAGGGTCTTGTCCGGCCCCGTGACCTCCTCGATGTGAAGGTCGATCTCGGTGATACCGAGCAACCTGCTCAGCCGCGAAACATAATCGGCGACGTTTGCAGTATGGGCAGGATCCGTACTGAACTGGGTGATGAAGCTCCCCAGGCCGGTCATGCCGGCGCGCATCAGCTTGGTCACGTCGATCCAGAGCGGATCGTCCTTCATCTTGATCGGCTGGTAGAACTCGAAGCTCTCATCGCCGAGATGAAAGTGGAGCCCTGTAAAGCTTTGTGCGTTGCCGTCGAAGAATTTCGGTGGGTGACCGCGAACCACGCCATAGAGCGAAGTGATACGCTGTTGTCCGTCGAGGAGCAGCTTCACGATCCCCGCAGCAAGCTGCCCGTCGCCACGATGCGCCGCGGACTTCGACTCTGTTGCCCATACGAGGAGCCCGCCGACGGGGTGACGCTTGTAAAGTGACTCGAAAAGGCCGCGGACCTGATCCCGGTTCCACACGTAGCCGCGCTGAAATTCGGGAAGGGCCATATGGCCATTGTCAATGTGGCTGAGAATGTCGGTGATCTTCATGGCAATGCGTTCCGTCAATCAATAGTAGAAATTGGACACGTTGAACGCAGCTCCGTCAAGCTGGCGCGGTCATTACTACACAAGCGTGGGTCTGTCCGGTCATCCCGTCTCCCATTGGCAGAAGAATGTGTCCATGATTTGACTCATCAGACGGCTTGCGTCTCAGATCAGAGTAGAGGCACTCACCTGCCACGGGCTCTTTCTTCTGCCGCCCGGCCAGCGCCTCAACGTCGGCCCGCCACTTCTTCGACAGCACCCAGCCGTAGTGCTTCTCGTTCCAGAGCGCCCGGCCCTTGATCGAGCCGAAAACGGCGCCCCGATCCTTCGAGACGCCGCGCACGATGATGGTTTTCTCGCTGTGGTCGGAAACCGTGACCGGATCCGCGACCGGGGCGGCTACGGCCGCTTCGTCGGGGGTCTGATCTGCGTCAGGCTCTTGCCCCTGAGCTGCGGGGACAGGCAGTCCAGATGCTTCGGGTTCCGGCGCGGGTTCGGGGCCTCGGGGCTGTGCCGGCCTCGCGTCGAAAAGATCCGTCTGATTGCGCGCCTCGGTATCGAACAAGCCGCCCGCGGGCGGTTGCGCATCGCCACCGCGAAGCGGCCGGCCCTGCTGGCGCTCGGCGCGCTCCCGGTCGGTGATTTGCTCCGCGCCCGGAATGACAAGCTGCTGCCCTTCCGGCGAAACATCTACTTGCCCGCCTTCGAGGGTGCCGGTGCGCTGGCGCTCGGCGTCGCCCTCTCCGCGAACGCCGTCTGCTGCCGGCGGAACTCTATGTTCGGCTCATTCTTGGCCATCCGCTTGAGCGTCGCGATCTGCAGCATCGCCGCCGGACTCGGCTTCGCTTTCGGGGTCGTCCGGTCGTCCATACTGCCTGTCCCTGGCTGCTGTGAGGAACGCGCGCGGGCCAGGCGCTCGTCGAGAATAACAGGTCGCTTTAATGTCTCATAGCAGATCGGCATACCTGCTTACTCGCGCTGCCCTAACGCTCCAATTCGTACCCTTCGGTGCCGGTATAAGAGCTCCAATGCCGAGCGCTCATGCCTCGCGGATCGCAGAACCGTGGAGGGGAGGTTCGAATTTCGATTGCGTCCACATCCGATCCTCATAGTCGATGAAACCGCTGACGGATTCTCATCTGGGAATGCCACACGGAACATGCCTCCAACAACTATGCCATCCTGGTACCGAACATCTTTCGACCGTAGTCATGCCCCTCTTTCATCTTCCGCTTTAGCTGCTCGAGCTCGGAGGGCGTCAGCATCTCGGAAGTTGAGGACGTAGGCCGCTTCGGTTGTGGTGAGCGCGCCGGGGTCGGCTTGGAGTAGCTGTCTGATTTCATCGCCGAACCTCCCTTCCATCTTACGCGCGCTGGCCTTCGAGATAGGGGCCATACAATTTCTCGACGCATCTGCATATATGCACGACACCCACGACCTCGCCGCTCTGTGGTCTGATGAACGCAGCCAACTCGGTGAGGCGCGCCGGGTAGCGTCGGCGTGCTGGATGAAAACAGCAGACCTCTCGGCCACTCCCGATACGATCCCGTACGGCTGTTCAGCCGCCCTGTTATACAACTCCAGTTGGTATCCCTCGGCGCGCTGGTCGAACCATCCGTCGCAGTAGCCGCAGGCCATGCAGATCACGGCGCAGATGCCGACCTGCTCGCGGCTGAACTGGATCCTCATGCCGTGGGCTTCGGTCATATGGATGAGGATCAGGACCCTCCAAGTGCCCGGCCGATGCCGTTGCCGGTTGTTGTCCGCCCGTAGACCTAACGGGACCGCCAATTGTTACGGGTCTAAAGAAACCCGCCGCCGCAGATTTTCCGCCTACTTGAGTGCCGTGGCAATCCTTCGCCGCAGTTGCTTGACGCTTCGGAGGTCGTGCGATCCTGGCGGGCGCACAGCGACCGATAGCGTTCTAATCCTCCATGGCTCCCCGAAAGAAAGGGCCGTCAACACAGAGGGCATAGGTATGGTAAGTAAGGGTATTTGGATTTTTTAGACGTTTTTGCGAGGCAGACCATACGAAACGTCTAAAAAATTTGATTGGTCCGACCTAATTTTCGAGATGAAATTCAATATCCCTTCTCGTTTTTTTAGACGACGCGTCTAATTTTTTTCGATGGGTTTTTCGTTTTACCTCCCCGTCCAAACGGGTTCCGCGCTGGCATCTTGATCACCGGAAAGTCATTGCCAGGGCGCCAGTTGCGGTAGAGTTTCCTTCCATCAGGCTTTTCCGAGTTCGGCATCTTTAGTTCGGTCAACTCGAACTCGCTCGACTTTCCCATCCCTTCGACCCCAAGATGCGCCATACGGGTGAGGACTATGAAACCCTTCGCCTGAAGATCGTGGAATGCCTTCCCGGCAGTCTCTTCCACAACTCCCAGACGCTCTGCCGCCTGACGCAACGAAAGTCGGATCTTCCCATTATTGTTGTTGCCGGGGCCGTGCCACTCCAGTTTGAGCCAAGGGTATAGAGCCTGAGCGGTGGTGGATAGGGCCCGCCAAGCGGGGGTCTCCATCGTGCTGCGTATCATCTTGGTATAATGTTCCTCCTGCCTTTCATGCTTTCCCCTGCGCGTCACCATTGCAGCCTCCTTTGGTGTATGGCCAATCTTGAGACCAAATGCTCAGGTGTGGTCGTGCGTGGCGTTTCAGGGCCGCGTTCCTGCGCCCGAGCCTCCGACCTGCGCACCTGATCAGCGCGCGACAATGCTCGATCGGCCCGCGGGCGCCCGGCCACCGATCCACTCCTCGACGACGCTCTCGCGCCATCCGACGGCCCGACGGCCGAGCCGGAGGGGCTCGGGGAAACTGCCCTCGGCGATCATTGCGTAAAGGGTGGAACGGGACAGCCCGGTCAGAAGTTCAACTTCCGGGCGGCGGAGAATGCGGTCGGCCATCTGGTGGTCCTCCTCGGCTTGCTTTGATTCCCTGAGGAATGTGCTGGAGGAGCGGACCGCAAAACATCAGTCGAGGTTTTAATTTCGGGGAGGTTTTCGTGCCGAGGTTTCTTGGCGCCTCGGGCGTCCCCCCCGGGCAAGCGCGGGCCGCAGCTCTGCCGCTCTAGACCAACAGCGCTGGAAGGCACCATCGGTCATGTCGGGCGCAAGATCCCTCTTGGCCCGCGCCTTGATTGGAAGGGGACCGTCGTCAACCATCGCGACAAGCGCCCTTACGACCGCACCTTGGCTCTGATCGAGGCCAGGCAGACCTGCAAGCTGCCTGATGCGTGCTGAGACCCTCGTCCTGGGAAGTGTCAGAATCCCTCCAGGGAGGAAATCTGCCGACAGGTCGAGGGTCCCGCTTCCGAGGGTCCCGACCGAAAGGTCGACATATCGGCCCTTGGCCGGCTTGTTGGATACCAGCGGTTCGGGCGACAAGGCATTTACCTCGGTCCCCTGCGCACCTGTCGATCCGGAACCTTCATTCAGCGCCTCCACCCGCGCCAACAGTTCAGGGTTCGCTGTGGCAGGAAATTCACGCTCCAGCCACTCTAGTTCACACGGCAGCTTGGTTCCATCCGGAAGCAGAACCCTCACCTCTCCCACATGCTGCGAAAGCAATATCCAGAGTTCCTCGACGGCCTTCCTCAGGCACACGCCATCCTTGATGACGCCCTCGGCAACCCAGACATAATCGGAGTCGTCCCATCCAGGACCGTCGAGCGCCCTATCGATCAGGCGAAGGGCCTCCGGCAGGTTGATCATCGGTCTCATCGCTGTCCCCAGAACTCGAGCACCTTGCCCTCACCCAGTTGAAGGTAGTTGGCCCAGGCCTCCATCATCAGGCGTCTCTTCTCGAACAGATCGGAGCGGGCATAAGCCTGCTCCACAGCGTCGCCCACCTTGTGCGCCAGCGCTGCCTCCGCCACCTCGCGGGGGAAGCTGGTGCGCTCCTGGGCCCAGGTGCGGAACGAGGTGCGGAACCCGTGCACGTCGGCGTCGAACCCAAGCTGCTTCACCAGCTTCGACAGGGTCATGTCGGAGAGCGGCTTACCGCTGAGGCTGGGAAAGATCAGGCCACTCCCGTCCTTGAGAGCCTCGGCGTCCCGCAGGACCTCCATGGCACGGCGAGAGAGCGGAACGCGGTGTGCCTTCTTCATCTTCATGCGCCCCGCGGGCAAGACCCATGCCGCGACCAGTGAAGCGCCGGGATCGCCCGCTCCTCCCGAGAACTCGATCTCCTCCCAGCGCGCACCGCGCACCTCGCCCGAGCGCGCGGCGGTGAGCACGAGGAACTCGAGTGCCAGCTTGGTCGCGATCCATGCTTCCGACGCCCGGACCTTCGCCAGACAAGCTGCGACCTCCTGATGAGGCAGGGCCTTCCGGTGAGATTTCGATCGATCATGCTTCGGCAGGGCCTGCGAAATGCTCTCAGCGGGATTATCCTGGCGCCATCCCTGGGCGATGGCCCATTTGAGCACTGTTCCAATCCGCTGCTTCACCCGTCGGGCGGTCTCGGGCTTTTCGAACCAGATCGGCGTGAGGATCGCGAGAACATCACCCGTTGTCACCTCCCCCACCTTAAGCCTGCCTACTCTCGGAAAGGCATATGTCTCGAGCGTACTGATGAACTGGGCAGCGTGCTTGTTGTTGCGCCAGCTCGGCGCATGAAGGGCATGAACCTTGCGCGCGGCCTCTTCGAAGGTTGGCACTGCATGTGTCGCCCGCTTCATCTGAAGAGGATCGCCGCCTGAACGGGCAACGCGGCTGTTCTCCAGCGCTCGCTCGCGCGCCTCGGCCAACGTCACGACAGGAGGGCTCCCCAGCCCTATCTCGCTACGCCTGCCTCGGATCGTGATCCGCTGGACCCAGGATCGGGCGCCGGATTCCGTGACCCGAAGATAGAGGCCCAGCCCGCCACCATCATGATACTTCCCCGGAACCTTCACGGTCCTCACGAACGCCGCGGAAAGTCCCTTGTCCGACGTCTTCTTGGCGGGTGCTGCGGGCATGCCTGATCCCCCAATTGATCCCCCAGAGAATACCGGAATATATCGGAACAGATCGGTCTGAGAAAGCGTAACCTTGGTGGAAAAATATACTACTACAACCACTTATCGGGACGGCTCGGAACGTGTGGAACTTTGTGAAGGCAGACAGTCTCTCCGCCACATGGCATGGTGAAGTATCCGAAGAACCGTGTTTCCCGACATCACTTCCCCCGATTGCCCAGTCCATACTGGAATGTGCGGACGCTGGCGCCCGCGCGTCATGGCGCCTGGATGCCCCGCCTGTTCAGGGTGATCCGGTAAAGACCGGTGGTCGCCGTGATGTAGAGTTGATGTTTTGCGCGCCCGCCGAAGCAGATGTTGGAGACGAGTTCGGGCACCAGTATCTTGCCCAGCAGGCGACCGTCGTCGGCGATGCAATGGACGCCATCGGCGGCGGAGGACCAGATGTTGCCGTCGCTGTCCACCCGGATCCCGTCGGCGCAGCCCGGGCTGATCGCGTGGAAATGGCGGCCGTTCACGGGGCGGCCGTCTTGCATGTCGTAGACCCGGATTTCCTGCGCATCCTGCGAGAACATCCGGCCGGTATCGGCCACATAGAGCCGACCCTCGTCGGGTGAAAAGGCAAGGCCGTTGGGGCAGTTCATGTCATCGGCCATGACATCGAGCGCGCCCGTCGCCGGGTCGGCGCGGTAGACGACGCAGGGATTTTCCTGCTCTGCGGCGAAGCCCTCGTAGTCGGTCATGATGCCGTAATGCGGATCCGAGAACCAGACGCCGCCGTCCTGCGCCACGATCACGTCATTGGGCGAGTTGAGCGGCCGGCCCTCGAAGCTGTCGGCGATCACCGTGATGCTTCCGTCATGTTCGGTGCGGGTCACGCGGCGGGTCCCGTGCTCGCAGGAGACAAGGCGCCCCTGCCGGTCGCGGGTGTGGCCATTGGCGTAGTTCGACGGTTGCCGATAGGTGCTGATGCCCTGGCCCGGGGTCCAGCGCAGGATGCGGTTGTTGGGGATGTCCGAAAACAGCAGGCAGCCCGCATCGCCGAACCAGACCGGACCTTCGACCCAGTCGAAGCCGCCAGCGAGCTGCTTTACCGGGGCGTTGCCGAGAACGAAGCGCGCGAACTCCGGCTCCACGGTTTCGAAGAACGACATGGGCTGTCCCTTTGCATGTTTCGTGCCGGCAGGTTATCGATAACAATTCTGTCCGTCAAACATCGGGAGGCCTTTGAAATGGAATGGACCCAGGAGGCGCGTGTTCTCAGCCATCATGGCCTGATGGCGATGCTGGGCGCGGCCGTGGCCAAAGCCGAGGCGCTGAACCAGCCGCAGTGCATCGTCATCGTCGACGCATCGGGTGAGGTGCTCGCGGAGCTTCGAATGACCGGCGCGAAATTCCTCAGCCGCAAGAGCGCGCTTGCCAAGGCGCGGACGGCGGCCTCGATCGGGGCGCCCAGCGACGCGATTCCCGAGGCCGTCCGCGCGTCCATCGCCGCGGCCACGGGCGGTGCCGTGACAGGTCTGCCGGGCGGCCTGCCGATCATCCAGGGCGGTCATCGGCTTGGCGGAATCGGCGTGGGCTCGGGCAGCGGCGACCAGGATGTCGCGGTCGGGCGCGCGGCATTGGCGGCCATCGGCATCACGGACT
Source organism: Halovulum dunhuangense (assembly GCF_013093415.1). Taxonomy (NCBI): domain Bacteria; kingdom Pseudomonadati; phylum Pseudomonadota; class Alphaproteobacteria; order Rhodobacterales; family Paracoccaceae; genus Halovulum; species Halovulum dunhuangense. Next base: position 1,700,095 of record NZ_JABFBC010000001.1, read on the forward strand.
AGGCTGGCGCCGCTGCAAAGGCGATCTGCGCCTTCATCGCGCGGCTGCGGTCGCCGGCCGTCTCGAAGGCCTCTCGCGCGGCGGACAGCGGGAAGGTCTGGGTGATCAGCGGTGCCGGGTCGATCAGACCCTTCCGCATCAGGCTGACGGCCGTGAAGAACTCCGCGTGGAACCGGAACGAACCCTTGAGCGACAGCTCCTTCGCCGTCATCGCCTGAAGCGGGAGGGTCATGTCCCCGCCAAGACCAAGCTGGACCACCGTGCCGCCCGGCCGCATGGCAGGCACCGCACCGGCAAGGGCCCTGGCCGCACCCGAACATTCGAAGAGGACGTCGAAGCGGCCCTTCTCGTGGAAATAGGGTTCGAGGGGCGCCTCGCTCGCTGCCATGTTCAGGGTTTCGTCCGCGCCAGCCATGCGCGCCATGTTCAGCGTGAAATCCGACAGGTCGGTCGCAACGATAAGGTCGGCGCCCGCCCGCCGGGCCGCCATGATGCACAGCACCCCGATCGGGCCACAGCCCGTCACGAGGACCGACCGGCCCAGAAGCGGCCCGACCCGGTTTGCCGCATGCAGCGCCACGGCAAGCGGCTCGGCCATCGCGGCCACCCCGGGCCGCAGGCCGTCCGCGGCGGCGCATTGTTCGGCTTGTGCAACCAGGACCTGCCGGAACGCGCCCTGCACATGCGGGAAGGGCATCGCCGAGCCGTAGAATCGCATGTCGAGGCAATGGTTGTACTCGGCCGCCGCGCAGAACCGGCACGCACCACACGGCCGGGAGGGCGATATCGCCACAAGCTGGCCGACCGAAAGGTTGGTGACGCCATCGCCGAGATCGGTCACATGCCCCGCAACCTCGTGGCCGAGGATCATCGGCTCCCGCAGGCGCACGGTGCCGAAACCGCCATGGTTGAAGTAGTGCAGGTCCGATCCGCAGATGCCGCCGGCGGCCAGCGCGATGCGCACCTGACCGGGGCCGGGCGGCGGGGCGGGCCGATCCTCGATCCGCAGATCGCCCGCGGCGTGAATGACGATCGATTTCATGGCTGCCCTCACAGGACCGGGGACGGCAGATCGTGCCCGGCGAAATGCGCCGAGAGATTGTCGCGCAGCAGCTTGCCCATCGCCTTGCGCGTCTCGACCGTGCCCGAGGCGTGATGGGGCTGGACCAGCACGTTGGGCAGGGCGAGGAAGCGGGGGTTCAGCGCCGGCTCTCCCTCGAACACGTCGAGTGCCGCCGATCCCAGCGTGCCGGATTCCAGCGCGTCGAGCAGCGCCCCCTCGTCGATGTTGGAGGCGCGGCTGATGTTGATGATCATGCCCTCGGGTCCGAGGGCCGCGATGACCTCGTGGCTTACGATGTGGCGCGTCGCGGGTGAGGCGGCGAGGGTGACGAAGAGGAAGTCGACCTCGTGCGCCAGCGTCACCGGGTCGGCGACGAAGCGCCAGCCGGGGGTGTCGTCCCTGGCGGCGACATCGCAATAGGCGATGTCCATGTCGAAGCCCGCGAGGCGCTTGCCGACCTCGAAGCCGATGCGCCCCAGGCCCAGAATGCCCGCGCGCTTGCCCCAGACGCGGGTTTTCAGCGGGTAGAGCCCGCGGGCCGCCCAGGACCCGTCGCGGACCCAGGCCTCGGCCCCGATCATGCCGCGGGCCTGCACCAGCATCATGGCGACGCCCAGATCGGCCACATCGGCGGTCAGCACGTCGGGCGTGTTCGTCACCCGGATGCCGCGCGCGCGGCAGGCGGCAAGGTCGACCGCGTCATAGCCGACGCCGTAGACCGAGATGATCTCGAGCGCGGGGCAGGCGGCGATCATCGCGGCATCGGCGCCAAGCTCGCCCCGGGTGGCGATGGCGCGCACCTGCGGTCCGACCTGGGCGAGCAGGGCGGCGCGGTCGGTCGCCTCGAAATAGCGATGCATCGTGAAGGCCGCGTCGAGCGGGGCCTGGTCCCAATCGGGGTAGGGGCCGATTTGCAGAACCTGGGGTTTCGACATGGTCCGTTCTCCCGGTTGGTTTTGGTGGACGAGGTGGCACTTGATGGCTTGACTCGATTTGTTAACGATAACATAAGGGGGCTGTCGAAGGTTGTCGAGACGGAAAAGGCGCGGCTCATGGGATTGGAATTGTTCGACCTTGGCGGACGCACGGCGTTGGTGACGGGATCGTCGCAAGGGATCGGCCTGGCGCTGGCGCGGGGGCTTGCGGCCGCGGGCGCAGCGGTTGTCCTGAACGGACGCGATGCCGCGAAGCTGGCCGCAGCCGCGCAAGACCTGCGCGCTGACGGGGCGCGGGTGCATGAGCTGGCCTTCGACGCGACGGATCATGCCGCGGTGCGCGCGGCCATCGACGCGTTCGAGGCGGAAACCGGCGCCATAGACATCCTGGTGAACAATGCGGGCATTCAGCACCGCGCGCCGCTGGAGGAGTTTCCCGCCGACGCCTTCGAGCGGCTGTTGCAGACCAATGTCGCCAGCGTCTTTCACGTCGGGCAGGCCTGCGCCCGGCACATGATCGCGCGCGGGGCGGGCAAGATCATCAACATCGCCAGCGTGCAGACGGCACTGGCCCGGCCGGGCATCGCGCCCTACACCGCGACCAAGGGCGCGGTCGCCAATCTGACCAAGGGCATGGCGACCGACTGGGCGCGCCATGGCCTGAACTGCAACGCGCTGGCGCCGGGGTATTTCGACACGCCGCTGAATGCCGCGCTGGTCGCAGACCCCGACTTCACCGCGTGGCTGGAAAAACGCACCCCCGCGGGGCGCTGGGGCCGCGTCGAGGAACTGGTCGGGACCTGCATCTTCCTTGCCTCGGCCGCCTCGTCCTTTGTCAATGGCACCACCGTCTTCGTCGACGGCGGGATCACGGCCTCGCTATGACCGGGCGTTTCGTGGTCATGGGGGTGTCGGGATGCGGCAAGTCGCATATCGGCGCTGCCTTCGCCGAGGTCATCGGCGCGCGCTTCTTCGACGGGGATGACCTGCACCCCAGGGCGAATGTCGCCAAGATGTCCGCCGGCGTGCCGCTTACCGATGCCGACCGCGCCCCCTGGCTGGAGCGCGTCGGCGGCGCGCTGCGCCACCCGGGCACGGTGATCGCATGCTCTGCGCTGCGCCGCGCCTATCGCGAGGCGATCAACGATGCGGCGGGCGCCCCCGTGACCTACCTGTTCCTGAACGGGGAGCGCGAAATATTGTTGGATCGGATGACCCGGCGCGACGGGCATTTCATGTCCCCCGCGCTGCTTGACAGCCAGATCGCCACGCTGGAGGCGCCGGGTCCGGACGAGATCTGCGTGACCGCGGATATCGACGCGCCGCCGCGCGCCATCGTGGCGCGTTTCCTGTCCGGATTGCTGGAGGAACCGGAATGAGCCTGAATATCGCCGTGATCGGTGCGGGCGCGATGGGCGGCGCCATCGGCACGCGCCTGCTGGAGACCGGCCAGGCATTGCAGGTCTTCGACCTGGACGCGCAGCGGGTGGCCGACCTGGTGGCGCTTGGCGCCCGGGCCGCGCCCAGTGCCGCGATGGCCGCCGCGGCATCGGATTACGTCATCACCTCGCTCAATTCGCCCGCGATCGTCGAGGCGGCCGTGTTCGGCCCCGCGGGGGTGGCGGCCGGTGCGCGCCCCGGCACGCTGGTCATCGACATGTCCTCGATCGATCCCGAAGCCACCAGGGCGATGGCCGCGCGGGCTGCCGAAGCCGGGCTGCGTTGGGTCGACAGCCCCCTGTCGGGCGGTGCGCCCAAGGCATTGATCGGCGAATTGACCCTGATGGCGGGCGGCGCGGCGGAGGACGTGGCCGAGGCGCATGCCGTGCTGCGCCATGTCGCGTCGAACTACACCCATATGGGGCCGGTCGGGGCCGGGCAGACCACCAAGCTGATCAACCAGGTGCTGTGCGGGCTGGGGTTCCTGGCGGTGGCCGAGGCGACGAAACTGGCGCTGGACGCGGGGGTCGAGGCCGCCAAGGTGCCGGTCGCACTGCGCGGCGGGCGGGCCGACAGCGCGATCCTTCAGGAATACATGCCGCGCTTTGCGACCCGGGACTACCGCCGCACCGGGCGCATCGACAACATGGTCAAGGATCTGGAAGGCGCCCACGACCTTGCCCGGCGGACCCATACCGCGATGCCGCTGACCGCGCTTTGCCTGGAGATCCACCGCATGCTGACGGCGGCAGGTCTGGGCGGCGAGGACCAGGCGGCCCTGATGGAATTCTTCACCGGCGCAAGGGGACCAATGGAATGATCACGCGATATGCCCTGTTCGAGGGATTGGTGCGGCCCGGCGGGACCGAGGCCTTTCGCGCCGCGGTGCTGGACCGGCTGGTGCCGCTTTGGAAGCAGTTCCCCGGCAACAGCGAGGTGCGCGTGATGTTCGGCGAGCACCGCGACGAGGGCGCGCCGGAATTTCCGCTGATCCTGGGCATCACCTATCCCGACCGCGCGACGATGGAGGCCGCGTTGCAAAGCGAGGCCCGCGCCCGGTCGCGCGACGTGACCGGGGAGATCGTGGCGGAGTTCTTCGACGGCCGGATTCACCACCACGTCACCACAGCCAACCATTTCGCCCCGTGATCCGGGGCGAAAACGACCGGAGGGGGCGAATTGTCTTGACGGATGTTAACGATACCATAAGCTTGTCACAAGCTTCGGACGGACCGGGAGGATGTCATGACAGCCGATAGGAAACCCGTGATTTCCATGCGGGGAATCACCAAGCGCTTCGGCGGGGTGGTGGCGCTGGACGGGGTGGATCTCGATGCCTATGCGGGCGAGGTTCTGGCCATAGTCGGCGACAACGGCGCGGGGAAATCCACGCTGATAAAGATCCTGACCGGGGTCTATCAGCCCACATCGGGCCATATCGAACTGGACGGCCGGCGCTTCACCATGGCCGATCATTCCGACGCGATCGCCAATGGCATCGACGCGGTCTATCAGAACCTGGCCATCGCCGATCACCTGACGCCTGCCCAGAACCTGTTTCTGGGGGCGGAGCTGACGCGCAAGGTCATGGGTCTGACGGTGCTCGACAACGCGCGCATGGAGCGCGAGGCGACCGAGGTGCTGCGCACCCGCCTGGGTGTGGAACTGCGCGACATGAATGTGCCCACCGAAAGCCTGTCGGGCGGCCAGCGGCAGGCCGTCGCCATCGCCCGCGCGGTCCGGCACAAGGACCTGCGCGTGCTGGTGATGGACGAGCCCACAGCCGCGCTGGGCCCGCAGGAGACCGCGCGCACGCTGGGCCTGATCAAGACGCTGCGCGACCAGGGGCTGGCGGTGATCGTCATTTCCCACTCGCTCGACGATGTGTTCGAGATCTCGGACCGCGTGCATGTGCAGCGGCGCGGCACCTGTGCTGGCGTCGTGCGTACCGCGGATGTCACCGTCGAGAACGTTCTTGGCCTGATCACGGGCGCCAAGGCCACGGCCGCCTGAAGGAAACCAGACAGATGACCACAGCCACCCCTGCCACGGCGCCCGCCCGTCCCGAGGGACTGATCGCCCGCATCGAGCCCTACATGGGCGTTTTCGGGCCCCTGGTGATGATCGTGATGATCGCGGCCTTCATGGGCGCGGTCGAGCCGGCCCGCTATTTCCGCCTGTCCAACATGAACCAGATCCTGCTGGATGCGGCGCTCTACATGCCGATGGCGATGGCGATGACCTTCGTCATCACCCAGCGTGGCATCGACCTGTCGATCGGGTCGGTCGCGGCGCTTTCGGCGATCATCATCGCCTTCCTGATGAAGCAATACGGCTTTCCGGCCTGGGTCTGCGTCTTCATCGCGCTGGGGCTGGGCGGGACGATGGGCATGATCAACGGCCTTGTCATCACGCGGCTCAAGGTGCCCGACCTGATCGGGACGCTGGCGATGGACCTGGTCTATCGCGGCTTCGCGCTGGTGCTGGCAAAGGGGCTGGTGCTGGCCCGGTTCCCCGATCTGATCACCGAGATCGGGCGCGGCCAGATGTTCGGCATTCTGCCCACGCCGGTGGTGATCGGGCTGATCACGATGGTCGTGGGGTATTTCCTGCTGCGCAGCACCCATTTCGGGCGCTACACCATCGCCATCGGATCGAACCCCGAGGCGTCGGAGATGACCGGCGTGTCGGTGGACCGGCACAAGGTCTATGCCTACACGCTGATGGGGGCGATGGCCGCGCTGGCGGGGATGATGCTGCTGGGCAAGCTGAACGCGATCCAGGCGACGTCGGCGCCCTATTTCAACCTGCATGTCATCGCGGCAGTCGTGGTCGGGGGCACGTCGCTGTTCGGCGGGCGCCCGTCCATCGTGGGCTCGCTGGCGGGCGTGCTGCTGTTGTCGATGATGATCAACGCGCTTGTCACGCTGCGGATCGAGTTCTTCTGGCAATCGGTCGCGTCGGGCGTCGTCATCATCCTGTCGGTCGCGGCCTATGCCTGGTTGCAGAAGAAGGACCGCGACGGGGCCGCCTCGATCGGGGCGGCGATGGCCAACCCCGACAATCGCAAGATCCTGCTGCTGGCACTGGTCCTGGCCGCCGTGCTGACGGTTCTGATCGCCATCGGCGCGGTGCTGGCCACCCCGCCGGGGGCCAGCGGCTGACCCGCAGACCATAACAATCACCAAGGGAGGAAGACTGATGAAACCGAAGATAACCGCTGCATTCCTGGGCCTTGCCTCGGCACTGGCCCTGACGACCGGAATGGCCATGGCCGACGGGCATTTGCCGCTGGTGGCATTGCCCGACGACGGCGAACGCGATTTCTGGCTGCCGGAGCAGGTCAACGTGCCCGGTACGCTCGAGGCGCTTCAGGCCGTCACGGGAGAGCCGGCCGTGCCCTTCACGGGGACGCTGGAGGAACCGATCCAGATCGCGCTGATCTATCCCTCGGCGGATACCTCGGATTTCTGGGCGCGCAACTACATCGCGATGACCCGGCGACTGGACGAGCTGGGCATTCCCTACGAGACCACGGAATTCGCCAGCCGCCAGATCGAGCATTCCCTCCAGGCGACCTATGCGTCGCAGGTCGACCAGGATGCCGACATCTACGATTTCGTCATCTTCGGGCCGTCCGAACTGGCCACCCAGGCCGACAACATCGACAAGCTGGCGGGCAACCCGGACCTGACCACCTTTGTCTGGGCGTTTCACACGCCCCTGCAATACCTGGAGAACCAGCCCGCCAACTGGTTCGATTTCTCTTCGTCGCTGGGTGCGTCGGTCATGTGCGACTACATGCTCGAACGTCTCGGCAACGACGTGACCTATGCGATGAACCGGGGCATTCCGGGCATCACCGACAACCAGCGCTCGGGCGAATGGGCGGCCTGCGTGGAGGAGCGGGGCAACTGGACACTGGCCTACGAGCATTACGGCGAATACACCAACGAGGGCGGGTTCGAGGGCACCTCGCTGATGTTGCAGGCCTATCCCGAAGCGACGGTGATCCACAACGCCAACACCGCGATGGCGATGGGGTCGGTCGAGGCGCAGGTCTCCGTGGGGGCGGCCGAGACCGTCTTCTCGACGGGCTGGGGCGGCACCGGGCTTGAACTTGACGCGATCCGCCGGGGCGAGCTGGACGCAACGCCGATGCGCATGGGCGACGATGTGGGCGCCGCCACCGCCGAGGCAATCCGCTATCACCTCGAGGGCCGGGCGGACGAACTGCCCTTCGTCTTCCTGGGGCGGATCACCGTGGCGCATGACCAGATGAGCGAAGAGGAACTGGCCGCGCTGGAGCAGGAGGCCTTCCGCTTCTCGGGCATCCAGCCGCTCGAACGCTGAACCGGACCTGGCGTCGGAAAGGGCCGGGCCTGTGCCTGGCCCTTTGCGTTCCCCGCGGCTGTGGGCGCCGGATCTGGTATCGATATCAAGGTCACTGGACAGGCTGGGCGGAACGTGGAACAGGTCTTGGACGCCCGACCTTCGGGATGACGCGGTCGGTCGAACCGGATGTACAAGATGGAACGGATTTGCGATCAGGTAACCGGGTACGTCCCGCGTCGCATGCGAGCGTAACGACGGGGGAGGGATGCAGCGTTCGGTCAAGATGAAGGATGTCGCGCGCGCCGCGGGCGTGTCGGTCATGACGGTCAGCCGCGCCTTCCGCAAGGATGCCTCGGTCCGGCCGGAGACCCGCGACGCGATCCTGAAGGTGGCCGAGGACCTGGGCTATGTCTTCGACAGCACGGCCGCCAACCTGCGCTCCCAGAAGACGGATTTCGTCGCCGTCACGATCCCCTCGATCAACAACGCGAACTTCGCCGAGACGGTGGCCGGCCTGTCGGAGGTCCTGTCGAACGAGGGGCTTCAGGTCCTGCTGGCCTATACCAATTACGACATCGCGCAGGAGGAGCGTGCGATCGAGCAATTGCTGCGCCGCCGTCCCGAGGCGATCGTGGTGACAGGCGGCAAGCACACGCCGCGCGCCCGCCGCCTGCTTGAAGGGGCGGGCATCCCCGTGGTCGAGGCCTGGGACCTGCCCGCCGATCCGATCGGGCATGTCGTCGGCTTCTCGAACGCGGCCACCATGGAGGCGATGGTCGACCATCTCGTCGCGCAAGGCTACACGCGCATCGCCTTCATCGGGGGTGACGCCGATGCCGATACCCGGGGCGCCGACCGTCGGCGCGGCTTCATCGCGGCGATGGCGGCCCATGGCCTGACCTGTGACCGCCTGATCGAAGCCGGCCCGCCGCCGATCTCGATGCGTGAAGGGGCCGAGGCGATGGGCAGGCTTCTGGATATGCACCCCGACACGCAGGCGGTGGTCTGCGTGTCGGACCTGTCGGCCTTTGGCGCACTAACCGAATGCCAGCGGCGCGGACTGGGCGTGCCCCGGGACATCGCGGTTGCGGGGTTCGGCGCCTATGAAATCGCGAATGTCTGCGTGCCGACGCTTACCACGGTCGATCCGTTCCCGCGCAGTATCGGCGAGGAAGTCGCCAACCTGATCCTCCACGCCCTCGATCATCCGGGCGAGCGGTTGATCCGCAAGCTGTCGCCCCGGCTGGTTATCGCTGCCTCGACGCAGGTGCGCAGCGATTGATCGCGGTTTTCTGCACCGGCCGGCTGGCGTGGCGCGGGGCCGGTTCCGCCCGCCAGTTCAAGGGCGATGCGCGACACGGCGGCCGCGAAAACAGCGAGGCCATATTGATAGACCGTGACCTGCCCGGAAACGGGTCGGACGTGACAAGGGACGCACTGGAGGGGCTTGAGCGGCTGACGACGAAGCGTGACGCGTTGCCCCGAGTTGAGCGCGATGCCTTTCATGTCTGCATCTGACGGAATTTGACGCGCCCGGGGATCGGCCGCAGCCGGCGATATCCGACGACAGCGCCGGGAAGTGCGCCGCCACATTGACGTTGGCGGCGGGCTTCCCGCGCCACCCGAATCCTGTTTGACGCCCATGGGCGCGTGTTTTACATGAATTACTTAAAGCAAAGAATTAAGAAAACCTGCCATGACCGGATCGCAACTCCTGGTGCGGGCCCAGCGCCTTTCCTGCCTGTTGTCGCGCGTGGCGGGATCCTTGTACCCGCCACGGGCGCGCGGCTGTTCGGCCCTGCGCTGGTTCTGTCGGCGCAACCCGTGGCATCTGGCGTGACGTCGCTATCGCCGACCCGGGGCAGGTCGACGGGTGGCCGCGCGCTGGGGCTGTCGGTCGATCCTGCCGATGCGATGCTGGCCACGGCGGGCATGCTCAGCCTGGCAGTGGGCGCGCGGGTCGAGACGCGCGCGGCCATCTGCGTCGTGCCGGGCCGCAAGCCGGGCGGTCTGCCGACTTATCTGACGGAGGCCCAGACATGACGCCGCGCCCATCCGCCCGCCTTCTTGTCGTCGATCCCCGGGACCGGGTGCTGCTGTTGCGGTTCGATCACCGCAACGGCCCGCTGGCCGGACAGGTCCATTGGGCCACGCCGGGCGGGGCGCTGCAGCCCGGCGAAAGCTGGGAGGCGGCTGCCCTGCGGGCACTGGCCGAGGAAACCGGCATCGTCGCCGACCATCCGGGCGTGCAGGTCCATGCCCGGGACTTTCCGTTGCAGATGCCGGACGGATCCTGGGTGACGGCGCAGGAGCGGTTTTTCCTGATCCGCGTGGCAGAGGCCCGGGTGGACACGACCCGCCGGACAGCCAGCGAGGCCGAGGTGCTGGACCGGCATGCGTGGTGGCCGCTGGACGATCTTGCGCGGACCACGGACATCGTGCATCCGGACAACCTGTCCGACATCCTGCGCCCGCATCTGCGCGCCCTGTCGGTACCGCGTCTGCGCCCTTACGAGCCCATGCGCGATCTTGACCGCTGCATGGCGCTGTGGCGCGCGGCGTCCGAGGTCGGGCATCCGTTCCTGGATGCCGCGACGCTCGATGCCGACGCGGTGCTCGTCCGCGACGTCTACATGCCGGCGGCCGAGATCACCGTGGCGGAACGGGATGGGACCGTGATCGGCTTCATCGCGCTTCTGGAAGACCTGGTCGGGGGGCTGTTCGTCGATCCCGGCGCGCACCGGTCGGGCGCCGGACGCGCCCTGGTCGAGGACGCCGTCCGCCGCAAGGGGCGGCTGGAGGTCGAGGTCTACGCGGCCAATGCCGGCGCATGCGCCTTCTATGCCGCCTGCGGCTTTGTCGAGACGGGGCGACGGGACATCGACGATCACGGACGCGCGCTGCCGCTGATCTGCATGACGCTGACGGGCAAGGACCAGACGCGACCGGATTGACCGGTCTCGACGCGGTAGCGTGGGTGACCCCGCCGCCCGCACGAGCGTCGACGGGCCAGCCCGCCGGAGTATTGCCCAAGGTCGAAAGAGGCCCGAGGCGTGAACGGAGCCGACTTGCAAGCGCGGACCCGAAGGGACGCAGGCCAGGGCGGGGGTGGGATCCTTGCCGAGGCCTTCGATGATTGCGTCAGACCACACGCCGCACGAGCGCGGATCCGCGCAGGAGCGCCGCCAGCCCGAAGGCCGCAAGTGTCGTTCCGACAACGGACAGCGGCAGGGCCGCGCCATGTGGCGTGCCGACGGCATCGAGCGTGCGGCTGACCGCCACAAGGATCGGCGCGTGCAGGATGAAGGCGCCGTAGCTGTTCGCGGCCGCCCAGGACCAGAAATCCGCAAGGCGGTCGCCCCGGCGCTGGCTCCACAGGATCAGCGCGGCGATTGCGCCAAGCGCCACCAGGGGTTCCCAGAAGGCATAGGCGATGGCGGCGGGCGAGAACCCGGTTTCGAAGCGGGGCGCATCGCTGGACAGCAGGACCGCCGGCAGGATCGGCAGCGCCGCAAGCCCCATGGCCATCGCGGGCCACAGGCTCTGAAATGGCAGACGGTCGAGCCAGCCGTTCCGCCCCGCCGCGACGCCCACGGCGAATAGCACCACATAGGAGGCGAAATAGCCGAGCTGGAAGCCCGCGACCGTGGCGCCCACCGGCACGACCTGCCGGAGCAGGAGCGCGGCAAGACCGGTGGCGAGCGCGAGGCCCAGCCAGCAGGCGAAGGGCGGCACCGGTCGGGCCGCGCTGCCGCGTCCCGGCCAGACCGGAAGCGCGATCGAGAAGACCAGCAAGGCCGCCGGAAACCAGAGCGGGCCGAGGATGAAGCCGCCGCGCAGGATGCGTCGGCCCGCGTCCCCGAGGATGGCTTCTGGCGGTGCGCTCGCCAGCGCGACGGTCAGCGGGCCAAGGAAGACCCCGAAAACCAGCACCGGCACCCCGAGGCGCAGAAGGCGGTCAGTCAGGAAGGCCGTCGCCCCCTTGCGGTCGAGCGATGCCGGGGCGAGCGCGCCCGAGATCAGGAAGAACAGCCCCATGAAGAAGGCCTGGTTCACGGCGGCAAGGAATGTGAGCGGCAGGTTCGTCGCCCCGGCCGCCTTGAAGAACCAGCTGCCGCTTGCGCCATGGGTGATCGCGGCGTGATGCAGGATCACCAGCAGGATCAGGGCCGCACGCAGCCGGTCGATCCAGACGGCGCGCGGGCGGGACGCGGCCGGTGGGTTTGCCAGGGTGCTCGCCATGGTCGCGCTCCGAAGAATGTCTGGCCCCGCTCATGCACCGGGATCGAGGCGCTGCATAGAACCAGTCAGAGACGGTTTTCCGGGGCCGGTCATCGGTCATGGTGCATCGCGGCTGTCCAGATGCCGGGCCAGCGTTTCGGCAAGGCGGCGGGCGTCCCGGGCGGTTGCGGTGCCGAAGCCGATGACAAGGCCCTGCGCGGGCGATCCCATGAAGTAGTCCGACAGCGAGGAGACGGCGAAACCCGATGCATTCAGCGCCTCGCGCAGCGCGGCGTCGTCGGTCAGTTCGGGCAGTCGGGCTGTCAGCTGCAATCCGCCATCGGGCGCGGAAAGCTGCACGCGGTTTCCCAGCGCCTCGGTCAGCGCCGATGTGACGAGGCCGAGCCGCTCGCGATAGGCTGCGGAAATCGCGGCAACATGCGCCCGGTAGGCCCCCTGCGCCATGAACTCGGCCAGTGCCGCCTGCGCGTGGACATTCGCCGCCAGGCCCAGCCGGCGCTGCACGGCGCCGACTGCCTGGGCGCTGCCCTTCGGCGCCACCATCCAGCCGATCCGCAGGCCCGGCAGCAGGCTTTTCGCGGCGCTGCCAAGATAGACGACGTGGCCCGCATCCGGCAGTGCTGCCAGCGCGGCGATGCCCCTGCCTTTCCAGACGAACTCGCTGTCGTAATCGTCCTCGACGATCACCGCGCCCGCGGCGCGCGCTGCCTCCAGCAGGGCAAGGCGGCGGGGTATCGGCATCCGCACGCCGGTCGGATACTGGGTGGAGGGTGTGACATAGATCAGCCGTGCGCCGCCCAACTCCGCGCTTGCCGGATTGGCGCCTTCGGCATCGACAGGCAGCGCATGGCAGGTCAGGCCAGCGGCCTCGAACGTCGCCCGGGCGCTGATGTAGCCCGGGCTTTCCACCAGCGCGACGTCGCCCGGATCGGCGAAGGTGGCGGCCGCGATCATCAGGCTGGCCTGCGTGCCGGGGGTCACGACGATATCCTCGGGCCCGCAGACCAGGCCGCGATGGCGGTGCAACTGGTCGGCCAGCACCTTGCGCAACTCGGGCAGGCCCTGGAAATGGGCATATCCTTCGGCCCCGTCCTGCCGGTGGCGCGCGGCCCGGCGCAGGCAGCGGCCCCAGGCATCGGCCGGGAACAGCGCCGGATCGGGCGAGCCGGGGGCAAGGCGGCCTTCCGAGGTGCCCCGTCGGCGGGGTTTGCAGGCGGCGACGGCGCGATCCGACAGCCGGATCGGCGCCGGGGACCCTTCGGACCGCCCGACTTCCAGCGCCGCCACGCGCGGTTGCGCACCGGGGCGAACCTCGATCACGCCTTCGGCAACCAGCAGGTCGTAGGCCGCGTTGACCGTGTTGCGACCGACGCCCAGAAGGGAAGCGGCCGCGCGCGAGGAGGGCAGGGCCTCGCCCGCCGACAGCCGCCCCTCAAGCACCGCGGCACGGACGCCGCGATAAAGCTGCGTCACGAGGGTTTCCGACCCCTCAGGTTTCAGCGTCACGAGGCTTGCGAACACGGCTGGTTCCATGAAATCCCTCACTACTGGCCCCTCCATGGGGCCGCAATCTGGACCAAAAGGCGCCGATCCAGAAGAGGAAGATGCGCCATGACCGACCAGCCCCGTTTCAACCGCGCCCGCAACACGAAACGCGCCCTCTATGACGAGGCGACCGTTCACGCGATCCTTGACGCCGGAATGGTCGGTCATGTCGGCTTTGTCGCCGAAGGGCGGCCGATGGTGATGCCCATGGCCTATGCCCGCGGCCCCGGCTGCATCTGGCTTCACGGTGCCTCGAAGGCGCGGATCGTGACGCTGGCGCGGGGGATGCCCTTGTCGATGACCGTCACGCTGCTTGACGGGATCGTGGCGGCGCGGTCCGGCTTCCATCATTCGGTCAACTACCGCTCGGCCGTGGTGCACGGCAAGGGCCGGGCTGTCACCGATCCCGCAGAGCTGGACACCGCCTTGCAGGCGATCACCGAGCATCTTCTGCCCGGTCGCCAGGCCGAGATCCGCCCGATGACCGCGCAGGAACGCAAGGCGACCGGCGTCGTCGCCCTTACCATCGAGGCCGCGAGCGCCAAGATCCGCAGCGGCCCCCCGGTCGATGAGGCTGGCGACCATGGTCTGGGCCTGTGGGGGGGTGTCGTGCCGGTCGTGACCGCGCTGGGCCGGGGCATCCCCGATGGCCACACGCCCGGGGATGTGGCCGAGCCCCGCTCTGTTGGCCGCGCCCGCGCGCGCTTTGCCACCTGAATTTCCCGTTCCACCTTCAGGCAACCGGATCCATGACCCCTGTCGATACGGGCCCCGGGCACTCCCGGTCATTCGCATCGCTGCAACGGATCCTCTCGACCCTGGTGCGCAGGCGCAGTCCCATGTCATCGATCGCCCATCCTGACGACCGGCTCAGCGCCGATGTCGGCCTGCCGCCCACGGGCGAGCGTCCGCTGATGCCGCACGAAGCCGCCGCGCGCCTGGCCCTGCTGGCCTGGCGACAAGCCGCCGGAACAGGCGCCGGAGAATGAACCCGATGAAAAATCTGCTACTGTCCACGTTCATTGCCGCGGCTGCCCTTGTCGGCGCCACTGGCTCTGCCATGGCCAAGGACCAGACCATGCACCGCTGGACCGACCCCATGAACCGCTTTTCGCTGGTCCGGCCCGATGGCTGGCAGATCGACATGTCGGGGCCGATGGTCGCGCTGAGCAGCCCCGAGGGCGACATCGCCCTGTGGTTCGGCCTGTCCGAGGCCGCCGATCCGGCCGAAGCGGTCGCCGCTGCCTGGGACACGGTGGGCGAACCCGCGGCCGCGCCGCAGGCCGTCGTTCCGGCGCCCCCGCGCGACGGGTTCGAGGCGGCGATAGCCTTCGTCTATCCCCCCGAGGGCGACACCATCCGGCAGGCTGTCGTGGAAAGCGTCGATGGCCGCCTGCACATGACGCTGATCCGGGGAAGGATGGCCGCGCTCGAGCGCCGCGGCGCACAGGTCAACATCGCGGTGACGGGGTTCCGGCCTTCGGATGCCGCGGCCATCGACCTGTCCGGGGCCACGCCCGATGCACTTGCCGCGGAGGATCTGGACGCGCTCGGCGCGTATGTCCGGGACAATCTCGCCCGTTTCGACCTGCCCGGCGCGGTGGTGGCCGTGGTCCAGGGGGGCGAGGTTCGGCTGCTGCGCGGCTTCGGTGTCCGTGCCCTGGGGGGCGATGATCCGATGACGCCGGACACGCGCCTGATGATCGGTTCGGTCGGCAAGACGATGACGACCCTCGTGATGGCGCGCCTGGTCGAGGACGGCCGCCTGTCCTGGGACCAGCCGGTGCGCAGCATATTGCCGGGCTTTGCCGTGGCGGACCCGGAGCTTTCGGAGACGATCACCGTGCAGAACCTGGTTTGCGCCTGCTCGGGCGTTCCGCGCCGCGACATGGAATTCCTGTTCAACGCCGATAGCCTCGATGCCGAGACGGTGATCGGCTCTCTGGCGGGCTTCGAGTTCTTCACCGGCTTCGGCGAGGCGTTCCAGTATTCCAACCAGCTTGTCGCCACCGGCGGCTGGGTGGCGGCGGCGGCCGACGGGGCGGAATGGGGCGGGCTGGATGCCGGCCATGCGCGGGTTCTGGAGGATCGGCTATTCGCGCCGCTTGGCATGAGCCGCTCCACGCTCGACTTCGGCATGGTCGCGGCTGACGATGATGCCGCCGTGCCCCACGCGCCCAACGGCCTTGGCAGGCGCAGCGCGTTGCCGCTCGAGACCGAAGCCGCGCTTCTTGCCGTCGCGCCCGCGGGGGCGCATTGGTCCACCGGGGCCGACATGGCGCGCTATCTCCGGGCGCTGCTTGCCTTGGGCGGCGGGGATGGCATCATCCGGCCCGACAGTTTCGCCCATCTGACCACGCCGCAAGTGCCGGTCAGCGCGTCGATGTCCTACGGTCTGGGCTGGTTCGTCGAGGACTGGCGCGGCCAGCGGCTGATCCACCACGCGGGCAACACCTTCGGCTTCACGAGCGAGCTGGCCTTCTTGCCCGAGGCCGGGGCAGGCATCGTGATCCTGACCAATGCGGGCCGGGCCAACGACTTCGTGCAGGCGGTCCGCGCACGGTTCCTGGAGTTGCTGTTCGACCTGCCCGAGACGCACCACGCCGGCGCAATGATCGCCCGGGCCGAGGCGGATCGCCGTGCAGGCGCGTGGGCGCAAGCGCAGCCGGTCCCGCCCGAGACAGCAGGGGCGGCGGAGGGCCGGTACCGGTCCGGCGTGCTGGACGAAGTCACCCTGCGCCGCGAGGGCGACCGGCTGCTGTTCGACATCGGCGAATTTGCGGGCGAGGTCCGGGTGGACCCGCAACGCCCCGATCGCTGGATCATCTGGGACGGGCCGCTCTTCACCAGGCCGCTTGTCTTCGACCCCGTGGCCGGATCGCTTGTCTTCGGCGAAGGCGCGGCGCGGTATGTCTTCGAGGTGGTGCGATGACGGGGGCCGGCGGTCTGCCGTTGTGGTTCGCGGTTCTCGTCGTCCTCTCGCTTGTCGGGATGTCGGGGCCGGCCGCGGCTGATCCGGTCCGCACGGGGGCCGAGCACTGCGTCGTCAATCTTGCGCAGGACGATCCGCTGAACCTGCGGGCGGGGCCGGGAACCCGCCATCCGGTTCTGGCGCGCTTGCCCTACGGGCGCTGCGGATTGACCATCAGGGGGGCCGCCTGCCGGGGCAACTGGTGCCCGGTCGAGGACGGCCACCATGCCGGCTGGGTGCATCGTCGCTACATCGCCGCGGTTTCGCTGCCCTCAAGCTGCCTGAGCCCGCTGGCCCGGCCGCATGCCGTGGCATTGCGCGCCTGGCCTTCCGATGGCTCCCGCGTGCTGGCCCATATGACTCCGGAAAGCTGCGGGATCGCCCTGCTGCCCTACCAGGCGGAGGGATGGCAGAAGATACGGCAGGGTGGCCGGGAAGGCTGGGTGCGCCTGTCCGACCTTCTGATCACGGACGGCCGGGGCCTGACCGGTCAGCCCGCGATCCGGATGCACGCCATGCCGGCCCTTGCCGCGGGCGATGCCGCCAGGGGGCAGGGGTGCTGTCGCGTCCCGCGATGGCTGGCCCGCCGCCGACCACATGCCCTTTCGGGGTGCAGGATTGGCGGATCTGCGGCGGCAGGGTCCATGAAAACAGGCATTGCGATGTCATTCGTGCCCAAGTTTCCCGGCATAGCATTCCGATGATGCTGTCACCAGATCGACGATGCGGTCCGCGACGGTGCGGATCTCTTTCCTGTGGCGCGTTTCGTCATGAAGAACCAGCCACTGCTCTTCGGCCAGTTCGTCGATCGTCGATCCGTCGCGCACCAGGCCGGGGTCGGTGTCGCCGATGATACAGGGAAGAACAGCCCGGCCGGCTTGCATGTGCAACAGGTCCAGTAGGGTGCGAGGCGCACTTGCGAAGATGACGCAGTTTGCGGCGTGGTTCTCGAGGACCCATCGGGCCGAACGCGTCACGGCGTGATCCGGATGTACCGCGATCCAGCCCGGCACGACGTCCCCCGCAAGATACCGCGACCGGTAGGGCGCATAGGCCACGTCGACGAGCTTGCGCCCCGCAAGGTTCGCCTCGGTCGGCGGGCCGTTGCGAAGGCCGATGTCGATCTGCCGGTGTGCGATCCCGAGCCGCGCTTCGGTCGTCTGGAGCACGATCCGATGGGGGTCCGAAGGACGCCAGATCCGCCCCAGGTTTCGCGAAAGGAAGAGCGCCGTCCAGGTTCCGGCCGAGACCCGCACCCCTGGCCCCTGAGTTGCATTCCGCCAGGTCTTCAGGTCGTCCCGGATCGCGAGCAGCGGGCGGCAGCGGTCCAGCAGTTCCCTGCCGTCCTCCGTCAGTCGGTAGCCGGCTGGCGTCCGCAGGAAAAGGGCACATCCGGTGATCTCTTCCAACCGGTTGATCTGGCGCGACAATGTCGCCGGGCTGGTGCGGGTGATCGCGGCGGCCGACGACAGAGAGCCGGCGGTCGCCACCGCGGTGAACAGAAGGATCGCGTCAAGGCTGAAGTCTTCCATTTCTGCAGAGCCCTTTCCGTTCCTGCGGGCTGCCGCTTGCGGGGCCCGTCGGGCAATCTCCGCGCAGAAAACACGGACAACATCACATGCTGATCATTCACCGACCGATCGAGACGAAACCGGCCCTGAGCGAACAGGAGTTCTACGAGATGCATGGTAACGCCTGTGCCGTACTATTCTACCGGCTGTCGAATACGGTTTCCGGACCCGCGCGGCGTCGTTCGCGGCGCGGCATCACCCGGCAAGGGTGCCGCGATCGCGCCGCGGACTGTGTCGGCAAGCGCCAGACCGCCCCGTGAAAGAAGTCCGCTGCCTGCCGGCACATCGCCGCGGCCGCGTCGGGTTGCGGCCGGCTTGGTGGGGCGTCTCCGCTGTGCCCGGACGCGATCATGACACCCGCCGTTCGGTCAACAGGCGCACCGCAAGCAGGATCAGCACGCTTCCCGTGATCCCGTCGAGAATACGGGGCAGACGCGTGCCGGTCAGCGCGCGCTGGAAAGGCACGGTAGCCGCGACGATCGCGGCAAAGAACAGAAGGCCCAATGCGGCATGGATGACCGACAGAAGAATGCTGAAGGGGATGACCGCCACGCCCGCAGGCAGAAACTGCGGCAGGAAGCTGACATAGAACACACCGACCTTGGGATTGAGAAGGTTGGTCAGCACCCCGCGCAGAAACCAGTTCGGCGCGCGTGGTGCGGAAACCAAGCGGATGTCCGGAACATGGGCGCGACAGGCATTGCGCAACATGCCGGCGCCCAGCCAGATCAGATAGGCAGCACCAGCAAGCTGAACGACGCGATACGCCAGGTCCGAGACTGCAAGCAACGCCCCAAGACCCAGCGCCGCGATCACCCCCCATGCAAGCACGCCCGCCACTACGCCTGCCCCCGCTTGCATGGCACGGTGTCGCCCCTCGACCGTCGCGGTGCGCAGGACCAGGGCCGTGTCCAACCCCGGAGTAATCGTCAGAAGGGCCGCGGCTGCGGTAAAGCCGAGCAGGGCGGTCGTGACGTCCATCGAAAATGTCCTCCGTTTCTGGTGGAACGCGGCACCCAGGGGCCGGTCCTTTGTCCCTTTCGCGGCCGCCGATGCGCCAGGCGGTCGATCATGCGCGCCGACGCCCCGCAAGAAGATACCACTGCCCGCCCGGTCCGTTGGCGAAGCGTGGCCGCGCCCCGGATGGAGCGCGGCCGGCTTGTCGCGGCAACTCAGGAGCCGCCGATATCCGCGAGCGTGCCGCCGATGATCTCAAGCCGGCGGAAACTGCCCATGGCATCCCCTGCGGCATCGAACTCCACCCCCGTCGCACCCTCGTAATCGATATCCGTCCCCTCGGCGACGAGTTCGAGTGCGCGGCCAAGCTGGCCCGGACCGATCGGAATGCCGGGGGCATTCGCCAGGCCGGTCAGGACGGCGGCCATGGCCGCATTGTCGGTCGAGCCCGCGGCTTCCATCGACAACGCGATCAGTGCGGTCGCATCATAGGTTTCGGCCCGGAAAGGTCCGGTGCCGGTCGCCCCCGCCTCTGCCGCCAGCGCGTCATAGGCCGCGATCGCGTCGCTTGCGCCGCCGGGGGTCGTGCCGAAGCTGCCGTCGAGCGCGTCGCCGAACCGGTCGAGAAGCGTCTGGTGCAGCATGCCGTCTGGCAGGATGAAGCGATCGAACGCGCCGGTGTCGAGGGCCGCCTGCACGATGCCGATACCGCCCTGGTCGACATATCCGACGACCAGCAGTGCCTCTGCACCGGAAGCGGCGAGAGCACCCACCTCGGCCGAGTAGTCACCCCGCCCATCTTCGTGCGTCGCGACCAGGGTCACGGTTCCGCCGCGTGCCTCGAATGCGTCCCTGAACGCCTGTGCAAGGCCGCTGCCGTAGTCGTTGTTGGTGTAGGTGACGGCGACGCTGCCGATGCCGCGCGCCATCGTGAGGTCCGCCAGGATCTCGCCCTGCCGGGCGTCGGACGGCGCCGTGCGGAAGAACAATCCCCGGTCCTCGATGGTCGAGAGAGCCGGCGAGGTCGACGCAGGCGAGATCGCCAGCACACCCCGAGGCGCGAGCACGCCGGCGACCACCGCCGAACTCGCGCCCGAGCAGCCGGCGCCGAGAATGGCATGGACGCGCCTGCCCGACACGAGGCGTTCGGCCGCCGCGGTCGCCGCCCCGGTGTCGGCGCAGGTGGTGTCAGCCCGAACGGCGACGATCTCGCGGCCGCCAAGGATGCCGCCTGCGGCGTTGATTTCGGCGATGGCGACGTCCGCCGCTTCGCCGAAATCGGCCGCCAGCGACTCGATCGGGCCGGTGAAGCCGAAAAGCACGCCCAGGCGAACGGTATCGTCCCCGGCGGTAGCGGCGGCGGCAAGGCTTGCGGCCAGGAGGCCGCCGAGCACGGGTCTTGCAATCATGATCTATTCCTTCGGAATCGAGACCGCGCCGAACTGGCGGCGGCCATGAGGTTCAAGCCGGATCCAACCCACCCCCGCGCGCCGCGTGTGAAGCGGTGCCGGGCGATCCGGTCGCTGACCGCCTCTGCGGCAGTGAACGCTTCCGGTCGGAGTTGAGTCGAATCCTGCGGGCTGGATACCGGGGATGCGTCCCCCGACCGTCCCCCGTGGGCGGCGCCCCGGGTCAGATCGCGCGCGCGGTTACGAGGTAGCCTTCCTCGTCGTCGCGGATCGGCCCGTTTCCCTGCAAGTCCAGGAGGGTTACGTCCGCGAACCCGCAAGCCCGAAGCATCGCCGCGAATTGGTCCGGAAGGGGACGACGAAAGGCGATCCCGGTCGTCTCTTGCTGGGCGTGCCCGTCCGGGGTGACGACCTCGTTCGTCATCCGCCACCGGGCCACCTCGGGGTTCGGGTCCGGCAGGGCGTCGAGGATGCAGCGCAGCCGCGCGCCGTCGCGGTGGCGGATGATGTCCCGCGCGACGACCGTGCCCATGGCCGGTTCGCCGGGCCCGTCCATCACCAGCGCCAGCAAGCCCCCCGTGCCGAGATGTTCGCGCGCCCGGTCGAGCGCGGCCTCCATCTGGCCCGGCTCTGCCAGAAGCGTCAGGCTTCCCGCCGCGCAGAAGATCAGCCCGAACCGGCGTCCGAGCGCGAAATCCGTCATGTCCGCCTGATGCAGCACCGGCGCCAGGCCCAGGGCCGCGGCCCGATCCCGGCACAGCGTCAGCATGTCGGAAGAATTGTCGAGCCCTTCGACGGGATGCCCTTCGTCAAGCAGCGGCAGCAGCACGCGGCCCGTGCCGCTTGCCAATTCAAGCGCGAGGCCATCACATTCTGCGACAAGCCTGCGCCATAGCCTGAGATCGTCTCGGGCGTCGGCGTCGGTGTAGTCGTCATAGACCCTGGCAAGCAGGCCGTCATAGATCGCGCGGGGCTGCGGCATGGGTCAATCCTCCGCATCGATGTGCGCCGACTGGACGCGCCGCGCCATGTGCACCACCGGAAAGGACAGGCCGTCGCCCAAGTCGAGGTTGCCGTGCGCCACGGCAGCATAACCAAGACGGCGGTAGAGCGGAACCGCGTTGACCGTCGCCGCGAGCGTGAAGCGGATCGCGTGCCGTTCCATGGCCCGGGTTTCCACCGCGCGCACGAGCGCCGAGGCAACGCCCTGCCGGGTCAGCAGGGGGTGGACGAAGACGGACCGAAGATGGGCGCCGGGCTGACCGTCGAACCTCCGCGGCTCCCAGCCAGCCGATCCGACGACAAACCCGTGCCGTCGCGCGACAAGCATGCGCCCCGCCGCGATCATCCCTGGTGGGGCGGTGTCGCGGGTGACGAAGAGCCTGTGGATCTGTCGGGGGGAATAGGCGTCGGCCGCCAACATGACGAGCGACAGCTCGTGCAGGGCCCGCAGAGCGGGGGCGTCCCCGATCGTGGCAATGGAAATCGAGATTTCCGCGTGCGCGCCGGAACGGTCGGAATGGTCGGGTCTGGTGTCGGGCATCTGAATGGTCATGGCGGTTGTCCTTCAATCGTTGTCTTCCAGAAATCGGGCGATCACCGGGCCGATGCTGGATGGGTGCGTGATGGGCGAGAGATGCCCGGCGCCTTTGATCCGTGCCCGTGGCGCGCCGGGCATCGCCCGTGCGAGCGCCGTCATGATCGCGCGTGCCGCCGGGGTCGTTCCTGCGCCCTCGATCAGCAGTGTCGGTCCGGACCGATCCGCCGGTGCCTGCGGCGCGCCATCGAGAAGCAGGCCCCATTCCAGAGCGACCTTCGGCATGGCAGCCAGGAACGATGCCCGGGCCGGTTCCGGAAGCGCGTCCCAGGTGCCGACGCCGCCCCAGTAATCCGCGAAGGCGGCTGCGGCATCCCGCGTCCGCCCTTCCGAGATCGCAAGGACATGATCCGACGCGAGCGCCTCGATCGCTGTCAGCAGGGCCAGATCCTGCCCGCCGCGCAACAGGTCGAACCGGACGGGTTCGATCAGCGTGAGGGACCTGACCCGTTCCGGCTGCGAGGCGGCGAAGCCCATGGCCACGCATCCGCCGTAGGAGTGGCCCACAAGGTGGAACGGGCCATCGACGCGGCCGGCGATCGCAGAGACGGCCGCGACCTCGCGCTCCATGGAAAAGGCCCGGCCGCTTCGGTCTTCGCTCCGCCCGTAGCCGATCAGGTCCGGGGCGATGATGGGACGACCGCGGCCCAGATGGCCGTGCAGGCCGCGCCACTGCCATCTACCCGCCGCGCTGGAATGCAGAAGCAGCACCGGCGGGACCGCGGCAGGGGCGGGCAGGATCGCGTCGTGGCTGACGGCGAAGCTATCCGTTTCGAGCGTCGGCATGGGTCAGGCGCCCCCAGCGGGCGCGGCTGGCACCGCCCATCCGCCGACATGGCTGCCGAGCAACCCCAGCACCCCGGTGAACCGGCTTCTGCGAAGGTCGCGGCAGCGGAATCCGGCAGCCCGGAGATGCGCGAGCGGATCGCGGAGCAGCGTGCAGCCCCCGGCAAGCTGGCCCCACGGCCCGTCGATGCCCCGTTGCACCCACCGGCGCATCCCCGGATCGGCGATCCCGTGCTCGCAGAACAACAGCCGCCCGCCGGGCTTCAGGATGCGCGCGGCCTGCCAAAGGCAGGCGGCAGGATCGGGGACCGTGCAGAGCACATAGCCCATGACAAAGGTATCGGCTGATGCGGATGGCAGCGGCAGCGTCTCGCCCGTGGCATCGATCACCTTCACGGGAACCCGGGCGCTGCGCAACGCGCGGCCGGCCCGGCGGCGCATCCCGGCATCCGGTTCGATGGCGAGGATGCGGGCGACACGGGCGGGATCGTAATGCGGCAGGCTGTGGCCCGAGCCGAAGCCGATCTCCACGACGACACCGGTTGCGCGCGGCAGGATCGCACGGCGCATCTTGTCGAAATCCGCAGAGCCGCAGCCGGCGTCGACCACGCAGGCCGGAAGCCGCTGCCGGATCCCTTGCAGGCAGGTGACGCACATCAGTCGGCCACCTTTACCGGTCGGGCGAGAAGGGCGGCGATCCCGGTCATGGCGTCCCATGCCGGCGCGATCGCTGCAAGACGCGCACCCCCGTCGTTCGCGGCGATCCGCGCCCCCGTGTCAGGATCGGGGCCGCCCGCATTCGCCCCCACTGCGGGGGCCCAATGCTCGGCGTCTCGGGCCATGCGGCCCCGCAGCCACGAGAGTTCCGCGACACCCACCCCGGAAAACCCCATTGCCGCCGTCCGTGGCAGCGGCAGCGCGTCCATCACCGCCGACAGGTCCGCCGGGATGGCGCGTCCGGAACACGCGGATGGATCGATGGGCCGATCGCTTTCGCCAGTCCCGTCGCAGGCGATCCGAACCCCGTGGTCGGATTTCGTGAGCATTGTCTTGTTCATCATTGTCCGGCCTCGTGTTTGTTTGCGTGGACGCATGCCGACGACGCGGCTATCCCCGGGTCGAAGCTGCGACTCGGCGCTGTGTCTAAGGACCATTCGTCCCCTGAGCGTCGCCTCCAGCGGCACAGGGGACGCGCGATGGAACCGCCACACCGCATCGACCTGACCCTGCTGGGGTCACCGGGCCTTTCGATTGACGGCAAGCCGCTCTTGCTGCGCGAACGGCGCGCGCTCTGCCTTCTGGCCTGGCTTGGCGAGGTCGCGCGCCCGGTCGCGCGGGACGAAGCCGCCGCCATTCTCTGGCCCGATTCCGAACCCGAGACCGGGCGGACGCGCCTGCGTCGGCTGATCTACAAGATCAACTCCGCTGCGCAGGCCACCGTGATCGAATCGAACCGACTGACCCTGCGGTTTCCCCAGGCGGCGGCGCTCGATGTCGACAGCGCGCGGTTTGCTGCGCTGATCGCGGGACGCCAGCACGCAGCGGCGCTGGATCTCTGGCGTGGGCCCTTCCTGGAGGGACTCGATCTTTACGACAGCGAACCGTTCACCGAATGGCTGTTCTACCGCCGCGAGGCCCTGAACGGGCGCTACGTCCACGCCCTGGAACGCGAAAGCGAACGGGCGCGCCGGGAAGGTGACGCCCAGTCGGTCCTGACCCTGGCCCGCCGCCTTGTGGATCGCGACCCGCTTGACGAGGCGGCGCATCGCAGCGTCATCGCGGCCAGTCTTGATCTGGGCGATATTCGCGCGGCCCGGACGCAGTTCGACCTGTTGAGCCAGGTTCTTCGGAACGAACTGGGGGTCGCACCGTCCTCCGAGACGCGGTCCCTGTTGGCGCGGCTTTCCGCACAGCCGATCGCGCCGCCGCGAACGCGCTACACGCCGGTCGACGATGTGCATATCGCCTGGCAGACGCACGGATCCGGGCCCGTGGATGTCGTGGTCGTCCCCGGCTTCGTGTCCCATCTCGAACGGATGTGGGAGGATGCGCGGGTCAGGACATGGCTCGACCGCGCCGGCGGCCTGGGGCGGCTGATCCTGTTCGACCGTCGCGGCGTCGGTCTGTCCGACCGGGTTGGGGCGGCGCCCACGATCGAGGCCACGGCGGCGGATATCGGCGCGGTGATGGATGCGGCGGGAAGCCGGCGCGCGATCCTGTTCGGCGCGTCCGAGGGCGGCCCGGGCTGCGTCCGCTTTGCTGTGGATCGGCCCGACCGGGTCGCGGCGCTGATCCTCTGGGGGTCGCTTCCCAAGGGAAGCCGATCGGCCGAATTCCCCCACGCGCTCACTTCGGAGCAGTATGACACCTGGCTGGGTCGACTGATCGCGCAATGGGGCGGCCCGGCCGAGATCGAGACATTCGCCCCAGGTCTCGCGCGGGATCGCGCGGTCGCCCAATGGTGGGCGAGCCTGCTTCGGGCCGGATCGAGTCCCGGTGCGATCCGCCGCGTTCTCTTCGCGCTGCGCGATGTCGACGTGCGGCATCTGTTGCCGCGTGTGGCCGCGCCGACGCTTGTTCTTCACCGCCAGGGCGACCGGGCCGTGCGCCACGAAGCGGGACAGGCAATCGCGAATGCCGTTCCCGGCGCCGAATTCCGCCTGCTCGATGGCGACGATCACTGGTTCTGGGCGGGGGATCCCGGCGCCAGCCTGGCCGCGATCGCGGAGGCCGCAGCGCAGGCGTCCCGCCCCTAGGTCCTGACCGGGTTTCGGCGCCCGCGCAGCAGGGGACGGAGAGGGGACGCGCGGATGAGAACATGCGCCTGTTGCCCGGCCGACGATGCGCGCGCCCGGGCTGTCCGTGGAATGGGAAGATACGAATGACAGTGCCCTCATCCCTGTTCGACCAGTACGAGCGTCAGGCCAGGTGGCGCCCGGTTGCGGCGACCGTCCAGCAACTCGGCCCACTTGAAGGAAAGAAGGTGGCCGACCTCGGATGCGGGTCGGGCCATGTCGCGCGGATGTTCGCGGCGAGGGGCGCGCAGGTGACAGGGATCGACCGCGATGCCGAGCTGGTCGCGCTTGCGGCGCGAAAGGCGCCCGGAGTGCATTGGGTGAACGCCGATCTGTCGGATCCAGGCACCTGGGGCCGCTCGGGTTTCGACATCATCTGGTCTTCCTTCACCATCGCCTATGCTCCGGACCCGACGACCTGGCTGAAACGCTGGCACGCGGCCCTTGCACCCGGAGGCCGGCTCATCCTCATGGACGTGGGCGGACTGCTGGACCATGAGCCGATCGGCGAGGCGGATCGCGAAACGATCGGCCATTTCTGCCGGGAAGCTGCCCAAGCCGGCCTTTATCACTTTGATGCGGCAGAGCGACTGGTCGACTGGCTGGAGGCGTCAGGCTTCGATGTTCTCGGCGAAACCGATCTGCATGACGAAGAACTGACATTCACGGGCCCCGCGCCCCCGGATGTTCTGGCGGCATGGGCCGCGCGCCTTGCGCGGATGCCACGCCTTCGCGCCGCCGCTTCCCCGGGGTTCACGGATCGGTTCCTTGCGTCGTTGACGCACCCTGATCACCGCAGTCACAGCAGGGTGAGGGCAGCCATTGGCCGTCGTGGCCGAGACGCAGGCCGCTGGGCGGCCAGGGGTGCATGAAATCCCCTGGCCCACGCCCCGAGCCATCGCCGTGGAACGAGGGGTCGCTGTCCGGACGCGGGCGCGATATGTGCCTGTCCCGTGGTCGCAGGTCCGACCTGGAACAACATCACGATACGAAGTGGATTATTCCGTTGTCAGATATTCGCAGCATCGGGGTTGATTTCGGGACGACCAACACCGTCGTCGCCGTCATGAATGACGCAGGCGACCCGCATACCGTTTCGTTTCGGCATGGCAGCGAGGCGTCATCGACCTTGCGCACGGTCCTCGGCTTTCAGGATGAGCCCGACAGACCTGTCCGGGGGATTGTCGAAGCCGGAACAGCGGCGATTTCGATGTACCTGGAGGCCCCGGACGACACGAGGTTCCTGCAATCCATCAAGTCGCACGCGGCAAGCCGCCTATTTGCCGGGACGCGGATACATGGCGTTCACCATGACCTCGAGGATCTTCTCGAAACATTTCTGCGCCGCGCGTGGCAATACGCAGATCTTCCGGCGCCCGGCGGATTCAGGTTTGTTGTCGGACGCCCGGTGCGCTTTGCCGGCAGCAACGCCGATGAGACCCTCGCCATGGAACGGTACAAGGCCGCCTTCACGAGGCTTGGCGCGCGGGACATCCTCTTTGTCCATGAACCTGTCGCGGCAGCATTCTTTTTTGCCAGGCGCCTGACATCCCCTGCGACGGTGCTGGTGGCAGACTTCGGCGGCGGCACCACGGACTATTCGGTCATGCGGTTCGAGTTTCGAAAAGGACGTCTTGTCGCCCGACCGCTTGCAAAAGGTGGTGTCGGGATCGCTGGCGATCGCTTCGATCTGAGGATCCTCGAGAACGTTGTCTTGCCCGAGTTGGGCAGTGGCAGCGTCTACTCCAGCATGGGGCGGTCGTTTACGATACCCAGGTCCCTGTATGCCGGCCTGGCACGGTGGGAAACAATGGCGAACTTCCGATACTCCCGGGAATTTCGTGAGTTGAAGAAGATCCGCCGGCTGGCGCAGGAGCCATGGAAATTGGATCAACTGATCGACATGGCCGGGAACGATGACGGCTACGGTCTCTACAAGGCGGTTGCCGACCTGAAGGCCGGGTTGTCATGCGCGCCATCCGCGATCCTGGAATACGCCGACCTTTCATTTCCTGACGGTGGGCGGGTCAAGCGCGGCGACTTCGAGCGCTGGATCGCCGACGACATATCAAGGATGGACGCGGCACTCGTTCAGACGTTGTCCGAATGCGATATCGCCCCCCACGAGATCGACCGCGTCTTCCTTACCGGCGGGACCTCGTTCGTTCCGGCCGTTCGCGGGATATTCGAGAAAAGGTTTGATACTGGCATCATCCAGACCGGCGACGAGCTTCATTCGATCTCGAACGGGCTGGCGATGATAGGGGATCGAGAAGACTCCGAAGACTGGGCCGTGGAAAGCTTCACGGCTACGCGGGCTTGATCGACCTAATCCAGCCTGTCGAAGCTCCATGTCACGAAGTCCACCCGCCAGGAGGGCTTCAGCACCCACAGATGGTGACCGTACACCGGGTCCATTCCGTCGATATCGGTGCGAAAGCGCGCACGCTTGATTGCCATGGAATTCGCCACCTCCAGCGACACCTCCGAAAGGGTGATGGACCGGATATGTCCAGTCGGGCCGTGCAGATATGCCCTGACCTTCGCAAGTCCGACAACAGGCTCGCCGATCGGCGGCTGCATCGTGATGTCGGCTGTCATCATCGCGCAAAGCGTGTCGAGATCACCATGTATCTCGGCCTCGATCCAGCGAGACTGTAGTTCCAGAATTGCTTGTTCGTCCGCGCGTGTCATCGGTTCCGACCTGGTAGCGTGATGGTCCATTGTCCCGGCCCAACCGCAACGACCGGCTGGTGGTGGTTCCCGGCAGGCGCTGGAAATTCCGGGCTGGGGCAGAATGGGTTGGTCTGCGTGTTAAATGAAGACCCCCGGACGGAAACCTTCCGGCGGGCGGTCTGCGAAAAGTCCCGGGTCCGGTCACAGGCTGCATTCACCCGCTATCCGTTCGACTACCGTGTATAACCCATCGCGCCATTCGCTCAACTGTAGCAGCGACGCGTTCGACACCGGCATCGGCTTTCACGCCATTTCGCCGACCCAGCGCTTGCAGCGACAGATGCGACCCGCCGGCACCCCTGGCCGCGAGGGGACGGACCCGAGACACTCTCCGTCAGGAAAATTCGGCCATGGGCGTGGGGGTGTTGCAAGACATGGACCAGCCTGTCGCGACAGGGGATGGCCGGCGTGCCCTTCGAGGCGTTGGCAGGCGCGGCGAAGACGCCTTCCGCGGTGATGGGCAGTCGATCCGGTCATCCCGTCGCCCCGGTTCGGTTCCGGCCATGACCGACGCGAAGCGAGACGAGTTCCGCCGCGATCCCGCCGCCATGGATCAGGAAGCTCAGCGGGACCGCCGGGGCGATGGGACTGGCCATGATCGGCCCCCAAAGCATCGCCAGCGCCGAAAGAGGCACGCAATGGGCGGCGATGGCGAGCAGGCTGAAGCGCCGGGGCGCCGGGCCGTGCGCGCCCATCCACATCGCGACGGCGACAAGACCCATCAGCGGATACGCCTGCGCCAGCCCCGCAACGGCCATCGGGTTTTCCGCAAGCCCGCCATAGGGACCCGAACCCGAGTAAAGGCCGACATACGCCCCGATGGTCAGCAAGGGTGTCAGCGTCATCAGAAAGCCCGCGTGCCAACGCAGGATGCGGCGTCCATCGATACTCAATTCGCGTCCCCCGTACCGGATTCGGTCCGGGGGCGCGTCGCCGTCGCCCCGGCGCGGCGAAGGTGCGCTTTGACAAGCGAGGCGAAGCGGGCGGGCTTTTGCTCGGGCAGCAGGTGGCCTGCATCGGGCACGACGATATGGTCCGCGCCGGGAACGAGGCGTGCGGCCGCGTCCGAGACGATGGCGTAGCAGGCGCGGGTGCGCGCGCCGCGGGCCACCGTCACCGGGCACCCGATACGCCCCAGGTCCTGTGGGCCCAGGGGGATCGGCGGCGTCTGCGCGAAGATCGCCCCGAGCGTCTGCACGGTGTCGCGGTGGATTGCACGGATCTCGTCTGGCTGGGCATCGCAATATCCGGAAGCCTGCGCGGCGGCGTCGATGGCCAGCCGCAAGGCGCCCTCCGGGTCGCCGCGCGCAAACGCCTCTTCGACCGGAGCGAAGGCCGCCCGCATGTCGTCCAAAACGGCATCGCGGGCGGCCGCGTCCTCGACGAAGGTCGGGAAGCCGGGCTCGTAGAGGAACAGGCTGCGGACGAGGTCGGGGCGGTCGATGGCGACTGCGATCGCCGCGTGCGCCGAGTAGGACCAGGCGACAAGATGCACCGGGCCGCGCCCAAGCGACCGGATAAGGTCGATCAGGTCGTCGCGCTGACCCGCGGTGCCGAAGGGCCGGGAAGGCCGTGCATCGGCCGCGAGGGCAGGCAGCGTCACGGTGATCGCCTCGACCATGTGGGACAGCTTGCTGGCGACCGGGCAAAGGCTGCGCAGGTCGCCAAGGACGCCGTGCGTCAGCAGGACCGGCTGGCCGCTTCCGTGACTGCGGAAGGGAACAGCTGCGCCCTCGATTTCGAACACGGGCCGTTCGGTCGGGATGGAAAGGTCGGTCGTCATCTCGGTCCCCCTTCGGGATGCGCGGAAGTCCAGGCTCGGGCATGGATCGGGCCGGCCATGTCGCGTTCCAGCCAGACCATCCGGTCCAGATACCAGAGCTTGCACAGCATGCCAGTGGCGTAGCCGAAGGCCGTGGGCCAGGGCTCGAGGGCGATCACGCCGTAAAGCAGCACGGCATGGCCAAGCGCCGCGCCCGCCACCAGGATGCGCGGCACGCTGCGGTGCCAGGGCGGCACCTGGTCCCGCGACATGCGGAGCCAGAGACGCTCGCCCATGGTCGATTTCGAGCCCCAGTTCTCGGTCGAGCGGGGGGCCGATGTCATCCGCGGGTTGATCCGGATGAAGAAGACCGCGGCCGCCAGGGCGGCGATCCACCACGGCCCGATCCAGACCCGGGACCAGCCGGCGAGGGTGAGCAGCGGCAGACCGAACAGGATGCGGGTCCATACGCTGACGGGATGGGCGTGGCGCGCCCAGGTCTCGGCATCGGCGCCGGATATCATCGGAAAGAGCCGGCGAAGACGTGAGCGGGCTGTCATCCGGCGGGTCATCGGGCCACCTGCGGCCACGCGGCGGTGCGTCCGAGAAGGCCGCCGTCCAGGGGTCGGCCCGTGCCGACCATGTGGTGCACGTCCTTGCAGGCCAGCAGCACCGCGGCCTTCCACGCCGGATCGGCCGTCGTTGGGCGAATGCCGGCATGCCCCGCGCGCCCGGCAATGTTGACGATGGTCCCCCCGCTCGACCGCATGGCGCGAACCGGCACCGGGCAGCCCAGGGCGACGCCGTCGTCCGGCAGCCGCGGGAACATCGCCAGCGGCGATGCGCTTTCCCCGGTCCGGGCGGCGGCACTTCCGGCTGCCACTGGGTCGAGGTCGGTGCCGCGGGGCCTCGCCGCTTCGGCGGCGCAGGCCTTGGCGATGGCTGGGCCGATCCCGCGTCCCGCGCCCGTCGCAAGGGCGATCTTTTCATCCGCTCGCATGCCGCATCCTTTCATCATCGGATCATCCGGCAATTGCCCAGAACCCGGCAGCCGCCAGGATGACGGCGACAAGGGCAGCCCCGACCCGCATGAAGGGGCCGCTGCCGGGCCGGGCGCCGATGCGATCCAGCACCAGCGCGACACCGCTGAACCAGGCGAAGTGCAGCACGCAGACGAGCGCCCCAAAGGCGATCCGGTCGGCCATGCCCGCCTGCGCGGCGCCGCTTGCCCCGAAGACGGCTGCGAAGAACAGCGGCGTCTTCGGGTTCAGGACCGAGGCCAGCGCCCCGTCGCGGAAAGCGGCGCGTGATCTGGCTGGCAGGGCTGAACGCCCGTCGCCATGCGACCCCGCGATGGCTGCGGAAAGGAACCGCCAGGCGAACCACCAGAGCACGACAGAGCCAAGAACCCGGAACACGGCCTCGGCTCCGGGGACCAGATCCGTGACGACGCCCATGCCGGTAGCCGCGCCCAGGATGTAGGCGCTCGCCCCCACCGTGCTTCCCGCGGCGGCGGCGACGCCGGCGCGTCGACCGCCCCCCACGGCGTTGCGCGCGACGGCGGCGAAATCGAGCCCGGGCATCATCAGCACGGGAAGCACCAGGGCGAGTGTCGCCGGGGCGTGCAGGGTCCAGAATGCGTTCATGACTGTTTTCTTTCCTGGGCTTGCCTGGTGCCCAGGGCACCTTGGTGGACGCGATCGGCGCGACTTGGTTCAGCCCCTCGATCCCGGATCTGGTGTCGATGTTCAGGCTGGGGCCGCTTCGCCATTGGATCGGCCTCGCGTTGCCAGGACGGCGGCAGCGCCAGACGCGCGCCGCGCCAGCGCCGCGATCGTCTCTTGGGCCTCGCGCGTCATCTCTTCGACGATCCGGGCCGCGGGTTTCAATGCGTGGATCTTGCCCGCGCCCTGTCCCGCGGTAAGGCAGAGCTGGTCGAGGTCGCCGTCCACGTCCCGCGTCGGCAGGTAGACCGAGAAGCGCGGCAGCGGCACCGCGCCGTCCGGCGTGTGCAGCGTGCCGGCGATCTGACCGGCGGTGGCGGCCATCGCCACTTCCTCGCGCCCGGCCCATTCGTCGGTCGCCGCGTTGCGGATCACCCGCATCGGCTGAAGCGGCATTTCCGGGCCGAACAGCGTGGTGGACACGGTATCGGCCACACCGGCCGCCAGCACCCGCGCCTTGTAGCCGTCATTCGCGTCGGCCTCGTGGCTGGCGAGGAAGCGCGTGCCGCACCAGACGCCCTCGGCCCCCAGGGCGAGCGCGGCCGCCATGCTTGCCCCATCGGTGATGCCGCCCGCGGCGATCACGGGGATCGGTGCGACCGCCGCCTTGACGGCCGGCAGCAGGTTGAACGTCGTGCCGACCGAGCGGTTGTGCCCGCCACCCTCCAGCCCCTGGACGATGATCGCTTCGGCCCCGAGGGCCTGCGCATCGCGCGCCTCCTCGATCGATCCGACCTGCATCCAGAAGGCGGTGCCGCACGACTTGATCCGGGCCACCTGGTCGCGGGTCGGGGTGCCCCAGAAGACGACGCAGAGCGCGACCGCTTCCTCGGCCAGCACGTCGAGATGCGCGTCCGTGATCATCGGCGCGAGCAGGTCCACGCCGAAGGGCTTGTCGGTCTTCGCCTTCACCGCGCGCACCATGGCGCGCAATGCCCCGGCGGGCGCGACGTCCGCGCCGATCATGCCGAGGCCACCGGCGTTCGAGACGGCTGCGGCGAGATCGGGCCGGGCGACCATCGCCATGCCGGCGTTGAGGATCGGGGTTCTCAGGCCGAAGCGGCGGGTGATTTCGGTGTCGATCATGTCAGATGTCCTTTCCTGGAACGGCCGACAAAGGGGGGATGTCCGGGTTCGGGTAAGGCCCCGGGGCAAGAGGCAGTTTCTGCCAGCGGGCTGGTGGCGGTGTGTCAGACCGGCGTGGTTTCGCCCCGCATCAGGCGCCAGCCGACAAGGCCGACAAGCAGGAAACTCACGTTCCCGGCGAAGTCGAGCAGCATCCAGACGGTGAACATCCCGGCCACCCAGACGAACCAGGCGTTGAAGACGAAAAACGGGATCGAGGCCAGCAGGCCGAAGCAGAGAAAGGTCGTCGCCGTGAAGCGCGCGAGCCACATCAGCGATCCGCAGAGCACCGCCTGCGCCCCGAAACAACCCATCATAAGCGCCGTCGTGGCGCTAAGGTGTTGGTATTCCGGCTTGAGCGACAGCGACTCCACCATGTGCGGCGCCAGAAGGCACCAGCCCCCGAGCCCCAGGAACACGAGGGCCTGCGCGGTCTTCAGGATCTTGGCGATCCGGCGGTTGGCGGAAATCCCGACGAAGGGGGAGAGGGTCATGGAATCTGTCATGGCGGGGTCACGCGGTCCTTGGGGGTGGGGCGCGGCCGTAGCCGAGGCGGCGCCGTTTCGCGGACTGACTACGCCAGAACCTTCCGAAACCCCTAGGACAAGGATCGGACAGATCCTGCCAGCCGGCTCAGGTCCCGGTCCTTGCCCCGTTGCGAAGCGCGCTCGGGGTCTTGCCGAACGCCTTCAGGACGGCGCGCCGCAGGCTTTGCTCGTCCCGCAGCCCTGACCGCTCGGCCACCCGCACGAGCGGCAGGGCGGTCGTCTCGATAAGCTGCCGCGCGCGTTCGGCGCGAAGCGTCTCGACGAACCTGGCGGGCGTCGTGCGCGTGCGCTCGACGAAACGACGCGCGAAGGTGCGCGGGCTCATTCCGGCCAGGTCGGCGAGGTCGGCCACCGTCACCTGCACATGCAGGCTTTCGGTCAGCCATTGCAGCATCCCGTCGAACCGGTCGCTCGCCTCCATCTGCATGACGAGCGCCGCCGACAGACGGCTCTGGCTCGATCCCCGCCGCATCGGAAGAAGCCCCGCCTTGGCGATGGCAAAGGACATTGCCCGCCCGCATTCCCGCTCCAGAACCTCCAGCGTGAACTCGACGGCAGGCATAGAGCCCGCCGTGGTGACGATCGGCCCGTCCTCCACCCAGAGCGGGTCGGGGTCGAACTCGACATCGGGAAAGGAGTTGCGAAAGGCGTCTGCGGCGATGGAATGGATCGTCGCCCGCCGCCCCTTGAGAAGCCCCACATGGCCGAGGATCAAGGCGGCCGATCCCACGGCGACGATGCGGCACCCGCTTGCGGCGATGGCGGCGATGGCGCGCGCGAACCGCGGATCGTCGGCGAGCCTTGCCTGGTTCTCGGGCGCCGCACTGCCAAGATAGAGCAGGTCGAACCGCGCCCCCGAATCCGACAGCGCCCGGTCTGCGACGATCCGGAACCCCGACCAGGTCGCGACCGGTCCCGGCTCAAGCCCGATGATCTGTGTCTCGAAGGTGGGGCAGGGCAGCCCCTCGGCCTCGGCGATCACCGGGGCAAGGCGGAACATGTCCACCTCCCAGAAGATGTCGCTTGCGGCCATTCCCTCGTAGACGAAAAACCCCACCCGCCGGACCGGCTGTATCTGACCGCTTGAAGACATGGGCGCGAAGGTCGTTTCCAAATCGGAATGAAGCCGGTTTCAGGCAGCTTGCCGCTTTCACTATCGCCTGCGTTCCACGTCTTGTCGAACGGTTCGCGCGGCTTTGGCAGGATCTGATGGCGAAGTGTCATTCAGGCGCGAGCGACGATCCGGTCCGCCGGTGGTTGAAACGCCCGGGCCAGGGGTGCGCAGGCAATGGATCCCGTCCGGAACCGCCAGGCGCCCGCATCCCGTAAGATACGGGGGGGCGTTCTCGGTACGGGCGGGTGCACCGGCGGGCGACCTGCGGCGGGTCCCTGACGACCGAGCCGCAGCGCACCACCGGCGACCACGT
The DNA here is from genome assembly GCF_013093415.1 of Halovulum dunhuangense. Lineage (NCBI taxonomy): Bacteria > Pseudomonadati > Pseudomonadota > Alphaproteobacteria > Rhodobacterales > Paracoccaceae > Halovulum > Halovulum dunhuangense. Next base: position 1,735,063 of record NZ_JABFBC010000001.1, read on the forward strand.
CCAACGCTTCGATGCCAGGCGCTCAGGCCGCGCCATAGCTGGAGAAGACTTCCGTCGCCCCATCGCGCCGGATCAGGAACACCTCGTAGGCCTCGCGCTCGGTTTCCGGGCCCATGCCGGGCGATCCATAGGGCATCCCCGGCACGGCAAGCCCGATGGCATCCGGGCGTTCCGCCAGCAGCCGCCGGATATCGGCGGGCGGAACATGACCTTCGACCATGTAGCCCGCGATCCTGCCGGTGTGGCACGAGACCATTTCCTGCGGGATGCCGTTGTCCAGCTTGTAGCGGGCGAGCAGCGTTCCCATGCTGTCCTCGGTCGTGACGGCGAAGCCGTCCTTCTCGAGGATCTCGATCCAGGCCGAGCAGCAGCCGCAGTTGGGATCCTTCATCACATGGATCGCCGGCCGGGCGCCTTGTGCCAGGGCCCTCAAGGGCGATGCACCCGCCAGCGCAGCCAGGCCGACCAGAAGCGTGCGGCGGGAAAGACTGTCATGAATCATCCGATTCTCCTTTCAGGGTTGAATATGTGTGCTCGCCGGTCAGAGCGCGACCCGCCTGAGCCGCAGGGCGTTGGCGATCACCGAGACCGAGGACAGGCTCATCGCCGCCGCCGCGATCATCGGCGACAGCAGAAGCCCGGTGACGGGATAGAGCAGCCCCGCCGCGATGGGGACGCCCAGCGCGTTGTAGGCGAAGGCGAAGAACAGGTTCTGCTTGATGTTGCGCAGGGTCGCGCGGGCCAGCTTGCGGGCCCGGACGATGCCCATCAGGTCGCCGCCCAGCAGGGTGATGCCGGCGCTTTCCATCGCGACATCGGCCCCGGTGCCCATGGCGATGCCCACATCCGCTGCGGCCAGCGCGGGGGCGTCGTTGACGCCGTCCCCCGCCATCGCGATCTTGCGGCCGTCGCGGCGCAGCTGGTCGATCAGATCCTTCTTCGCCTCGGGCAGGATACCCGCGCGCACCTCGTCGATGCCGAGTTTGCCCGCGACCGCTTGCGCCGTGCGTTCGTTGTCGCCCGTCGCCATGATGACGCGAAGGCCCTGGGAGTGGAGTTCCCGGATCGCCTGCGCGGTGCTGTCCTTGATCGGATCGGCAACGGCCACGATCCCCGCCAGCGCGCCATCGATGGCGACGAACATCGCCGTCTTGCCCTCGGCGCGCAGGGCGTCGGCCTTGGCGTCGGCCGCGTCCGTGTCGAGCCCCATGTCGCGCATCATCGCGGCATTGCCGAGCGCCACCGCACGGCCGCCGACCTTGCCACGCACGCCCTTGCCGGTGACGGCGTCGAAATCCGCAGCCTCCTGACGCGGGGCGCCCTCGGCCTCGGCCCCCTCGACGATCGCCTCTGCCAGCGGGTGCTCGGACCCGCGCTCCAGGGCCGCGGCCAGCGACAGCAGGTCGGTCCGGGTGATATCCCCGAACGCAACGGTGTCCGTCAGCTTCGGCTTGCCCATGGTCAGGGTGCCGGTCTTGTCCACGATCAGCGTGTCGACGGCGGCCATGCGTTCCAGCGCCTCGGCGTCCTTGATCAGCACGCCCGCCTGCGCACCGCGCCCCGCCGCGGTGGTGATGGAGATCGGCGTCGCCAGCCCCAACGCGCAGGGGCAGGCGATGATCAGCACCGACACGGCCGAGGCGATGGCGAAGACCAGCGCGGGCTCGGGGCCAAGGATCAGCCAGACCACGAAGGCGACGATCGCGATGACGACCACTGTCGGCACGAATACCGCCGAGACCCGGTCGGCCAGTCCCTGGATCGGCGCGCGCGAACGGCGCGCGTTCGACACCATGGCCACGATCTGCGCCAGCACGGTATCGGATCCGACCTTGCCGGCCTCGATCACCAGGCTGCCGTTCTTGTTGATCGTGGCCCCGGTCACCGCGTCGCCCGGACCCTTTTCCACCGGCATGGACTCACCGGTCAGCATGCTTTCATCCAGCGAGGACCGCCCCTCGATCACCGTTCCGTCGACCGGGACCGCATCGCCCGGGCGCACGCGCAGCCGGTCGCCTTCCATGATGTTTTCCAGCGGCGCGTCGTATTCGATGCCGTCGGGCAGGATGCGCCGCGCGGTCTTGGGTGCAAGATCCAGCAGCGCGCGGATCGCGTCCCCGGTGCGTTCGCGCGCGCGCAGTTCCAGAACCTGGCCCACGAAGACCAGCGCCACGATCACCACCGCCGCCTCGAAATAGGTGCCGACGCCGTGGCCCATCCGGTATTGTTCCGGGAACACGCCCGGCAGGAAGGTGGCCACGATGGAATAAAGATAGGCCGCCGCCACCCCGATGCTGATCAGCGTCCACATGTTGGGGCTGCGGTTCACGATCGAATCCCGGCCGCGCCGGAAGAAGGGAAGCGCGGCCCACAGGATGATGGGCGTCGCCAGCAGGAACTCCAGATAGCTGGCCGCCTGGTGCCCGATCCAGTCGCGCACCGGCAGGGCGACCAGTTCGCCCATCGTCAGGACGATGAGCGGCACGGCTGCCGCGGCGGAAATCCACATCCGCCGGGTGAAGTCGGTCAGCTCCTCGCTGGGCTCGTCCGAGGGGACCATCGGCTCCAGCGCCATGCCGCAGATCGGGCAGGATCCCGGCGCGTCGCGCACGATCTCGGGATGCATCGGGCAGGTGTACTGGACATCGGCCGGGGTCGCCTTCTTCTGCCCGGCAGCGCGGCCCGAAGCGTAGAACCATGGGTCCGCCTTGAACTTGGTCTGGCACTTCTCCGAGCAGAAATGGAACGTCTCGTCCTTGAACTCGGCGCGACGTCCGTCCGGCTTGATCGCGACCGCCATCCCGCAGACAGGGTCCTTCGCGGTGTTCGCTCCTGCCGGGATGTCGGGTGCCGCGTGATGATGATCATGATCCATGGTCGGCCTGCCTTTCGGTTTCGGGGTTCAGCTTGCGGCCTCCAGCCGCTGGAAGCTCAAGCCTTTTCATTGGTGGTCGTGAGCGCCTTCGGGGGCAGGATTGCGCGCGAGGAACACCCCCACGAACAGGAACACCAGCGCCATGCCAATGATGGCGACCACGACGATGAGCGGGTCGGACTGCCATTTCATCGCGGCGAAGGCGGCCAGCACCACGGCATCGAGTGCGATGGCGGTCAGCAACACCCATCCTTGTGCGCCGATCTCCTTGCGCAGATGCCGGAACACGCCGAAGTGGATGATCATGTCCATCACCAGGTAGAAGAAGGCCCCCAGCAAGGCGATCCGGCCAAGATCGAAGAAGACCGTCAGGAACCCGGCGATCACGACCGTGTAGACGAGCGTGTGGTCCTTGATCGTGCCGGACATCCCGAAATGGCTGTGCGGGATCATCTTCATGTCGGTCAGCATCGCCAGCATGCGCGAGACCGCGAAAACGCTGGCGACAAGCCCCGACGCCGTGGCCAGCAGCGCCAGCGCCACGGTCAGGTAGAACCCCGTCTGCCCGAGGGCGGGCTGGGCGGCCTCTGCCAGCGCGTAGTCCTTGGCCGCTATGATGCGGTCGAGCGGCAGGCTGGAGCCGACCGCGAAGGCCACCAGCATGTAGACGACGACGCAGGTGGCGATGGACAGCACAATGGCTCTGCCGACGTTGCGGTGCGGATCGGTAATCTCGGCCCCGCTGTTGGTGATGGTCGTGAAGCCCTTGAAGGCGAGGATGGACAGCGCGACGGACGCCAGGAACCCGCTGGCCCCCATGTCCCCGCCCGTCGCCTCGAACGAGATGCCGCTCGCCCAGAGGCCGGCAGCCCCGAACAGCGCGATGCCGCCCACCTTGAGCAGCGCCATGACGATGGACAACAGCCCGACAGAGCGGGCCCCCGAGGCGTTCACGAGATAGGCGAAGACGATCAGTCCGACGCCGAGGACCGGCACGAGGGCGCTGTCCGGATCGCCGCCGAATGCCCGCAGCGTGTAGGTGCCGAAGGTGCGGGCGACCAGACTTTCGTTGATGACCATCGACAATGCCATCAGAAGGGCGGCGCCCGCAGCCACCGTCGTCGGCCCGTAGGCTTTCTTCAGGATCATCCCGATCCCGCCCGCCGAGGGAAAGGCGTTCGACATCTTGATGTAGGTGTAGGCGCTGAAGGCGGTCACGATGGCGCCCATGACGAACGAGAGCGGGAAGAGCGGCCCGGCAAGTTCGGCGATCTGCCCGGTCAAGGCGAAGATGCCCGCGCCGATCATCACGCCGGTGCCCATGGCTACCGCGCGGGGCAGGGTGATGCTGTTCTTCTCGTAACCGCTTTTCGTCATGGATTTTCCTTTTCAGACTTTTTCCGGACGGCCACCCAGAGCAGCGGCGCCCCGGTCACGAGCCCCAGGCCCAGCACCGCCCATGTCGCGCGGCCCGGATCGCCGCTTGCCGCCTCGCCCCCGACATGGGCAAGCAGGAAGCTTGCCGGGATGATGCCGGCCAGGGTGGCCAAGGCGAAGCGCCAGGCGTGCAGGCGGCTGAGCCCCGCGGCGTAGCTGATCATGTCGAAGGACACGAAGGGCATCAGGCGGCTGGCAAAGACCGTGGCCGTCAGCGCGGATTGAGAGCCGAGCAGCCCGGCATCGACCGAGGTGCCGAACACCCGCCGCAGGGCGTCATGCCCCAGAACCCGGGCCAGGCCGAAGGCGATCAGCGCCCCGAGTTCCGCGCCGATCACGACCTGCACCGTGCCCCAGACATGCCCGTAGGCCGCCCCTGCCGCCAGCGCGATCGGTGCGCTCGGGATCGGGCTGGCCACGACGGCGACGGTCATCAGCGTGACGATCAGCACCGGCCCCCACAGACCCGCCCGCGCCACCAGCATTTCCAGCCGCTCGCCGTCCATCAGGCCGCGTGCCTCGGCGAACACCGAGGGCGCGAACTGCCAGATGCCGAGCAGCCCGATCCCGAGGATCGCAAGGCCCGTCAGAAGGACGGTGCGCAGGCGCATCTCAGATCGCCTCGACGTCGTCGATCCCTGCGCCGGCGATCTTTCGGTTGATCGTGCAGGTCATTGCGAAGTCCTTTCCCCTATTTCCGAAGATACTTGATCAGCGCGGCTATGGCCAAAACCACCAGCACAAGGATCAGCAGGCCGAACAGCCAGCCAAACCCCATGCCAAACCCCATTCCGGTGCCCATCTCGTTCCAGTTCATCATTTCATCCTCGTGTTTTCAGGCTTGCGGGGTGCCCACCGGCCAGGCTCCTGCGGGACGGCCGGGAAGCCCAACGCCGCAGCGGTCGGGACATCGGGGCGCTCGAAGCGAACGCCCCGCCTGCGGTCAGGCCGAAGCCGCGATGGCGAACTCGGTCATCATCCCGCTCGACAGGTGCGGCATGTGATGGCAGTGCAGCATCCAGCGCGCGGCCTCGCCCGCATCCAGCGCGACATCGACCATCGACATCGGCGGCACATGGACCGTGTCGCGCAGCGCACCGGCCACGCGCCGCCCGTTCAGGCCCACGACCTGGAACGCATGGCCATGCAGATGCATCGGGTGGGCCATCATCGACATGTTGTGGAACGACAGCACGACGCGTTCGCCGCTGCGCGCGGTGATGGGCTGGTGCCGGCCCCAGACCGCCCCGTTGATCGTCCAGACATACGGCTGCATCGAGCCGCCCAGCATCAGCATCCGGCTGCGATCCACCGGCCGGTCCGGCAGGGCGTTCAGCGCGATCAGGCGGGCTTCCTGCGCAAGGTCCGCATCGAAGGCAGGGGCTTCGGCCTCTGCCACGGCGTCAAGGCGCCGGACCTCGGCGCCCTGTGTGGCAAGGATCAGGCCGGTGCGATCCCTCGCGCCTTCGCGCAGCGCCAGGATCGGCCAGGCGCCGCCGGCGGTCGGCAGGTCGATCTCCATGTCCAGACGCTGGCCCATCGCCAGCCCGAACCGGTTGCCGGCAAGCGGCTGCACGCCCTGGCCGTCCACCGCGACCAGACGCGCCTCGGCCGCCCCGGTATCGATCCAGAACACCGTCGCCGCTGCGGCGTTGATGACCCGAAGACGAATGCGCCCGCCACGCTCGACCCGCACCACCTCGGGATCCGACAGCGTCCGGTCGTTGGCAAGATACGCGTCCCAGTCATGGTCGTTCAGGTCCATGGCCATGCCCATCATCCCGCCCATGCCCGGCATCCCGCCCATGGCACCGTGCGCCATGCCCTGCATCGCCCCCATGCCGCCCATGGGCATGCGCTGCGCGGCCGGCCCGGCGGGGCCTGCGCCATGGCCGGCGCCGTGTCCGCCGCCATGGCCACCGCCGATTTCGGCCAGTACCTCCTCGGGGGACCTGAAGGAGAAGTCGTGCAGGAACATCACGACCTCCTGCCGGTCCGCGGCCAGATCCTCCTCGGAGCGCACGATCAGCGGCGCGGCGAGCAGCTGCATCTCCTGGGTCGGCACATGGCTGTGCATCCAGTGCGTCCCCGGCCGCGCCTCGAAGTCGTAGGACCGGGTCTCGCCCGGCGAAAGCAGCGGCATCGGCATGTCCGGCACGCCGTCCTGCGCATTGGGGGGGATCTGTCCGTGCCAGTGGATGATCGTACCCGTGTCGAGGTCGTTGGTCAGATCGACCCGGAACCGTTGGCCGGGGTCGAGCACCAGTCCCTGACCGCCCGGACCGGCAAGCCCGAAGACGGTGGCCGCGCGACCGTCGATGTCGAGCGTGCGCGTTGCAGCCGAGAGGCTGATCGGCGCCACCTCCTGCGCGAGGGCAGGCCGGGGCATCTGTGCCGCGCCGATGGCGGCAGCACCTGCGGCAAGAAAGCCGCGTCTTGAAATCGTGTTCATGGTCGTCTCCTCGGGACTTCCGTCCCGTTCATCAGAACAGATGGGACGCCACGGGCACCTGCCCGGGCGCGCTCAGAGGAGACAGGGCTTCGGGGGCCGCTCGTTCAGTCCTGGCGCACGGCCGACGTGGCGTGCCCTGGCAGGAAAGTCATGGTCGGCGGACCCGAACGCGTGTCGGGATTCCACGCCCGGCATCGTCAGGAATGCCGACAGGCCCGCGCAGACGAACTCGCATATTTCGGCCTCTGCCGATCCACAATGCTGTCCGCCGTCACAGGGCGGGTGGGCGTCGGCGGATACGTCCATCATGGCGCCCGCGTGAGACGCGTGGTCCGCCTGCATTCCGCCCATCCGCGCGGCATGGGCTGCGCCGACCGTCGTGACCACGACGATCGCGAGTATGGCAAGCAGTGCAAGGACGCGGGCGAACATGGCGCGAACATAGGCATTGCCCGGGGCAATGTCCATTCCCGCAAGGGCCGCGCGCCTTGCGCAACATCGCCCCGGCGTGACCGTGTCGGGCTTCCACGGCCATCGGGGGGCGTGTCGAGCGGGTTCCCCTGGAACAAGGCCGCGCGCGGTCCGGTCGTCGGAGGCTGGATCCGCGCGGCTTTCGCCAGATTGCTAGATACCGGTGCAACAGGCCAATTCCCGGCTGCCCGCGGAAGTGATCTCGGATGCCCGGCTGACACCATCCCGACAAGGTGCCGTTCTCGCGTGCATCGAGAGCACCGGGCCCGAGCGCGCCTGATCATTGCCATGACGGGCAAGGGCCACATTGGTGTTCAGTGCCAAGCGGCGCATGTGCTTTCCAGGTGGGCCGCTGTCGTTGATCTCGAGAAAGTACCAATGTTCATCCGCCCGTCGCGCGGCCCCCAAGGCGCGGCAGGGCGCGACGGATGCCGACCGTGTGCGCAGCGGAAACGAGGCCTCCCCGACATCCAGTGCTGTTGCAGGTCCTTCGGAACCCGCCGCACGAGGTGGTGAACGCCGTCTTTTGCAAGGGAGTGCGGTGCAGTCCTGTTCCGCGCCAGCCCCATCTCTGAATCAAGCTGGGGCTTTCCAGGTCCATGGCGGATGGCTTGGTGCCGGTCGAGGGACTCGAACCCCCGACCCACTGATTACAAATCAGTTGCTCTACCAGCTGAGCTAGACCGGCATGTGCCCCGACATAGCCACGGCGGGCCGTGCGGGCAAGGGGGTTTCGCGGGCCCTGGCAGGGCGCCGCAAATCCTGTCGAAAAAAGTCGGAAATTAATCTTGACCAAAATTGTCGGATGCGACAGGTATGGCGCATCGAGACACCAAGGAGGTTTATCCGATGTCGAATCCGAAGATGCTCACCCTGACCGCCCTGGCCGCGCTGATGGCGGCCCCGGCCTTCGCGCAGGGTGAGGTCAACCTGTATTCCTCGCGCCATTACGACAATGACGAGGCGCTTTACGAGGCCTTCACCGAAGCCACCGGGATCACCGTCAACCGCATCGAGGGCGAGGCGGACGAGCTGATCGCGCGCATGACCGCCGAGGGGGCCAATTCGCCCGCCGACGTGTTCCTGACCGTGGATGCGGGCCGCATCTGGCGCGCCGACCAGGCGGGGCTGCTTCAGCCGGTGACCAGCGAGTATCTCGACGCCCGGATCCCGGCGCATCTGCGCCATCCCGACGGCCACTGGTTCGGCATCTCGCAGCGCGCGCGCATCATCTTCTACGACCGCGAGGATGTGAGCGAGCCGCCGCTGACCTATGCCGACCTGGCCGATCCGCGTTTCGAGGGGCAGATCTGCATTCGCTCGGGCAGCAACATCTACAACCTGTCGCTGATGGGGTCGATCATCGCCCATGAGGGCGAGGAAGCCGCGCTCGACTGGGCGAAAGGCGTGGTCGCCAACTTCGCCCGCGCGCCCCAGGGCGGCGATACCGACCAGCTTCTGGGCATCGTCTCGGGCGAGTGCGACATCGCCGTGTCCAACACCTACTACTTCCTGCGCGGCGTCGCGGGCGGCGTGGACGGGCTGTCCGAGAACATCGACAGCATCGGCTGGGTGTTCCCGAACCAGTCCACCACCGGCGCCCATGTGAACGTGGCGGCGGCAGGGGTCGCGGCGAACGCGCCGAACCGGGAGAACGCGATCCGCTTCCTCGAGTTCCTGGCGACGGACGAGGCGCAGGCCTATTTCGCCAACCAGAACAACGAATACGCCGCGGTGGCGGGCGTTGGTCTTGCGGAAGTGCCGGCCACGCTGGGCCTGTTCCGTCAGGACGACCTGAACCTTTCGGCTCTGGGCGAGAACCAGACCCGCGCCCAGGAGATCTACAACGAGGCTGGCTGGAACTGATCTCTCCCTTCCCGTTTCAGCCTTGAGGCGCGCCCGCCCCCCGGGCGCGCCTTTTTTCGTGCCCGGGCCCGGGCGAATTCATGCCGGCTGGGGCAGGGCCATGTCGGCGCTGCGGGCGCCGTTGCGCGCGATCGCGCGGATCAGCAGGATCACCGGCAAGAGCCCGAAGGCCATGATCACCAGCGAGGGCAGCGCCGCCTCGGTCAGCCGCTCGTCCGCGGCCAGCCTGTGCGCCTGCACCGCCAGCGTGTCGAAGTTGAAGGGCCGCATGATCAGCGTCGCGGGAAGTTCCTTCATCACGTCCACGAAGACGATCAGCAGCCCGGTCAGCACCGCGGTGCGCATCAGCGGCAGGTGCACGCGGCGCATCAGCCCCGCGGGGCTTTGCCCCAGCGTGCGCGCGGCCGCGTCGATGTTGGGATTGATCGCCGTGATCCCGGTGTCGAAGGCGCTGAGCGCCGCCGCCATGAAGCGCACCATGTAGGCCATCACCAGCACCCAGATCGAGCCGGTGAACAGAAGCCCGGTCGAGATGTCGAAATTCGCCCGCATCCAGGCGTCGAGCCCGTTGTCGAGGGCTGCGAAGGGCACCATCAGACCCACCGCGATCACCCCGCCGGGCACCGCGTAGCCCAGCCCCGCGACCAGCGTCAGGCCGCGCGTCGTGCGGGTGCGGTGCAGGCGGGCGAGCGTGCCCAGCACCACCGCCGCGCCGACGGTGACGACGGCCGCCACCGCGCCCAGCGTCAGCGAGTTGCGCATGAAGGCCTGGTAGCGGGGCGAGAGCAGGGATTGCTGCGCCTCCATCGCCATTTCGGCCAGGATGACCGTGGGCAGCAGGAAGCCGAACAGCACCGGCAGCAGGCACCACAGCGCGGCCGCCCAGCCGCGCGCGCCGCGCAGCACCTGCGGGGCCATCTCGGCGCCGGTGCGCTGCGGGTAGCGCTTGGCGGCGCCGCGCTGGATCCGCTCGAGGGTGGCGAGCAGCAGCGCGACGCTGAGCAGGCAAAGCGCCAGCTGCGCGGCCGCCGCCCGGTCGCCCATGGAAAACCACGCCTGGTAGATCCCGGTCGCGAAGGTCTGCACCCCGAAATAGGACACGGTGCCGAAATCGGCGATCGTTTCCATCACCGTGAGCAGCACGCCCCCGGCGATGGCGGGCCGCGCCATCGGCAGGCTGACCCGCAGGAAGGCCTGCCATGGCCCCTTGCCCAGCACGCGGGCCGCGAGATAGCCGCCAAAGCTTTGCTGAAGAAAGGCCGCCCGCGCGAGCAGGTAGACGTAGGGGTAAAGCACCAGCGTCAGCATGGCGGCCGCCCCACCGAGTGAGCGGATTTCCGGGAACCAGTAGTCGCGCGGGCCCAGCTCGAACGTCGCGCGCAGCCAGGTCTGCACGGCGCCGGGGTGGTCCAGCAGGTCGGTATAGGCATAGGCCAGCACATAGGCCGGAAACGCCAGCGGAAGTGCCAGCATCACCTCTAGAAGGCGCGCGCCGGGAAAGCGGCAGGTGGTCACGAGCCAGGCGGTCGAGGTGCCGATCACGAAGGTGCCCAGCGCCACCAGCGAGACAAGCTGCACCGTGGTCCAGGTGTAGCGCGGCAGCACAGTCGCGGCGAGGCTGGTCCAGATGTCGCCCGAGCCCGTCGCCGCCGCCAGCACCACGGCCAGGATCGGCAGCAGACACAGGGCCGCCACCGCATAGGCCAGGGTCCGCAGAAGCCGTTCCGCCATCGCATCATCCTCACATTCGCGTGGGACAGGCTGGCCCGTGGCCGCCGTGCCCGTATCATCAATCAAACCCTATAACGGAATGGGAGCCGGAGATGAAACGCCTCTTCGCCACGCTTGCAGCCCCGATCCTCGCGGCGGCCCTGGCCGCATCTGCCCTGGCGCAGGATGTCCGGGACACAAGCGCGGGCCCGGTCCGCGTGGACCGGATGATCGCGGGGCTGAACGAGCCCTGGGCCATCGGTTTCCTGCCCGGGGGCGGGGTGCTGGTGACGGAACGCGCCGGCCGGCTGCTGCATGTGAGGGGCGGCGACGCGGTGCCCGTCGCGGGCGTGCCGCAGGTGGCGCAGCTGGGGCAGGGCGGGCTGCTGGATGTCGTGATCGCGCGCGATTTCGCCCAGAGCCGCGAGATCTTTCTCAGCTTCGCCGAACCCGCCGGTGGCGGCGCGCGCACCGCGCTGGCGGTCGCGCGGATGTCGCAGGATGGCACCGCGCTGGAAAACCTGCGGGTCATCTTCCGCATGTCCGAGTCGTCCGGCCGGGGCCAGCATTTCGGCTCGCGCATCGTCGAGGCGCGGGACGGCACGCTGTTCCTGACCATCGGCGACCGGGGCGACGCGGACGAGGCGCAGAACCCCCGCGTGCACAACGGCAAGGTGATCCGCGTCGCCCGCGACGGGTCGATCCCGGGCGACAACCCCTTCGCCGACGGCGCGCAGGCGCTGCCCGAGATCTGGTCGATCGGCCATCGCAACCCGCAGGGCGCCGCGCTCGATGCCGAGGGGCGGCTCTGGACGGTGGCGCATGGCGCGCGCGGCGGGGACGAGGTGAACCGCCCCGAGGCGGGGCGCAACTACGGCTGGCCGGTGATTTCCTTCGGGCGGCACTATACCGGCCTCAGGATCGGTGTGGGCAGCACCCGTGCGGGCATGGAGCAGCCGTTGTTCTACTGGGATCCCTCGATCGCGCCCTCGGGCATGATGATCTATTCCGGGCGGCTGTTTCCCGAATGGCAGGGCGACGTGTTCGTGGGCGCGCTGCAATACGACACGGTCGTGCGCCTGGACGTGGACGGCAACCGCCTGTCCGAGGGTGAGCGGCTGTTCGCGGACGACTACATCCGCATCCGCGACGTGCGCGAGGCGCCGGACGGGGCGATCTGGTTCCTGTCCGTGGGCGACGGCGCGGCCTACAGGGTCACGCCGGCCGACTGAGGTGGCTCAGGCGCGGGTCGCCTCGTAGCCCGCGCCCTTGAGCGCCGCCAGGATCGACGCCTCGGTCTGGGGTGTCTCGACGCTGACGGTGCGGGCGGACAGGTCCACACGCACCGCGGCGTTCGGATCGAGCGCGTGCAGCGCCTTTTCGATCGCGGCCTTGCAATGCCCGCAGCTCATGTCGGGGACGTGGAAGGTGGTCATCGGATGCTCCTGTCATGCTTCCGCACCCAGATGGGGCTTCCTGCTGCTGGAAGGTCAAGCCCCCTGAGGCTCATTTCGGCGCCATGCGGATCGCGCCATCGAGGCGCACCACCGCGCCGTTCATCATCGGGTTCTCGATCATGTGGCGCACCAGCGACGCGAATTCCGCCGGGTCGCCCAGCCGCGGCGGAAAGGGCACCGAGGCGCCCAGCGATTCCTGCACCTGGGGCGGCAGCCCCGCCACCATCGGCGTGCGGAACAGGCCCGGCGCGATGGAATTGACCCGGATGCCGAGCGCCGCCAGATCGCGCGCCATCGGCAGGGTCATGGCTGCGACCGCCCCTTTCGAGGCGGCATAGCCGATCTGGCCGATCTGCCCCTCGAAGGCCGCGACGGACGCGGTGGTCACGATCGCGCCGCGCTCTGCGTCCCGGCCCATGGGCGCAAGCCCGCCCATCTGCGCCGCAGCCTGGCTGACAAGATGGAAGGTGCCCATCAGGTTGACCGCGATCACCCGGTCGAACAGGGCGGGGTCGTGCGGGCTGCCATCTTTCGCCACCGTCCGCGCGCCGGGCGCGATGCCCGCGCAGGCCACCGCGATCCGCGCGGGCCCATGCACGGCCGCCGCCGCCGACAGCGCATCGGCCACGGCGGCGCTGTCGGTCACGTCGCACATCAGGAACAGCCCGCCCAGGCTTTCGGCCAGTTCCGCCCCCGTATCGGGGTTCAGGTCCAGGATCGTCACCGGCGCGCCGGCCGCGGCCAGGATGCGCGCGGTTTCCGCCCCGAGCCCCGATGCGCCGCCGCTGATGATCGCGGGGGTGTCCTCTCCGATCCGCATGGGGTCAGTCCTTTGCCGCCACGGGGCCGCCGGCGGATTTCCAGCCGGAAAAGCCGTCGCGCACATGGGTCACGCCCGCAAGCCCCATCTCCTGCGCCGTCCGTGCCGCCAGCGCCGAGCGCCAGCCCGAGGCGCAGTAGAACACGAAGCGGCCGCCCGACTGGAACTGCGGCTTGGCATAGGGGCTTTCGGGGTCGATCCAGAATTCCAGCATGCCGCGCGGGCAGTGAAACGCACCCGGGATCATGCCGTCCCGCTGCAATTCGCGGATGTCGCGCAGATCGACGAAGGTGACGCCCTCGGCCCCGTGCAGCGCCATCGCCTCGGACGCGGGGATGTTGTCCACGATCCCGTTGGCTTCGGCCACCATGTCCTTCACCGTCTTCATCGCGCGCTCCGTTACTGTCTCGTTGCGCAAGGAGTAGCAGAGCGATTGTCGGGGAAACAGGGGGTAGGGCGGCACGGCAATACATCACGAACAGGAATGGAAATGCAGATAAACATTCATTTCCATTATGGCGCGCTGCGGCATATCTGGCTGTCATCCCGGATCGCCCGGAACCGTCAGCCTGAAAGGACCGCCGCCATGAACACCCGGACCCTGACCGAAGCGACCACGCCCGCACCGCTGAGCGGCGCGGACCGCGACGTGGTGCGAACCCTTGCCTTCGTGGCGCTGACCGTGGTCGCCGGCCACGCGCTTGCCGCCCTGATCGGCGCCGCCGGACTCGAAGCCGCGCCGGCAGTCGTTGCCGACTGGCACGGCAACGTCGCCGCCAGCCGCTGATCCCGCGCCTCCCCTGCCTGCCCGCCGCCTTCGCCCGCAGGGGGATGCCTGCGGCGGGCGGTGTGGTTCCCCCGCCGGAACATCACGGGGCATCGTCGCTGGTAATGCCCGGCGCGCTTGCCTATAACGCGGCTGTTGAAAATCGGGGGACGACTCGGGAGCGAGAGCGATGACTTCTGCGTGGAACAAGACCGCATGGCGCAACCATGAGCGGATCCAGATGCCGGATTATCCGGACCAGGCCGCTTTGGGCGAGGTGGAGGCAAAGCTCGCCACCTATCCGCCGCTGGTCTTTGCCGGAGAGGCGCGCCGCCTGAAGGCGGAGCTGGCGCAGGTCGTCGAGGGCAAGGCGTTCCTGCTTCAGGGCGGCGATTGCGCGGAAAGCTTCGCGGAATTCTCGGCCGACAATATCCGCGACACCTTCAAGGTGATGTTGCAGATGGCGGTGGTCCTGACCTTCGGGGCGAAGCTGCCGGTGGTCAAGATCGGCCGCATGGCCGGCCAGTTCGCCAAGCCCCGTTCCGCGCCCACGGAAGTGGTGGACGGCGTCACGCTGCCGATCTATCGCGGCGACATCATCAACGATACCGCGCCCACGCTGGATGCGCGCATGCCCGATCCGCAGCGCATGCTTCAGGCCTATACCCAGGCGGCGGCGTCGCTGAACCTGCTGCGCGCCTTCAGCCAGGGCGGTTTCGCAGACATCGCGCGGGTGCACAGCTGGACGCTGGGCTTCACCTCGGACACGCCGGGCTACGAGAAGTATCACAAGCTGGCGAACCGCATCCATGAAAGCCTGGAATTCATGGAAGCGGCGGGCGTCAGCGGCGACACGGTGGACGCGCTGCACCGCGTCGATTTCTTCACCAGCCACGAGGCGCTGCTGCTGGAATACGAAGAGGCGCTGTGCCGGGTGGACAGCACCTCGGGCCTGCCGGTGGCGGGCTCGGGCCACATGATCTGGATCGGCGACCGCACCCGCCAGCCCGACGGCGCCCATGTCGAGTTCTGCCGCGGCGTGCAGAACCCGATCGGCCTGAAATGCGGCCCCTCGATCACCGAGGACGACCTGCTGCGCCTGATCGAGAAGCTGAACCCCGCCAACGAGGCGGGCCGGCTGACGCTGATCAACCGCTTCGGCGCCGGAAAGGTGGGCGAGCACCTTCCCAAGCTGATCCGCGCCGTCGAGCGCGAGGGCTTCAAGGTGCTGTGGTCCTGCGATCCGATGCATGGCAACACGATCAAGTCCGACTCGGGCTACAAGACCCGTCCCTTCGAGCGGGTCCTGCGCGAGGTGCGCGAGTTCTTCGCCGTGCACGAGGCCGAGGGCACCTATCCGGGCGGGGTGCATTTCGAGATGACCGGCAAGGACGTCACCGAATGCACCGGCGGCCTGCGCGCCGTGGCGGACGAGGATCTGTCGGACCGCTACCACACCGTCTGCGACCCGCGCCTGAACGCGGCGCAGTCGCTGGAGCTGGCCTTCCTGGTGGCCGAGGAGCTGCACCAGCGCCGCGAGGCGCAGCGCGCGGCGGTCTGAAGCGACCCGGCCGCGGGCGCGGCCGGGGCCTCCGGCGGGGATATTTGAAGAAAGTGGAAGGGCAGGGGCGTGTCGCGCGGCGCGCCCGCTGTCATTCAGGAAAGGGGCAGGCATGGGCGGGCAGTTCCTGGTGGTGACGACCGAGGGTGTCGTCGGCGACGACCTGGTGGGCGAGGTGATCGCGCGGGCAGGTGCCGGCGCGGGCACGCCGCGGCGACTGGGCAAGGGCGCGGTGGAGATCCCGCTTGCCGCGATGATCGACGATCTGGCGCCGCTCCGGCAGGGGCTGGCGGCGGATGTGAACCAGGTCGCGGCTGATGCGCGGCGCAAGGCGATCCTGATCGCGGACATGGACAGCACCATCATCTCGGTCGAGTGCATCGACGAGCTGGCCGATTACGCGGGCGTCAAGGAGCATGTCGCCCGCATCACCGAGGCGGCGATGCGGGGCGAGCTGGATTTCGAGCAGGCGCTTTTCGCCCGCGTGGAACTGCTCCGCGGCCTGCCGGTGTCTGTGCTGCAATCCTGCTACGACGAACGGGTGCGGCTGAACCCGGGGGCGGCCGCGATGGTGGGCGGCATGAACGCCGCCGGCGCGCGCACGGCACTTGTCTCGGGCGGTTTCACCTTCTTCACCGAGCGCGTGGCCGCTGCCGCGGGCTTCCAGAGCAACCAGGCCAACGTGCTGGAAGAGGCGGACGGCCGTCTGACCGGCAGCGTCCGCCTGCCGGTGCTCGGCCGGCAGGCCAAGGCCGACGCGCTGGACGCGCTGTGTGCCGAGCGGGGCGTCACGCCGCGCGACGTGGTCGCCATCGGCGATGGGGCGAACGACCTGTCGATGATCGAGAAGGCGGGGCTTGGCGTGGCCTATCGCGCGAAGCCCGCGCTCAGGGAAAAGGCGGACGCGGTTCTGGACCATTCGGACCTGACCGCGGTGCTGGCGCTTCAGGGCCTGCCCCTGCCGTCCTGACCGCCCGAAAGCAGGCGCAGATGCCCCCGGCGCCGCGGCCCGCTGACCGGCTGGGGGTTTTCCAGCAGCGACAGCGGCGGCGGGGCCGGCGGCAGCCCGTAGGCCTGCGCCGGTTCGGCAAAGCCGGGCAGGGCCTGTCGCGTTGCGCCCTGGCGGTCGTCGGTCCGCACGGGCGTTGTGATCGCGGCCGAGATCGTGAACTGCACCGGCGCGCGCATCACCCCGGCAGTGGTGATGCAGCCCAGCACCCGGGTCAGGTCGCCCAGGTCGCTGCACAGCGGCAGAAGCAGCATCCTTGCGGCGATGTCCCGCCCGAACCGGTCGGGCCCGTAGAGGTCGAGTTCCACCACCGCCGGAAGCGTCAGCACCGACTTGAGATGTGCATGGATGCCGGGCCGCGCCCGGTCGTCGAACAGCGCCTCGGGCGGCATGCCGCGCACCTCGACCCCCATGAGTTCGCACAGCGAAAGGCCCGCAAGCCGGATGCGCAATTCCTCCGGGCGGATCTGTTCGAGGATGAACAGACGTTCGAGCGCATCCTCGAACCGGCGCGGATCCAGCTCGGAGCGCAGCGGCGCGAGGCGCCCCCGGCGCAGGCTTTCCCAGTAGTCGCGCAACCCTGTCAAGGCATCCGTGTTCATCGCTGGCCCGTCCGTCCGCCTGATGTTCGCGGCTTTCGCGGGCATGACTATCCGCGACCGCTTGCGTTCCGCATGTCCGCAAGACTAGTCAATTTTTAGATTATTGTCCCCGGCTTTGGTAACAAATGATTAACGCTACGGCGGATGGGGTCTTGCAGGGCAAAAAGGAACGCTGACGATGGCACTTTCTTCGATGACCGGCTTTTCGGCGGTGACCGGTCGGTCGGGCACGCTCGAATGGCACTGGGAGGCGCGGTCGGTCAACGGGCGCGGGCTGGACCTGCGGCTGCGGCTGCCCGAGGGGCTGGAACGGCTGGAGCCGGAAATCCGGGCCGCGGCGCAGGCCCGGCTGAACCGTGGCTCGGTCCAGATCGGTCTGCGCATTGCCGGCGGCGAGGGGGCGGCCGGGCTCGAGCTGAACCGCGAGACGCTGGCGCGCGTGCTTGCCAGCGCCGCCGAGGTCGCCCGCGCGGCCGAAGCCGAGGGGCTGCGCCTGGCCCCGATCAGCGCCGGAGAGATCCTTGCCACCCGCGGCGTGGTCGAGGGGGTGCGGCTTGCCGACCGGCTGGCCGACGCGGCCGAGGCGATCGCCGCCGATATCGACCCGTTGCTGGCGTCGCTCGTGGCGCACCGCCGCAGCGAGGGGACGGCGCTGGCCCGCGTGCTGGCCGAACAGCTGGACCGGTTGGAGGGGCTGACCGCCGCGGCGGCCGAGACGGCCGAGGCCCGCGCCGCCCGTTCGGGCGAGGTGCTGCGGGCAAGGGTGGCGGCGCTTCTTGGCGCGCAGGACAGGGTGGATGCGGACCGCCTGGCGCAGGAGCTGGCGCTTCTGGCGGTCAAATCCGACGTGACCGAGGAGCTGGACCGCCTGCGCGCCCATATCGCCGCCACCCGCGCGCTGCTGGCCGAGGGCGGGCCGGTGGGGCGCAAGCTCGATTTCCTGATGCAGGAGTTCAACCGCGAGGCCAATACCCTGTGCTCCAAGGCGCAGGATCCGGCGCTGACGGCGATCGGTCTTGATCTCAAGCTCGTCATCGATCAGATGCGCGAGCAATGCCAGAACGTCGAATAGGAGCCCGCGCCCCGTGTCCGAGACTGCCCAGCCTGCCCGCCGTGGATTGCTGATCATCCTGTCCTCGCCCTCGGGGGCGGGGAAATCCACGCTCTCGCGCCGGCTGCGCGGCTGGGATCCGCGGATCACCTTTTCCGTCTCGGCCACCACGCGGCCCCCGCGCCCCGGAGAGATCGACGGCCAGGACTACCATTTCATGAGTGTCGAGCGCTTCCGCCAGACCGTGGCCGAGGGGCGGATGCTGGAACATGCCGAGGTGTTCGGGAACTTCTACGGCTCGCCGCAGGAGCCGGTCGAGAAGGCCATCAATGCGGGCCATGACGTGCTGTTCGACGTGGACTGGCAGGGCGGCCAGCAGATCCGCGAAAGCAGCCTCGGGCACCAGGTGGTGTCGATCTTCCTGCTGCCGCCCTCGATCGCGGAACTCGCCGCAAGGCTGCGCGCCCGCGGGCAGGACAGCGCCGAGGTGATCGCGGGCAGGATGCGCAAGAGCCGCGACGAGATCAGCCACTGGGCCGAGTATGATTACGTCCTGGTGAACGAGGACCTGGCGCTCTGCGAGGAACATCTGCGCGCCATCGTCACCGCCGAGCGACTGCGTCGCACCCGCCAGCCGGGGCTGGTGGGCCACGTCAAGGCGCTGAACGAGGAATTCGAGAAGGGGGTCGGCATATGAGCGGGCTTTACGATCTGGACGGCGTCTCGCCGCATCTGCCGGAGGATGGCGACGTCTGGGTGGCGCCGGGGGCAGCGCTGATCGGCGACGTGGTGATGGAAAGCGGCAGCTCGGTCTGGTTCAACGCCGTGCTGCGCGGCGACAACGAGCGGATCCACCTGGGGCGCGGCTCGAACATCCAGGAAAACTGCGTGCTGCACACCGATCCCGGCTATCCGCTGACCATCGGCGCGGACTGCACCATCGGCCACAAGGCGATGCTGCATGGCTGCACCATCGGCGACGGCGCGCTGATCGGGATGGGGGCGACCATCCTGAACGGGGCGGTGATCGGGGCGGGCTGCCTGATCGGTGCGGGCGCGCTGGTGACCGAAGGCAAGCGGATCCCGCCGGGATCGCTGGTGATGGGGGCGCCGGGCAAGGTGGTGCGCGAGCTGGACGAAACCGCCCGCGCGGGGCTTGTCGCCTCGGCCGAGCGGTATCAGGCCAACATGCGCCGCTTTCGCGCGGGCCTGCGCCCGGCCATGCTGAAGGCCTGAGCCGCGCCGCCTAGAGGCGCCTGAGATCGAGGCTCATCCCGTTCTCGCGCGTCGCACGGGTCGCACGCGCGCCGCGTGCCTGGAGAAGCTGGCCGAGCAGCAGGAACTGCACCTCCGCCGGACGGACCCTGGCCTCCGCGTCCGGATGCTCGAGCAGGCGCCACAACGCCTCTGCGTCGCGCAGGCGGGGCGCGGTCGTCTCGATGCCGACCGCGCCGGCGGACAGGACCAGCCGCGTCTCGCCGCCCAGTGGCAGGCAATGCTCCTTGCACAGAAGCGCCAGCAGCGCCGCCTTTGCGGTGGTGCGCGGCAGCTCGGAACCCTCGACGGTCAGCACCAGTTTCCATCTTCCGCTGACCAGCGCACCCAGGATCGGGCGCAACTCGGCCAGCGCGACGCGGTCCTGCGGCGCGGCATCGCCGAAGGCGAGTCGGAACAGGCGCAATTTCTGCACCGTGGCGTTGACGCTGTCGGCGATCAGTTCAAGTTCGGGCGCAGCGGTGGTCCGGCCAAGGCACGAAAGCAGCTCCACGCCGTTTCCGATCGCGCCGACCGGGTTTACAAGGTCATGGCAGATGCGCGAGGAGACGAGGCCGGTCAGGTCCGGATGGGTCAAGGGCGGTCTCCCGACGGGTGAAAGGAACAGGGATGGCGATGAACGAGTTTCTGGAGCCCGGCTCCTTCGTGCGGCATCCCGACATGCCCGACTGGGGTCTCGGGCAGGTTCAGTCCGTGGTCGGCCACAGGATCACCGTGAACTTCGAGCATGTGGGAAAGGTGGTCATCGATGGCACCCGCATCCTTCTCGTCCCGGAATTCCTGCCTCGCCAATAGTGAAATCGTCCCACATTTCACAACCATAAGGTGAGTCCGGCGTTCCGGGCAAGATCCTTTCCCGGAATGACCCGACGGTGCGGCACCGCGTCTCATGTTGCATGCACGGGTCCGACTTCGTAAGACCGAGCACGGCAGTCACGTTCGGGGAGCCATGGAACTCGACACCAAACGCTTCGAGATCCGCATTGCAGCCAGCGACGAGGATATCGCCGCGGCCCAGCGGCTGCGCTACCGCGTCTTCGTCGAGGAGATGGGCGCGCCCGCCGCCTCTGCCGACCATGCGCGGCGGCTGGAAAAGGACGCCTTCGATCCGTTCTTCGACCACCTGATCCTGATCGACAGGGCGACACCGGTGGCCGATCCGCTGGACCGGGTGGCGGCCGTCTACCGACTGCTGCCGGGCGACCGCGCGCGGGCGGCGGGGGGCTTCTACAGCGCCAGCGAATACGACCTGTCGCGGATCGAGGCGCTGGGCCGCAAGACAGTCGAACTTGGCCGCTCCTGCGTGGCCGCGCCCTATCGCGGCGGCATTGCCATGCATCTCATGTGGAACGCGCTGGCCGAATACGTCCTGTCGCGCGAGATCGAGATCCTGTTCGGCGTGGCCTCGTTTCACGGCACCGACCCTGACGCCATCGCGCCCGCGCTGTCCTGGCTGCATCACCACCACCTCGCGCCCGACGATCTGCGCGTGCGCGCCCGTCCCGAGGGTTTCGTGGACATGGACCTCGTGCCCGAGGACAGGCTGGATCGCGTCGAGGCGCTGGCGCAGATCCCGGCGCTGATCAAGGCCTATCTGCGGCTGGGCGGCTTCGTGGGCGAGGGGGCCTTCATCGACCGGGACTTCAACACCATCGATGTCTGCCTGCTGATGGATACGGCCCGCATGGCCGAGAAGTATCACGCCTTCTATACGCGGAGCTTCGCGCGGAAATGAGCGTGACCTGGAACGGTGCAGCGCCCGAGCGGGTGCGCGCGCCCTGCGTGACCGAGCGTCTGCGCATGGTGCTGCGCGCCCTGGCGCTGGTCCTTGTCACCTATCTCGGCATTCCTTTCGTGGTGCTGTTCAACCTGGTCGAGCGTGCGGCCCCGCTGGGCGTCGCGCACCGCATCGCGTGCCTGTGGGGGCGCATCTGCCTGTGGCTCTGCGGGGTCCGGGTGCTTGCGCGCGGCACGCCCATGCGCGGGGGGGGCGCGGTGGTCGCGAACCATGCCGGCTGGATCGACATCTTCACGCTGCTGACCGCGGACCGGGTCTATTTCGTCTCCAAGGCGGAAGTGGCGGGCTGGCCGCTGGTGGGCTGGCTGTCGCGCCAGATCGGGACCGTCTACATCGACCGAAGGCGCACGTCGTCGAAGGCGCAGGCCGCCATGCTGCACGACCGGCTTGCCCGCGGCGACCGGCTCTGCTTCTTCCCCGAAGGCACCTCCACCGACGGGCGGCGGGTGCTGCCCTTCAAGTCGACGCTGTTCGCCCCCTTTACCGCCGAGGGCCTGCGCGACGAATTGTGGGTGCAGCCGGTCAGCATCGTCTACCACCCCGCGCCGGACCTGCCGCGCAGCTTCTACGGCTGGTGGGGAGAGATGCCGCTCGGGCCGCATCTGAAGGCGGTCTTTGCCCTGTCGCGCGGCGGCGTGGCCGAAGTGATCCACCATCCGCCCCTGCGTGCCGCCGATTTCGCCGACCGAAAGGCGCTGGCCGCCGCCTGCGAGGAAGCCGTGCGCGCGGGCGTCACGGCCGCGCTGGAGGCCGCGCTAGAGACTGGCCGCGATCCTGCCTAGCGCCGCTGCCGGTCCATCCCCTGCGGCCCAGATCTCGTCCGACAGGCAGATGAAATCGGTATAGGGCAGCAAGCCCGCGAGCGCCGCGCCGGCCAGCCCGCCCTCGGCCACGACCGGGATCTCGATCATTTCGGACCACCACTGGAAGAGTTCCGGCTCTGCCACGGTCCCGTCGCCCAGAAGCGTGTCGGCACTGACGGGTCCGAAGGCGATGTAGTCCGCGCCCAGCTCTCCGGCGGTCATCCCGGCATGGCGCGAGGTGCCGCAGAACGCGCCCAGGATGGCCTCCTTGCCCAGCAGCTTGCGCACCTCCTTCACGCGGCGCGCGCCGTCGGTCAGGTGCACGCCATCGAGTCCCAGCCGCTCCACCAGCCGGAAGTGGTCGTCGATCACCAGCGGAATGTCGCGGGCATGGGCGATCTCGCGCAGCATGTCGGCGGCGCGGGACAGGTCGTCCTCGTCCCGGGTCGCCAGCGACAGGCGCAGGCAGGCGACCGGCGCCGCGTCGAGCGCCGCTTTCAGGGGCGTCTCGAAGCCCGACAACTCGAAGGCGGGCGGCGTGGCAAGATAGATCTTCGGCGGCTCACGGTCTTCGGTCATCGGGGCACCCCTCGGTTTCGCGCGCTTCTATCGCGGGGCAGGGCGCGGGTCCAGCACGGGCTTGCGCGGGTCGGCGTGGTGCAGCACTCTCGGGCCATGGACAGTCGCATCGGATATCGCGGGCCCGGCATGATGGGCCACAATGACGGCCCGCCGCTCGATGCGGGGGCAAGCTGGCGCCGCTTTGCCTGGAAGAAGGCGCGCGCGGAACTCCTGGGGCCGCGGCTGCCCGTGGAAGTGATCCGCCGCAGGGTCGTCCGCGCAAGGGAGTTGGGTCTTGCCTACCCCGATTATGCCGCGATCCTGCTCGGCTCGGGGCGGGACATCACGGCCTTTCTCTTCACCTGCGAGGCGATCGGCCTGCGCCTGGCCCGGCGACTGGACCTGCCCGAGCCGTCGCGCGCAAGGCTTGCATCGCTCATCCGCTGCGAGCGCGCGATCCTTGCGCCCGAAGGCGAGGCGCCGGGCGATTTCGCCGCCGAGTTGCAGGAAGTGTCCGGCCTGACCTTCGTTGCCGGCGCGGCGCCCGCGCCCGCGGCAAGCTGGGGCGAAAGCCGGGCGGCGCTGCTGGACCTGCTCGGGTCGGCCGGCCTGCCCGCGAACGCGGTGGTCATGGTCGGCACGCGCCCCCTTGAGTCGCGCTGGGCCGAGGCGGCGGCGCTTGCGCGCTTCCTGCCGGCCGAGAAGTGGCAGGGCGCGGCGGCGGTCTGATCCGCCACGCCCCGGGGGCATTCAGCGCTTCAGGATCGAGCGGCCGGCATATTCCGCCGTCTCGCCCAGGTTCTCCGCGATCCGGATCAGCTGGTTGTACTTGGCCAGCCGGTCCGAGCGCGACAGCGACCCGGTCTTGATCTGCCCGCAATTGGTGGCCACCGCCAGGTCCGCGATGGTCGCGTCCTCGGTCTCGCCCGAGCGGTGGCTCATCACGCAGGTGAAGCGCGCGCGATGGGCCATGTCCACGGCCTCCAGCGTCTCGGTCAGGCTGCCGATCTGGTTGACCTTGACCAGCATCGAGTTGCCGCAGCCCCTCGCGATGCCATCGGCCAGGCGCCGCGAGTTGGTCACGAACAGATCGTCGCCCACCAGCTGGCAGCGGTCGCCGATGCGGTCGGTCAGCAGCTTCCAGCCCTCCCAGTCGTCCTCGGCCATGCCATCCTCGATCGAGATGATCGGATAGGCGTCGACCAGGGCTGCCAGGTAGTCGGCGTTCTCGGCCGAGGAAAGCCGCTTGCCCTCGCCCTTCATGTCGTAGATGCCGTCCCGGAAATACTCGGTCGAGGCGCAGTCGAGTGCGAGGTAGATTTCCTCGCCGGGCTTGTAGCCGGCCTTCTCGATCGAGCGCATGATGAAGTCGAGCGCGTCGGTGGTCGAGGACAGGTTCGGCGCAAAGCCGCCCTCGTCGCCGATGCCGGTGTTGTGGCCGGCGTCGTGCAGCTCCTTCTTCAGCGTGTGGAACACCTCCGCACCCATCCGCACCGCCTCGGCGATGCTGTCGGCGGCCACCGGCATGATCATGAATTCCTGGAAGTCGATCGGGTTGTCGGCATGCTCGCCGCCATTGATGATGTTCATCATCGGCACCGGCAGCACGCGCGCCGATGTGCCGCCCACATAGCGATAAAGCGGCTGGCCCAGGCTCTGCGCCGCCGCCTTGGCCACGGCCAGGCTCACGCCCAGGATCGCGTTCGCGCCCAGCCGCGCCTTGTTGGGCGTGCCGTCGAGCTCGATCATCGCGCGGTCGATGGCGACCTGGTCGGTGGCGTCATGGCCCACGATCTCGTCGGCGATCTCGACATTGACCGCCTCGACCGCCTTCAGCACGCCCTTGCCCTTGTAGCGCGACTTGTCGCCGTCGCGCAGCTCCACCGCTTCGTGCGCGCCGGTCGAGGCGCCCGAGGGCACGGCGGCGCGGCCCAGCGTGCCGTCGTCCAGCAGCACGTCCACCTCGACCGTCGGGTTGCCCCGGCTGTCCAGTATCTCGCGTGCGGTGATGTCGATGATGGTGCTCATGGGGGTAGGGTCCTCACGTCCATTGGGGCCTCGCCGCGGTGTTAACGAAAACCGCCCCGCTTGCAAAGCCCGCATGCCGCGCGCGCCCGCCTTCCACTTTCTTCAAATATCCCCGCCGGAGGCATCCGGCGCCGCAACTTCCGCGCCGTCCGGGCAGGCGCGCCGGCGTCTCAGCCGCGCTCGCGCGCCTTGGCCGCATGCCAGAGCGCGTCCATCTCGGCAAGGCTCGCATCGGACGGCGTGCGCCCCTCGGCTTCAAGCGCCGCCTCGATCGCGGCGAAGCGGCGGGTGAACTTCGCGTTGGTCCGCCTCAGCGCCGCCTCGGGGTCGACACCCAGGTGCCGGCCCAGGTTCACCATCACGAACAGCAGGTCGCCGAACTCGTCCTCGATCCGGTCGGGGTCGGTGCCCTCGCTGACCTCGGCCAGTTCGTGCGCCTCCTCGACGATCTTGGCAAGCACGTCGCGGCGGTCGGTCCAGTCGAAGCCCACCCGCGCCGCGCGCTTCTGCAGCTTGAGCGCGCGCAGCAGCGCAGGCAGCCCCAGCGCCACCCCGTCCAGCACGCCCGCCGGCCCCGCGCCGGCGCGCTCGGCCGCCTTTATCTTCTCCCAGTCCTGCACCTGCTGCTCGGCCGACTTGTCGCGGCTCTCGTCGCCGAAGACATGGGGATGGCGGCGGATCATCTTCTCGGCCACGTCCCCCGCCACGGCGTCGAAATCGAACAGCCCGTCCTCTTCGGCCATGCGGGCGTGATAGACCACCTGCAACAGCAGGTCGCCCAGCTCGCCCCGCAATTCGCCGAAGGCGCTGCGTTCGATCGCGTCGGCCACCTCGTAGGCCTCCTCGATCGTGTAGGGCGCGATGCTCGCATAGGTCTGCTCGATGTCCCAGGGGCAGCCCCCCTCGGGGTCGCGCAGCCGCGCCATGATCGCCACCAGCCGCGCCATCGGCGCGCGGGGCAGTCCGTGTTCGTCGATGTCCTTGTTCATGCCGCTCCCTTACGCGCAGCCGCGGAGCGGTGCAATTCCCGGTTGCCCCGGTCCCGTGCGGCGCGTCATAACGGTGTGACGCCAGAGAAAGGAAGATCATGCCCGTTCTGAACCGCATCGCCCAGTTCCAGGAAGAGATGACGGCGTGGCGCCAGCATATCCACGCCAATCCCGAGCTTCTGTTCGACACGGTCGAGACTGCCGCCTTCGTGGCCGCGCGGCTGCGCGAGTTCGGCGTGGACGAGGTGCATACCGGCATCGCGCGGAACGGCGTGGTGGGCATCCTGCGCGGCCAGGGCGAGGGGCCGGTGATCGGCCTGCGCGCCGACATGGACGCGCTTCCCATCGAAGAGGCGCGCGACCTGCCCTACCGGTCGCAGACCCCTGGCAAGATGCATGCCTGCGGCCATGACGGGCACACGACCATGCTTCTCGGGGCTGCGAAATACCTGGCCGAGACGCGGAATTTCAGCGGGTCCGTGGCGCTGATCTTCCAGCCCGCCGAAGAAGGCGGTGGCGGGGCGCGGGTCATGCTCGAGGAGGGGCTTCTCGAGCGTTTCGGCATCTCGCAGGTCTATGGCATGCACAACTGGCCCGGCCTGCCCGTGGGCCGGATCGAGATGAACCGTGGCGCGACGATGGCCGCGGCCGACCAGTTCGACATCCGCATCCGCGTGAACGGCGCCCATGCCGCCTGGCCGCACCTGTCGGCCGATCCCATCGTGACGGGGGCCGCGATCGTCCAGTCGCTGCAATCGGTCGTGGCGCGCAGCGTCGATCCGCACCAGCCGGTGGTGGTGTCCGTGACCCAGTTCCAGGCCGGCAACACCCACAACGTGATCCCGGCCTCGGCGCATCTGAAGGGCACCGTGCGCACCATGGACGAGAGCGTGCGCAAGGACGTGGCCGCCCGCATCCGCCGCATCGCCGAAAGCGTGGCCGAGGCCCATGGCGCCGAGGTCGAGGTGGATTACCGCTGGGGCTATCCCGCCACCGTCAACGACGACCGGGCTGTGAGCTTCGCGCTCGATGTCGCGGGCGAGGTGGTCGGAGCCGGGAACGCCTCCGAGGGGCATTCCCCGCAAATGGGGGCCGAGGATTTCGGCTACATGCTTCAGAAGCGCCCTGGCGCCTATGTCTTCATCGGCAATGGCGACAGCGCGGGGCTGCACCATCCCGAATACGACTTCAACGACGCGGTCTCGCCGGTGGGCGCGTCCTTCCTTGCAAGGCTGGTCGAGCGCGCGCAGCCGGTCGCGCGCTAGGCGCGCGCCGGAAGCAGTCGCGCGCTAAGGCGCGCGCCGGACCCGCAGCGCGGTCAGCCCGTGGAAATGGTAGCGGTCCGCATAGCGCGGGCCGCCCTCCAGGGAAAGGCGCGGCAGGCGCTGGAACAGGATCGGCAGCGCGATCTCGATCTCGGCGCGGGCCAATGGCGCGCCCACGCAGAAATGGATGCCGGCGCCCAGCGACGTGTGCGGCCCTGCGGGCCGGGTGGGATCGAAGCGCGATGGCTCGGGAAAGGCAGCCGCGTCGCGGTTGGCGGCGGCCAGCAGCAGCCCCACCTCGTCGCCGGGGGCGAAGCGGTGGCCGGCGATCTCGGCCTCCTCGGTGCAGAAGCGGGTGAACAGGTGCAGCGGCGGGTCGAAGCGCAGCACCTCCTCGCACAGGCGCGCGGGATCGCAGGACCGTGCATCCAGCCCCGCCTCCAGAAGCGCCTTCACGCCGTTGGCGATGCTGTGCACCGTCGCCTCGTGGCCCGCGTTCAACAGCAGGACCAGCGTCGCGATCATCTCGTCCTCGGTCAGCCGGTCGCCCGCGTCGCGCGCGGCGATCAGATCCGAGATCAGGTCGTCCCGTGGCGCAAGGCGCCGCGCGGCGATCACCTCGGCCAGGCAGTCCGAGAATTCGGCGGCCGCCGTGCCCGCCGCCCGCTCGACCGCGCCGTCGCGCCGCGCCTGGTACATCGCGACCATCGCGTGCGACCAGTCCAGAAGCTGCGGCGCCATTTCCTCGGGCACGCCGATCAGCCGGGCGATGACGCGCACCGGCAGGGGTTCCGCAAAGCCGGTCAACAGGTCGAAGGTCTCGCCCTCGATCCGGTCGATCAACTCGTGCGCCAGCGTAGCGATCCCATCGCGCTGGGCCGCCACCGCGCGCGAGGTGAAGGCCGACAGCACCAGCTTGCGCAGCCGCGTATGCGCGGGTGGTTCCAGCGACAGAAGCGAGCGGTCCTCGAGCCGCTGGAACGGCTCCAGGTGCGGCGGCACCGGCTTGCGCCGCGCGGGCGGCACCTCGCGCCCGAAGCGGCGGTCGCGCAGAAGGCTTGAGACCAGCGCATGATCCCCCGTGACCGGAAAGCCGTACTCCTCCCAGACGGCAAGCGGGCCCAGGGCGCGCAGCCGCTCGTAGAACGGATAGGGGTCCTGGACGAACCCGTCCTCCCGCGGCGATTGCAGGATGCGGGGCAGGCTCACCCGGCGCGCTCCAGCGCCTGCGTCAGGTCCGCGATCAGGTCGGCCGCATCCTCGATCCCCACCGACAGGCGCAGAAGCTGCGGCGGCACGATGGAATAGGGGCCCTCGACGGCCTTGCGGTGCTCGATCAGGCTCTCCACGCCGCCGAGCGAGGTCGCCGGGATGAACACCTCGGTGAAACGGGCGACGTCCCGCGCGATGCTGCCATCGCCCGTCACCATCAGCGACAGCATGCCGCCGAAGCCGCCCTGCATCTGCGCCCGCGCGATGGCGTGGCCGGGATGGTCGGGCAGGCCGGGATAGAGCACCTGCGCCACGTTGGGGTGGCCCACCATCGCATGGGCGATGGCCATGGCGTTCGACGACGCCTTTTCCCAGCGCAGGAACAGCGTGCGCAGGCCGCGGATCAGCAGCCACGCCTCGAAGGCGGCGATCACGCTGCCCATCAGGCTGCGGACCTGGCGCAACTCGGCCGCCAGATCCCCGTCCACGGCCAGCGACAGCGCGCCCGCGGTCAGGTCGGAATGGCCGCCCATGTATTTCGTCGCCGAGTGAAACGCGACATCCGCGCCCAGCCGCAGCGCCTGCAGCGTGCAGGGCGGGGCGGCGGTGCAGTCGGCAAAGAGCAGCGCGCCGGCGTCATGGGCGGCCTTCGCCGCCGCCTCGATATCGACGATGTCCCAGTTCGGGTTTGCCGGCGTCTCGATCCACAGGATCCTGCTCTGGCCCGCGCGCAGCGCGGCCTTTGGCCCCTCGGGGTCGGCCTGGTCGTAGAAGGTGACCTCGATTCCGCGCCGTTCGGCCACCCGGTGCAGCCAGGTCTGGCCGCCGTGATACATCACCCTGGGTGCCGCGACGTGATCGCCCGCGCGCAGCGTCTCGAGCATCGCCGCGATGGCCGCCATGCCCGAGGCGAACAGCAGCGTGCGCGCCGCACCGTCCAGGTCGGCGATGACCGCCTCGGCATGTTCGACCGTCGGGCCGCCGTCGCGGCCGTAGATGTAGCGCTGCCGGGGCGCGTAGTCCGCATCGCGCGCAAAGGTCGACGACAGGTCGATCGCCGGCGTCACCGATCCCGTCACCGGGTCGATGTGGCGCAGCGCCTGGGCGGCGCGGGTGGCGGGGGAAAGGGGGGCGTTGCGGCGGCTCTGGGTCATCTGGGGTCTTTCCTGTCTCGTGCCGCGCGACACTGCCGTGCCGCCTTGCGCTTGACAAGCGGGGCGGTCCGCGCACCCTCTGGATCCCGGGGAGGATCGCCGCAGGATGAAGACCGGACGCATCGCCGTGCTGGCGGGAATGCTGGCTCTCGTGGCCGGCCTGTCGGTGCTGGCGGGCTGGCTCGGCCACCGTGCCGAGGTGATGCGCATGGAGCGCACCGGCAGCGCCACGCTGGAGCAGGCGGCCGACTGGCTGTCGGGGCAGGTGGACCGCTACCGCTACCTGCCGCCCCTGATCGCGCGCCACCCGCAGGTGCTGGCGGCGTTGCAGGGCGGGGCGCCCGCGCGGGAAGAGGCGAACCGCATGCTCGAGACGGCCGCCGACGTGTCCGGCGCGCTGGACATCTACGTCATGGACGGCTCGGGCCTGACCATCGCCGCGTCCAACTGGCTGCTCGATCGCAGCTTCATCGGTCAGAACTTCGTCTGGCGGCCCTATTTCCAGCGCGCGATGACGGGGGTGCTGGGCTATTACCACGCGGTCGGCACGACGTCGAACCAGCGCGGCTTCTACTTCGCCCATCCGGTTCGCGATCCCGCGGGCGCCATCATCGGTGCGGTCGCGGTCAAGATCGACCTTGGCCGGATCGAGGATGGCTGGCGGGTGGACCGTGACACGCTGTTCTTCAGCGACGCGCGCGAGGTGATCTTTCTCTCCAGCCGGGCCGAACTGGTGCTGCGCGCCCTGCGCCCGGATGGGCCGGGGCCGATCCCGCCCGGGGCGGATGCGGCGCAATATGCCGGCGTGAACCCGGTGCCGCTCGGCGGGCTCGATCCGGGCGAGGTGCATGGCCGCAGGCTGTGGCAGATGTCGGGGCTGGCGGCGCTTCCCGCGCGGGCCTTGTGGCTGGAACAGCCGATCCCCACGCTGGGCCTGACCGGGAACATCCTGCTCGACATGGCGCCCGCGGAACGCCAGGCGCTGCTCTGGGCGTCACTCACGGCGGCCTGCGCCGCGCTGGTGATCCTTGGGGCAACGGTCGCGCTTGAGCGGCGCGCGGCGCTCAGGCGGCAGCTTTCGACCGAGGAAAGGGCCAAGGCCCGGCTCGAGGCAGAGGTGCGGGCGCGCACGGCGGCGCTTTCGGCGGCGGTGGCCCGGCTCGAGAACGAGGTGTCGGAACGGATCGCGACCGAGGCGCGGCTGCGCACCGTCCAGGACCAGCTGGTGCAGGCGGAAAAGCTGCGCGCGCTGGGCGCCTTGTCGGCGGGGATCAGCCATGAGCTGAACCAGCCGCTGACGGCGATCCAGACCCTGGCCGAGAACGGCGGCCTGTTGCTCGAACGCGGCGAGCAGGCGCGCGCGGCGACCAACCTGGGCCGCATCGCGGAACTTGCGCAGCGCGGCGGGCGCATCATCCGCAACCTGCGCGCCTTTGCCCGCAACGAGGCGGAACCCGCGACGGAAGTCGATCTCGTGGCCGTGGTCGGCGACGCGCTCGACATTCTCGAGCAGAGGCTCGCGCAGGCCGGGGTAGAGGTGGAGTGGGACGCGCCGCGCGCGCCGGTCATGGTGATCGGTGGCCGGGTACGCTTGCAGCAGGTGGTGGTGAACCTTCTGGGCAACGCCAGCGACGCGATGGAGGGGCAGCCGGCCCCGCGCCGCGTGGTGCTGTCGCTCGAGCGGGGGGCGGGACGCGTGCGGCTCAGGCTGCGCGATACCGGGCCGGGGCTGGCCGATCCGGGGCGGCTGTTCGATCCCTTCTACACCACGAAGCCCGTGGGCACCGGGCTGGGGCTGGGCCTGTCGATTTCCTACGGGATCGTCCAGAGCTTCGGCGGCGAGATCCGCGGCGAGAATGCCAGCGACGGCGGCGCGGTCTTTACCGTCGAACTGCCCGCCGTGGGCGGCGCGTCGGTGGCGGCATGAGCGGCGGGGCGGGACGCGTGATCCTGGTCGATGACGACCGCGACGTGCGCGAGGCGCTGGGCGAGGCGCTGGAACTGGCGGATTACGCCGTGACCACCTGCAAGTCCTTCATCGAGGCGACCGATCATGTCCGGCGGAATTTTCCCGGCATCGTGGTCACGGATGTGCGGATGCCCGGCAAGGACGGGCTCGACCTGCTGGAGCGGGTGCGCAGCATCGACCCGGAACTGCCGGTGATCGTGCTGACCGGCGAGGGCGACGTGCCCATGGCGGTGCGGGCGATGGCCGGCGGGGCCGACGATTTCCTGGAAAAGCCCTGTCCGACCGCGCGCCTGCTGGAGGCGGTGGAGCGGGCGCTGGCGCGGCGGCGGCGCACGCTCGAGCGGCGCAGGCGGGGCGCCTCGCGGATGTTGCGCAGCGCGCTGGACGGGGTGGCGGGCGCGCAGGGGCTGGCCGCGCAGATGGACGTGGTCGAGAAGTACCTGATCGAACGCGCGCTCCGCGTCCAGGGCGGGCGGGTCGCCGCCGTGGCCGAGGCGTTGGGCCTGCCGCGCAAGACGCTTTACGACAAGCTCAAGCGCCACGGGATCGATCCCTCGGCCTTCCGCGACGGAAGCGGATGATTCGAGCGGCTGCCGTCGGGGCAACCTTGAAACACGATTTTGTGCGATTTTTCGCACAGTTCGTGCGTCGTCCCGGATGCGGGCGACCGTCGCGACCCGCGTAAGTATTTGAAATTCTGTTGAAACGCCTCGCACATTACCCGGGGGTCAATCGGGGGTTCGCGACAGGCGCGCTCGGCGGCTATCGTGTGGCGGTCACCGGAAACCGGGACCCAAGTCTAGGGAGAGCAACCATGAAGAAACTGTTGGGCGCCGTAGCGCTTTCGGCACTGATGCTTGGCGGGACGCAGGCGATGGCCGCCTGCGATCCGGGCGAGATGATCATCAAGTTCAGCCATGTGACGAACAGCGACAACCATCCCAAGGGCATTGCCGCCAACCTGTTCGCGCAGCGCGTGAACGACGAGATGAACGGCACCGCCTGCATGGAGGTCTATCCGAACTCCACCCTCTACACCGACGAGCAGGTGATCGAGGCGATGCTGCGCGGCGACGTGCAGTTCGGCGCGCCCTCGCTGTCGCTGTTCGAATCGATCACCAAGCAGTTCCGCATCTTCGACCTGCCCTTCATGTTCAAGAACCTCGAGGCGGTGGACGCGTTCCAGGCCTCGGAAGTGGGCACGCAGATCAAGGAAGGCATGGTGCGCCGCGGCGTGCTGGGCCTCGAGTTCTGGCACAACGGCATGAAGCAGATCTCGGCCAACAAGCCGCTGCTGATGCCCGAGGACGCGTCGGGGCTGAAGTTCCGCGTGCAGCCCTCGGACGTGCTGGTCGCGCAGATGGAGGCGCTGAACGCCTCGGCCCAGCCGATGGCCTTTGCCGAGGTCTATGGCGCGCTGCAGACCGGCGTCGTGGACGGGCAGGAGAATTCCTGGGCCAACATCTACGGCCAGAAGTTCTTCGAGGTGCAGGACGGCATCACCGAGACCAACCACGGGATCATCGACTACCTGGTGATCACCTCGGTCGACTGGTGGGAAGGTCTGGACGCGCCGGTGCGTGACCAGCTGCGCACGATCCTGGCCGAAGTCACCGACGCCCGCAACGCCGAGGTGGCCGCGGTCGACGCCAATGCACGCCAGCTGATCCTGGATGCCGGCGGCACTATCCGCGAGCTGACCGACGAGCAGCGCGCGGCCTGGGTCGCGGCGATGAAGCCGGTCTGGACGCAGTTCGAAGAGGAAGTGGGCGCCGAGAACATCGCCGCCGCACAGGCCATCAACGAACAGTTCTGATCCCCGCCATGGCAGATCGGGCGGCCCGAGGACAGATGTCCCGGGCCGCCTTTTGACACGCAGCACCGAATTGCAGCACCGAGTTTCAGGGGAGGCCTCGAGATGAGCGCCAGCGGCGCCTATGAACCCCGGACCGCGCTGGGGCGGTTCGTCCACAGCTTCGAGGAGACGGCCATTGCCGTGATGCTCGGGCTGATGACCCTCATCACATTCGTCAACGTCGTCCTGCGCTACGGCTTCAACTCCAGCCTGATCTGGGGCCTGGAGGTGGTGCTGATCCTGTTCGCCTGGCTGGTGCTTCTGGGCATGAGCTACGCGGTCAAGGTGTCGGCGCATCTGGGCGTGGACGCGGTGACGGCACTTCTGCCGCCCGATGCGCGCCGCGCGGTGGCGCTTCTGGCGGCGGTGGCCTGCCTTGCCTATGCGGGGCTGCTGCTGAAAGGGGCCTGGGACTACTGGGCGCCCTTCGCGGCCCTGCCCGAGACGACGGGCCGCTGGTTCCCCACCGGCCTGAACGAGAACACCCGCATCCGGTCCTTCTTCGAGACGGACCAGGTGCCGATGCCGGGCTTCCTGCGCTTTCTCGAGGATGCCATCAACGAGGGCGACCGCTACAGCAAGCTGCCGCGCGTCGTGCCCTATACCATGCTGCCCATCGCGGCGGCGCTGCTGCTCTACCGCCTCGTCGAGGCGACCATCGACATCTGGAACGGCCGGCGCAACAGCCTGATCGTCAGCCACGAGGTCGGGGACGCGCTTGACGAGCTTGCCAGACAGGACGGGAGATAAGGCCGATGGAAGTTGTCGTTCTCTTCCTGATGGTCATCGGCTTCCTGGTGATCGGCGTGCCCATCGCCATCGCGCTTGGCCTGTCGTCGATGGTCTTCCTGCTGGTGCTGTCGAACACGTCGCTGGGCGCCATCGCGCAGTCGCTCTACCAGGGCATGGCCGGGCATTACACGCTGCTGGCGATCCCGTTCTTCATCCTCGCCTCCAGCTTCATGTCCACGGGCGGCGTGGCGCGGCGGATCATCGACTTCTCGATCGCCTGCGTGGGCCATTTCCCCGGTGGCCTTGCGATCGCGGGCGTCTTTGCCTGCATGATGTTCGCGGCCCTTTCGGGATCGTCGCCGGCCACGGTCGTGGCCATCGGGTCCATCGTGATCGCGGGCATGCAGAAAGTGGGCTACCGCAAGGAGTTCGCCGCCGGCGTGATCTGCAACGCGGGCACCCTGGGCATCCTGATCCCGCCCTCGATCGTCATGGTGGTCTATGCCGCCGCGACCGACGTGTCGGTGGGCCGGATGTTCCTTGCGGGCGTCATTCCGGGCCTGCTGGCGGGCGGCATGCTGATGACGGCCATCTACATCTATGCCCGGGTCAAGGATCTGCCGCGTGGCGAGTGGAAGGGCTTTGGCGAGGTGCTGGAGACCGGCGCAAAGGCGGGCTGGGGCCTGTTCCTGATCGTCATCATCCTGGGTGGCATCTATGGCGGGATCTTTACCCCGACCGAGGCTGCGGCCGTCGCCGCCGTCTATGCCTTTCTTGTCGCGAACTTCATCTATCGCGACATGGGGCCGCTCAAGGCGCATGAGGACGATCCGACCCGGACGCCGCTGCCGCTTTACCGCAAGCCCTATGCGCTGGTGACGGCGTTCTTCCACGACGACACGAGGCGCACGCTGTTCGAATCGGGCAAGCTGACGGTCACGCTGATGTTCATCATCGCCAACGCGCTGATCCTGAAGCATGTGCTGACCGACGAGCAGATCCCGCAGCAGATCGCCGCCGCCATGCTGGATGCGGGTTTCGGCCCGGTGATGTTCCTCGTGATGGTCAACGTGATCCTGCTGATCGGCGGGCAGTTCATGGAACCCTCGGGCCTGATCGTGATCGTGGCGCCGCTGGTCTTTCCCATCGCCATCGAGCTGGGCATCGACCCGATCCACCTGGGCATCATCATGGTGGTCAACATGGAGATCGGCATGATCACCCCGCCGGTGGGCCTGAACCTGTTCGTGACCTCGGGCGTGGCGGGCATGTCGCTGATGGGCGTGGTGCGCGCGGCGCTGCCCTGGATGGGCGTGCTTTTCGTGTTCCTCATCATGGTCACCTATATCCCGGCGTTGTCGACATGGTTGCCGACCACGATGATGGGGCCGGAAATCATCATACGCTGACGGGGACGATCCCCCGAAACGAAGAAAGCCCGCGGTTCCGGCCGCGGGCTTTTTCGTGTGGGGCAGGGGCGGCGCTCAGTCCTTGCCGCGATAGGGCTCGACGTATTGCAGCGCCATGTCCCAGGGGAAGAAGATCCAGGTGTCCTGGCTGACCTCGGTGATGTAGGTGTCCACCATCGGCTTGCCCTTGGGCTTGGCATAGACGGTGGCGAAATGCGCCTTGGGATAGATCCTGCGGATCAGTTCCAGCGTCTTGCCGCTGTCCACCAGGTCGTCGACGATCAGGATGCCGGTGCCGTCGCCCATCAGGGCGGCATCGGGCGCCTTCAGCACCACGGCGTCCGACTGCTTCTGGTGGTCGTAGGATTTCACGCTGATCGTGTCCACGGTGCGGATGTCGAGTTCGCGCGCCACGATCATCGCCGGGGCCATGCCCCCGCGGGTGACGGCCACGACCGCCTTCCAGTCGCCGGCCTCTCCCGGTCCCATCTTTTCTAGCCGCCACGCAAGTGCGCGGCTGTCGCGATGGATCTGGTCCCAGGAGATGTGAAAGCCCTTCTCGTGTGGCAGCCTGTCGGTCATGGCGTGTTCTTTCAGCTGATGGCGAGGCGAAGCCCGAGAAGCCCCAGAACGCCGCCGCAGGCGCGGTCGATCCAGGCTTTCAGGCGCAGGTAGCGGGCGCGGATCTGCGGCACCGCGAAAAAGGTGGAAACGGCCAGGTACCAGGCGGTTTCCACGATGAAGATGAGGGCGAGGAGCACCGCGAGGAACGCAACCGATGCGTCGGGCGGGACCAGTGTCACGAAGACCGAGCCGAAGAAGATGGACACCTTCGGGTTGGCGATCTGCACCAGAAGCCCGTGGCGGACATCCCCCGTGCGGCTCAGCCCGTCCTGTCCCGCAAGCGTCATGTCGAGCGGCTCGGGCGCATGCCGCCAGAGCTGGTAGCCCAGCCACAGCAGGAAGCCCGCGCCGGCCACCTTCATCGCGAGATAGGTCCAGGGGGCGATCTCGAACAGAAGCGTCAGGCCGAACAGGGCCGCGGCGGCCCAGAGCATCGCGCCCAGGCCAAGCCCGACGGACATCCGCATCGCCGCGGCGCGGGTGCGGGCGGCTGACGTGCGCGCGATCAGCACGAAGCTGGGTCCGGGCGAGACGGCGGCGGCGAAATGCGCCAGCACAAGCGGCAACAGGATCAGCGCCGCGTCGCGCATGATGTCACTTCCGGCCAACGACCACGTCGATATCGGGCGCGTCCTCGGCCTTCATGCCGATGACGTGATAGCCCGCGTCGACGTGATGCGTCTCGCCGGTCACGCCGGAGGACAGGTCCGACAGCAGGTAGAGCGCGGATTTGCCGACCTCGATCTGGTCCACGTTGCGCCGCAGCGGCGAGTTCAGCTCGTTCCATTTCAGGATGTAGCGGAAATCGCCGATGCCGCTGGCGGCCAGCGTCTTGATCGGACCGGCCGACAGCGCGTTGACCCGGATGTTCTTGGGGCCCAGGTCCATCGCCATGTACTTGACCGACGCCTCCAGCCCGGCCTTGGCGACGCCCATCACGTTGTAGTGCGGCATCACCTTTTCGGCGCCGTAATAGGTCAGCGTCAGCATCGAGCCGCCCTGGTCCATCATCTTTTCCGCGCGCTGCGCGACGGCGGTGAAGGAATAGATCGAGACGTTCATCGTCAGTTGGAAATTGGCGAAGGTCGTGTCGACATAGCGGCCGCGCAGCTCGTTCTTGTCCGAGAACGCGATGGCATGGACGAGAAAGTCGAGCCGGCCCCATTTTTCCTGCAACGTCGCGAAGGTCGCGTCGATCGAGGCGTCGTCGGTCACGTCGCAGGGCAGCACGATCTCGGAGCCGAGTTCCGCCGCCAGCGGCTGCACGCGCTTGCCCATCATCTCGCCCTGGTAGGTGAAGGCCAGCTCGGCGCCCTGCTCGTGGCAGACCCGCGCGATTCCCCAGGCGATGGACTTGTCGTTCGCCAGACCCATGATCAGGCCGCGTTTGCCCTGCATCAGCCCCTGCGCCATGAGAATTCTCCGAAAATTGCCAATCCCTTTGCAATTCGGTCTATGGGAATATTATCACCCCCGCAAGGCTGGAGCATGGAAAGCAGGACAGGGCGGCGAAGCGATGGACAGGCACGGAATATTCGCAGGCGACAATCCCTTCGACATCGCGCGGCGCTGGCTGGACGAGGCGTGGGATGCCGAGATCAACGATGCGAACGCGATCGCGCTGTCCACGGTGGATGCGCATGGCATGCCGAATGTGCGCATGGTGCTGGTGAAGGAGATCGAGCAAGACGCCTTCGTCTTCTACACCAACTACGGATCAGTGAAGGCGGGAGAGCTGGACGGCGCGGGCAAGGCCGCGTTCCTCTTCCACTGGAAGTCGCTGCGCCGCCAGATCCGCGTGCGCGGCACCGTCACCCGCGAGGATGGGCCGCAGGCGGATGCCTATTACAATTCCCGCGGACTGGGGTCGCGGCTTGGCGCCTGGGCGTCGCAGCAGAGCAGCGTGATCGCCAACCGCGCCGAGCTGGAGGCGCGGTTGCGCGCGGTGCAGGCCGAACATGGCGAGAACCCGCCGCGGCCGCCTTTCTGGGGGGGCTTCCGGGTCAAGCCCGTCAGCTTCGAGTTCTGGGCCGATGGCGAGCATCGCCTGCACGACCGGTTCCGCTGGCTGTCGGACGGGCAGGGGGGCTGGACCATCGACCGGCTGTCGCCGTGAGCGGGGGCCGCACCAATGGCCGATGATCGCAAGACGCTGCTTCTGACCGGGGCAAGCCGGGGCATCGGCCACGCGACCGTGCGGCGCTTTTCCGAGGCCGGCTGGCGGGTGCTGACCTGCTCGCGCCACCCCTTCCCGGAAAACTGCCCCTGGGACGCGGGCGAGGAGGATCATGTCCAGATCGACCTGTCGGACCCGAAGAACACGATAGCCGCCATCGACGACATCCGCCGCCGGCTGAAGTCCGGCCGGCTGGAGGCGCTGGTGAACAATGCCGGCATCTCTCCCAAGGGGCCTGACGGGGCGCGGCTCGACACGCTCAGCACCGATCTGCGGACCTGGGGGCATGTGTTCCACGTCAACTTCTTCGCCTCGGTGATCCTTGCGCGGGGGCTGGTGGCGGAGCTTGCCGCGGCGCGGGGCGCGATCGTCAACGTGACCTCGATCGCGGGCTACCAGGTGCATCCCTATGCCGGGGCGGCCTATGCGACCTCCAAGGCGGCGCTTGCGGCGCTGACCCGCGAGATGGCCCATGATCTGGGCCCGCGCGGCATCCGCGTGAACGCCATCGCTCCGGGAGAGATCGAGACCGACATCCTGTCGCCGGGGACCGAGAAGCTGGCAGAGCGCATTCCCCTGCGCCGACTGGGCCAGCCGCGCGAGGTGGCCGACACGATATTCTTCCTGTGTTCGGACGCCTCGTCGTACATTTCGGGGACGGAAGTGGAAATCAACGGCGGCCAGCACATCTAATGATGGAAGTATCGAAATATGATACAACCTGAGATTGATAGGATCCAACGCCTGTGTCGCGATGGCAAAACATCGGCGGAAAAATGTGAATTTTTGGGCGTCTGGGATGCATACTTCTATCGAACCGTGCTAGCGTATCACGGTGTTGTTAACTGACGGCGGTGCAGCTTTGCGCAGTCGGCAGGTTTTGGGGGCGGCTCGCCCGTGTATCTGGACGGGCCGATGTGGTGCAGGGGTCGTTGCCTTGGCCGGTGTCCGCGGGGACGCGGGTCCGGGCGCGCACTACGCTTTGAGTGATCCAGACCAAGGGCTGACGCAGGGCTGAAGAATGATAAAAGGTCACGTGAAGTGGTTCGACTCCACTAAGGGCTATGGGTTCGTCGTGGTGGACGACAACCTTGGCGACGTGTTGCTGCACGCGAATGTCCTGAGGAATTTCGGTCGCAGCTCGGTTGCCGAGGGTGTCGAGATTACTATGGACGTGCAGGGCACCGAACGCGGCCGGCAGGCCGTGGAAATCCACAGGATCGAGGCGCCGGAGCCGGGCGCGGAGCTTGAAGAGCCAGCCGCCGCCGAGACGGATGCCGAGCTTCCGGAACTGCTGCCCGCGCGGGTCAAGTGGTTCGACAAGGCCAAGGGCTTCGGCTTCGTCAACGCCTTCGGCGATCCCGACGACATCTTCGTCCACATGGAGATCCTGCGCCTGAACGGCCTTGCGGATCTGCA
The DNA here is from genome assembly GCF_013093415.1 of Halovulum dunhuangense. Lineage (NCBI taxonomy): Bacteria > Pseudomonadati > Pseudomonadota > Alphaproteobacteria > Rhodobacterales > Paracoccaceae > Halovulum > Halovulum dunhuangense. The sequence goes on from NZ_JABFBC010000001.1 coordinate 1,774,409, forward strand.
ACCGGGCGAGGCGGTCTGCGTGCGCACCAAGATGGGCCCGCGTGGCAAGACCGCCTACGAGGTCCGGACCTGGGATCACGCCAATCTCGTGATGCGGCGGGCGCGCCAGGCGTGAGGGCCGTTGCCGCACTGACGGCCGCCCTGATCCTCGGGGCGATGCCGCTTGCCGCGCAGGAGGTCTGCGCGCCCGATGTCGTGGACCTGCGCTCGGGCGATGTGACGGCGCGCTTCACGGTCGAGGTGGCGGATACCCCGGAAAGCCGGGCGCTGGGGCTGATGAACCGCCCCGAGATGCCGCAATTCGCGGGCATGCTGTTCGTCTACGAGGCGCCGACGCGGGCAAGTTTCTGGATGAAGAACACGCTGATCTCGCTCGACATGCTGTTCGCCGACGAGACCGGGACCGTGACGCGCATCCACCGCGACGCCACGCCGCTTTCCACCGATCCGATCCCGGGCGGGGACGACATTCTCTATGTGCTGGAGATCAACGGCGGCATGAGCGATCTTCTGGGCCTCGCCGAGGGCACGCAGCTGCGCCATCCCGCGATGGACCCCGCGATCGCCGCCTGGCCCTGCCCGCAGGGCTGACGGCGCGCGGCATTTCCGTTTCAGGATTTCGCTTTCCAGTCCGGGCCGGGTCGGCTATGTCCCGCCCATCGGGGCGTGGCGCAGCCTGGTAGCGCGACGGTTTTGGGTACCGTAGGTCGTAGGTTCGAATCCTATCGCCCCGACCACCATCTGCCGGGGGCAGGGCGGCTGGCCAGGACCATCAGCCCGCCGGCTATGGCCCAGTTCTTCACGAAGATCGTCATCTGCCACGGGTCCTCGGGGATCAGGTGGAAAAAGCTCGTGATCCCGCAATAGGCGGCCCCCAGCAGCGCCCAGGGCTTCGGGTCGCGCGCGATCACCAGCATCGCAGCAAGGCCCGCGTTCAGCGCGGCGGCGGGCCAGACCAGCAGGCCGGGCAGGCCCCATCCTGCCAGAAGCAGGCGCACCGGGTCGGGGTCGGACAGCTTCTGCGCGGCGCCGCCCAGGAACAGGGCCGCGATCAGGATGCGGCCGACGAGGTCGATAGCCCGGTCCATGGGTCCGGTCCTTTCGTCAGTTCAGCGCCACCTGGTAGTGCTGGAAGCTAGTCTCGAACCAGCTCTGCCGCAACTCCACCGCCGTCCCGCGCAGGTCGCGCGCCACCCTGTGCGCGCGCAGAAGCGGCGCGCCGGGCGCGATGCCCAGCTGCGCCGCCTGATCCGGGGCCGCCGCGACGGCCGAAAGCGAATCCTCGGCCCGCGCCACGGTCACGCCCGCCGCCGACTGGTAGTAGCCGTACAGCGCGTTTGGCAGCGCCGTGTCGGGGCCCAGGCCCGGAAAGCGCTGCGGGTCGAGGTAGATATGTTCGATGATGGCAGGCCGGCCGCCCACGGCGCGCAGGCGCTGGATGCGCCAGACCTGCCGCCGGCCGGTGTCGAGGGTGCGGGCCACATCGGCGGGGGCCTGGATCCTCTCGATCGCGTGGCGCAGGGTGGTGGGCACCACCGGCGCGCCGGCTGCGTCCTGCATGCGGAAGAAGTGGAAGAGCGAACGCGCCTCGGTCTGTTCGGGCACGAATGTGCCGCGGCCCTGGCGGCGTTCCAGCAGGTTGTCGGCCGCCATCGCGTCCAGCGCCTTGCGCACGGTGCCCTGGCTTACGCCCATCTGGGCCGCCAGCGCGAATTCCGAGGGCAGCGCTTCGCCGGCCTTCCACTCGCCATCGGCGATGCGGGCGGTCAGGGCTTCGCGCACCTGGAGGTAGAGGGGTCTGGCGACGGCTTCCATGGGATGAGAAATAGCAGCCTTGTCCCGGCAAGGGAAGTGTGTTGTAAGATGTCTTATATAAGACTGAAGGCCCGAGTCGTAAGGAGGACCCAATGGCACATCCGCACCTGCTGGTGCATGACAAGAAGGACAATGTTGGCGTGGTGGTGGTCGAGGGACTGACCGCCGGAACCGACATGCTTTGCGTCGTGACCGAGGACAACAGCGATTTCCGTCTGACCGCCAAGGCGGATATCCCGATCGGCCACAAGGTGGCGCTGGTCGAGCTGAAGGAAGGCGACACGATCATCAAGTACGGCGAGGATATCGGCCGCATGATCGGTTCCGCCGAGAAGGGTGGCCATGTGCACACCCACAACCTGAAAACCAAGCGCTGGTAAGGGGGCATTCATGGCTTACGATGCAAGCAATCTGACCGTCAGCGCCTGGCGGCGCGAGAACGGCCGTGTCGGCGTGCGCAACCACGTCGTCATCCTGCCGGTGGACGACATCTCGAACGCCGCCTGCGAGGCGGTGGCCAACAACGTGAAGGGCACGCTCGCGATCCCGCACGCCTACGGCCGGCTTCAGTTCGGCGAGGATCTGGAACTCCATTTCCGCACCATGATCGGCACCGGCGCCAACCCCAACGTGGCCGCCGTGGTCGTCATCGGGATCGAGCCGGAATGGACCAAGGTCATCGCCGACGGCATTCGCGCGACCGGCAAGCCTGTGGCCGAGTTCTCGATCGAGCAGAAGGGCGATTTCGAGACGATCCGCGCGGCAAGCTGGGCGGCCAAGGAATTCGTCCACTGGGCGACCGAGCTTCAGAAGGAAGAGTGCCCGATCGCCGATCTGTGGGTCTCGACCAAGTGCGGCGAGAGCGACACCACCACCGGCCTGTCGTCCTGCCCGACCGTGGGCAACATGTATGACAAGCTGATCCCGAACGGGCTTTACGGCGTGTTCGGCGAGACATCCGAGATCACCGGCGCCGAGCATATCTGCGAGAAGCGCGCGGCCAACCCGGAGGCGGCGGCGAAGTTCCGCAAGACCTGGCAGGCCTATCAGGACGACGTGATCGAGGCGCACAAGACCAACGACCTGTCCGACAGCCAGCCCACCAAGGGCAACATCCTGGGCGGTCTGTCGACCATCGAGGAAAAGGCGCTGGGCAACCTCGAGAAGATCGGCCGCGAGTGCACCTATATCGACGTGCTCGAGCCGGCAGAGGCGCCGGCCAAAGGTGCGGGCCTGTACTTCATGGACACCTCGTCTGCGGCGGCGGAATGCGTCACGCTGATGGCGGCGGCGGGCTATGTCATCCACACCTTCCCCACCGGGCAGGGCAACGTGGTCGGCAACCCGATCGTTCCCGTCATCAAGATCTCGGGCAACCCGCGCACCCTGCGCACCATGTCCGAGCATATCGACGTGGACGTGACCGGCGTGCTGACCCGCGAGATGACCATCGACCAGGCCGGCGACGCGCTGATCGACATGATCCGCCGCACCGCCAACGGCCGCCATACCGCGGCCGAGGCGCTGGGCCATCGCGAGTTCTCGATGACCAAGCTTTACCGCTCGGCCTGATCCGTGCAGTCTGGCGACCGGCGGATCCAACCGCCGGCGCCATATACAAATACCAAAAGGGAGGACGCCCAATGAAAATCCGGAACGCATTGACCGCCGCAACGGTCCTGACGCTTGCCACCTTCGGGGCCGCGCAGGCGCAGGACTGGCCCTCGGGCAACGTGGATTACATCATCCCGTTCGGCCCGGGCGGCGAAAGCGACATCACCGCGCGGCTGCAACAGCCCTATTTCGCCGAGAAGTTCGGCCAGCAGCTTGTGGTGTCCTACCAGCCGGGCGGCGGCGGTGCCGTCGGCTGGTCGCAGCTGAACGGCATGGCGGCCGACGGTTCGGTCATCATGGGGGTGAACCTGCCCCATATCGCGCTTCAGCCGCAGCAGGGCGATGTCGGCTACCAGACCGATGACATCGCGGTGGTGCACATGTTCCACTACACGCCCGACGCGATCCTCGTGTCCGCCGACAGCGAGTTCCAGACCCTCGAGGATCTGATCGCCCATGCGAAGGAGAACCCGCGCCGCGTGATCTTCTCGGGGTCGGGCAAGGGCACCGCCAACCATCTGGCGCAGGTTGCGCTCGACAAGCTGGCCGGGATCGAGACGACCTATGTGCCCTTCCAGGGCACCGGCGCCTCGGTGACGGCGCTTCTGGGCAACCAGGTCACGGCGCAGTGGGGCTACACAACCGTGGCAGCCCAGCAGGGCGAGGCGGTTCGCATGCTGGCCGTCGCCATGGAAGAGCGGCACGCGGCTTTCCCGGATGTGCCCACCTTCCGTGAACTCGGGTACGACCTGGTGGGCGGCGCCTATCGCGGCGTTGCCGTGCCGAAGGACGCCTCCGAAGAGGTCAAGCAGGCCGTGGCCGACGCCATCGCCGCGATCAATGCCGATCCGGACTTCCAGAAGCAGATGAGCGATGGCGGCTTCGCCCTGTCGAACATCGCCTATGGCCCGGACATGGACGCCTTCATGGCCGACCGCGTTGCCGCCTATACCGAAGCGGCCAAGTCCGCCGGCGTGATCGAGTGACCCACAGGGTCCGGGCGCCCATCGGTGCCCGGACCGACCTGACAGGCGGCCCACGATGCTGGAACATCTGATCGCGGCGCTGACGCCGCTCAACCTCGCCTTGGCGCTTGGCGGTGTCGCGGCCGGTACGATCATCGGATCGATTCCGGGCCTTACGGCGACGATGGCGGTGGCGGTGCTGGTGCCCGTCACCTTTGCCATGACCCCCGACAGCGCGCTGATCCTTCTGGGGGCGATCTATACCGGGGCGATCTATGGCGGGGCCTATTCGGCGATCCTGCTGCGCACGCCGGGAACCCCCTCGGCCATCGCCACCACCTTCGACGGCTACCCGATGGCCAAACGCGGCGACGGCGATCTGGCGATCACGCTTGCCTGTCTTGCCAGCGTCGGCGGCGGTCTGGTGGGCGCGCTGGCGCTGCTGTTCCTGGCGCCACCGCTGGCGGACGCGGCGCTGGCCTTCGGCCCGGTCGAATATTTCTGGCTGGCCATGCTGGGCCTGAGCCTGATCTCGGCGCTGTCCGAGGGCGATTTCATCAAGGGCCTGCTTGGCGCCACGCTGGGGCTGATGCTGGCCATGATCGGCCTGTCGGAAACCAGCGGCGAGGTGCGCTACACCTTCGGGTCGCAGACGCTTCTGGGCGGGATCGAGGTCGTCTCGGCGCTGATCGGGCTTTACTGCATCCCGGTGCTGATCGACCTGGCCGCACGACCCGACCGCCACCTCGAGGAGGTGGGCACGCCCCGCGGCTTCCGCCTGGCCGAGGCGACGGCGGTGCTGATGCGCGAGAAATGGAACCTGATGCGTTCCTCCTCGATCGGTACCATCGTCGGCGCGCTGCCCGGCGCCGGCGGCTCCATCGCCGGGCTGATCGCGTACTCCGAAGCCAAGCGCACCGCCCGCAAGGGAGAGACGGCCTATGGCGAGGGCGCGCCGGGCGGGATCGTCGCGACCGAATCCTCGAACAACGCAACCGTCGGCGGCGGCTTCATCCCGACGCTCGTGCTGGGCATTCCCGGCACGCCGCCCGACGCGGTGATCCTGGGCGCGCTGCTGGTGCAGGGGGTCCGCACCGGCCCGGCGCTCTTCAACGATGGCGGCGCCACGGTCTATACCTTCATCTTCGGGCTGCTGATCGCCACCGTCCTGATGCTGCCCGTGGGGCTGCTGATCGGGCGCTTCGCGTTCCGCGCCATCGTCAAGGCGCCCACGGCGGCGCTGGTCGCCTCGGTCGCCTTCATGACGATCATCGGGTCCTACGCGATCCGCAACAACATCTCGGACGTCTACATGATGGTGCTGCTGGGCGCGCTGGGCTGGGTGCTGTCGAAGCGGGGCTTCGCCGTCTCGCCCATCGTGCTGGGGCTGATCCTGGGCCAGATCGCCGAACGCGGCTTCGTGCAGAGCTGGACCATCGGCACCGCCTTGGAGGATCTGCCGGGGCAGTTCTTCGGGCGCCCCATCTCGATGGTCATCATCGCGATGATGCTGCTGACCTTCCTCTATCCGTTCATGCCGCTCCTGAAGGCGCGGCTCAGGGGCGAGCGGGCGCCGCTGGGGCCCCGCGCGCCGTGGGCCGCCGTGCGCAACGATACCATCTCCTTCGGGCTGTTCGCGGCGCTGGCCATCGGCGCGCTGGTCCTGGCCGAGGCGCTGAACCCCGAGGCGGCGGTCTTTCCCCAGACCATCGCCTGGGCGATGCTGGTCTTTGCCGTGATCGGGCTTGCGCGCCTGTTCCTGACCCGCCGGGTGATCGCCTCGCAGGTCACGGGTTCTGTCCCGCGCATGATCCTCGTGCCGGTGGTGATGATGGTGGCGGTGGTCGCGGTTCCCGTTCTGGGTTTCGGCGCGGCGGGGCTGGTGCTGAGCCTTGCGCTCGTGGTCGTGGCAGGGCATGGCTCACCGGGGGTCGGGGTGGTGGCCGTTCGGCTGGCCGCCGTGGCGGCGGTCGCCGTGCTGGTGACGCTCGGCTTCCGCGAGATCCTGTCCGTGCCGCTGCCGCGCGGAATGCTGTTCTGATACAACCGGAGTGATCCATGACTGACGAGGTGCTGAGCCTTGAGGATGCCCGCGCGCTGGTGCGCGCGGCCCTGATCGCGTCGAACACGTCGCCCGAGAACGCCGCCCCCACCGCCGAGGCGCTGGTCCGGGCCGAGGCGGACGGGCAGGGCGGCCACGGGCTGAGCCGGGTGCCGTCCTATGCGGGCCAGGCCGCAACCGGCAAGGTGCAGGGCCATGCGGTCCCCAGGCTGGTCGAACTCAGCCCCGCCGCGATCCGGGTCGATGCCGGCCACGGCTTTGCCTATCCCGCCTTCGGGCTGGCGCTGCCGGAGGTGGTGGCGCGGGCCAGAAAGCTTGGGATCGCCGCCGCGACGGTCCACCGCTCGCATCATTTCGGCGTGGCGGGCCATCACTGCGAGACGCTGGCCGAACAGGGGCTGATCGCCTTCGTCTATGGCAACGCGCCCAAGGCGCTGGCGCCCTGGGGGGCGCGCGAGGCGGTGCTGGGCACGAACCCCATCGCCTTTGCCGCCCCCATCGCGGGGGCCGCGCCCCTGGTGATCGACATGGCGGTGACGACGGTCGCGCGCGGCAAGATCAACGCCGCCGCCCAGGCCGGAGAGCCGATCCCCGAGGGCTGGGCGCTGGATCCCGAGGGGCGGCCCACGACCGATGCGGCCCTGGCGCTCAAGGGCACGATGGCGCCCATCGGCGGGGCCAAGGGTGCAGCACTCGCGCTGATGGTCGAGGTGATGTCCGCCTGCCTAGCCGGGGCGGCACTCGGCTCCGAGGCGTCGAGCCTTTTCGACGCCGAAGGCGCGCCCCCCGACCTGGGCCAGAGCATCATCGCGCTTGACCCCGAGCTGCTGTCGGGCGGCAGTTTCGCCGCGCGGATGGCGACGCTGGTGGGCAAATATGACAGCCTTGACGGGGCGCGGCTGCCGGGGATGCGCCGGCTCGACGCCCGCGCCCGCGCAGCAGCCGAAGGGCTGCGCGTGAAACCGGCGCTTCTGGCGCAGATCCGGGGGATCGCCGGCCAATGACCCGCATCCGCAGCATCGGCGCACACGAGGGCGCGAGCGTGGAGGAGGCCGTGCTCGATTCAGGGCAGGCCCGTATCGCGATCATGAATTACGGCTGCGTCATCCGCGACTGGCGGGTAGAGGCCGGGGGCAGGGCGGTGCCCTGCGTGCTGGGCTTCGAGAAATTCGCCCCATACCCCGAACATTCCAAGTCCTTCGGCATCATCGCGGGCCGCGTGGCGAACCGCACTGCCGCCGGGCGCTTCAGCCTCGACGGGCGGACCTACCAGTTGCCTGTCAACAACGGGCCGAACCACCTGCATGGCGGCCCCGTGGGGCTTGGCAAGCGGATCTGGGAAATGGCCAGCGACGGGCCGGACGCGGTGATCCTCCACTACCACAGCCCCGACGGCGAGATGGGCTATCCCGGCGCCGTCGATTTCGAGGTGCGTTTTTCGCTGAAAGGCGCGCGGCTCACCTGCGAGATGACGGGCCATCCCGACCGGCCCACGCCGATCAACCTGGCCCAGCACAACTACTACAACCTGAACGGCGCGGGCGACATCCTGCGGCATCGTTTGCAGATCGCGGCCAGCCGCTACACGCCGGTGGACGCGACCCTGATCCCGACGGGAGAGATCGCGCCGGTCGCGGGCACGCAGCTCGACTTCCGCCAGATGGCCGAGGTGGGGGCGGTGGATCCCGGCCGGATCGGCGCGGACCACAACCTGGTGCTGGATGAGGGTCGCGACCCGAAGGCGCCGGCGGCGGTGCTCGAATCGGACCTCACCGGTCTGCGCCTGCGGGTCTGGACCGAAGAGCCGGGGATCCAGCTTTTCACCGCGCAGCCCATGCAGATCGCGGTGCCGGGCCATGATGGCGTGATCTATGGCCCCTTCGGCGGCCTCTGCCTCGAGGCGCAGCATTTCCCCGACAGCCTGAACCATCCCGAATGGCCCTCGATGATCGCCACGCCCGACCGGCCCTACCGGCAGCGGCTGGAGCTGGAGATCGCGCCGCTCTGAGGTGTCTTTGAGGGCACATTCTGTGGCCCGTCCGAATCTGGGCGGGCCATGTTTTCCACCGACCCCAGGCCCGAAGCGGCGCTTACCCACAGGCGCGCCGGGGTTTGTGACGGCGCTGTGACGCGTCGCGCCAAGCCTTTGAGCCACAAGCGAAAAGCCGCGCTGCATCAATGCGCGTCGGTGCCCCGCTTGCGCCGCTTATCCCCATGATCCACAGCGCGACCCCACCTATGGGGGGTAAAACTCCGTCAACTACATTTTCTAGTGTTTCGGGCAAAAATACTGCTTGATAAGCGGGCCTCTCTGAACGACCTTGTGTGAACCAGAGCGGCGAACCACCAGATGTAGCGTTGGCAGGCTCTTCCGAAACATCAGACATCGGCACGGCATAGCATGCCGCGCCCCCGGTCGGCGGTCCATCCGTTCGGCTGACGAAATAACAATGCGTCTAACTCAGGGGCAGACGACAATGAAGATTGAGCGCAAGTACACGACCGACGACACCGGGGCCTATGGGGCGATCGCCTGGAAGCAGACCGCTTCCGAGATCCGCAATCCCGATGGCTCTGTCGTCTTCTCCCTGACCGGCATCTCGGTGCCGGAGAAGTGGTCGCAGGTCGCGGCCGACGTGCTGGCCCAGAAATATTTCCGCAAGGCGGGCGTGCCGGCCGTCACCAAGCGCGTAAAGGAAAAGGGCGTCCCCGCCTTCCTCCAGCGCTCGGTCCCGGACGAGGCGGCGCTGGAGCAACTGCCCGAGGACCAGCGCTACGGCGGCGAAGTCGACGCGCGCCAGGTCTTCGACCGGCTGGCAGGCGCCTGGGCCTATTGGGGCTGGAAGGGCGGCTACTTCTCGACCGAGTCCGACGCCCGCGCCTATTACGACGAGATGCGCTACATGCTGGCCACCCAGATGGCCGCGCCGAACAGCCCGCAGTGGTTCAACACCGGGCTTCATTGGGCCTATGGCATCGACGGCCCGAGCCAGGGCCATTTCTACGTCGATTACCAGACCGGCAAGCTGACCAAGTCGACCTCGGCCTACGAGCATCCGCAGCCGCATGCCTGCTTCATCCAGTCCGTCAGCGACGACCTGGTGAATGACGGCGGCATCATGGACCTGTGGACCCGCGAGGCGCGGCTTTTCAAGTACGGCTCGGGCACCGGCACCAACTTCTCGTCGCTGCGCGGCGAGGGCGAGCGGCTGGGCGGCGGCGGCAAGTCGTCGGGGCTGATGAGCTTCCTGAAGATAGGCGATCGCGCCGCTGGCGCGATCAAATCAGGCGGGACAACCCGTCGGGCAGCGAAGATGGTGATCTGCGACATGGATCACCCGGATATCGAGGAGTTCATCAACTGGAAGGTGATCGAGGAGCAGAAGGTCGCCTCCCTCGTCGCCGGCTCGAAACTCCACGAAGCGCGGCTCAACGACATCTTCGGGGCGATCCGCTCCTGGGATGGCGCAGAGACCGATGCCTTTGATCCCAAAAAGAATCCCGGGCTGAAGGCGGCGATCAAGGCTGCCAAGAAATCGATGATCCCGGATACCTATGTGAAGCGTATCCTCCAGTACGCAGAGCAGGGCTATACCTCGATCGAGTTCCCGACCTACGACACCGACTGGGACTCGGATGCCTACCTGACGGTCTCCGGGCAGAATTCGAACAATTCTGTCCGGGTGACCGACGCCTTCCTGCGCGCCGTGCGCGAGGACGCCGACTGGGAACTGATCCGCCGCACCGACGGCAAGGTCGCACGCACCGTGAAGGCCCGCGAGTTGTGGGACCAGATCGGCCATGCCGCCTGGGCCTGCGCCGATCCCGGCATCCAGTTCCACGATACCATCAACTCCTGGCACACCTGCCCGGCGGATGGCCCGATCCGGGGCTCGAACCCCTGCTCGGAATACATGTTCCTTGACGACACGGCCTGCAACCTGGCCTCGATGAACCTGCTGACCTTCCTCCGGGACGGCCAGTTCGACGTCGAGGGCTATGTCCACGCCACCCGGCTGTGGATGGTCACGCTGGAAATCTCGGTCCTGATGGCGCAGTTCCCGAGCCCGGCCATTGCCGAACTCAGCTACCGCTTCCGTACCACCGGCCTTGGCTACGCCAATATCGGCGGGCTCTTGATGAACATGGGCTACGGCTACGACTCGGACGAGGGGCGCGCGCTTTGCGGGGCGCTGACCGCGATCATGACCGGCGTCTGCTACGCCACCTCGGCCGAGATGGCCAAGGAGCTTGGGCCGTTCCCGGGCTACGCCAAGAACGCCGAGCACATGCTGCGGGTCATGCGCAACCACCGCCGCGCCGCCTATGGCGAAACCTCCGGCTACGAGGGGCTGGCGGTGCTGCCGGTCGCGCTCGACCATGACAACTGCCCCGACGGGCGGCTTCTGAACCTGGCCCACGCGGTCTGGGACGAGGCGCTGAGCCTTGGTGAGGCGCATGGCTATCGCAACGCGCAGGCCACCGTGATCGCGCCCACCGGCACGATCGGGCTGGTGATGGATTGCGACACCACCGGGATCGAACCCGACTTCGCGCTGGTGAAGTTCAAGAAGCTGGCGGGCGGCGGCTACTTCAAGATCATCAACCACTCGGTGCCCGGCGCGTTGACCAAGCTTGGCTACAGCTCGGCGCAGGTCGAGGAGATCGTGGCCTATGCCGTGGGTCACGGCACGCTGGGCAATGCGCCCGACATCAACCCGACCTCGCTGATCGGGCACGGCTTCGGGGCCGAGGAAATCGCCAAGATCGAGGCGGCGCTGCCCACGGCCTTCGACATCCGCTTCGTGTTCAACCAGTGGACCCTGGGCGAGAAGTTCTGCACGCAGGTGCTTGGCATCCCGTCGGAAAAACTGAACGACCCAAGCTTCGACCTGCTGCGGCACCTGGGCTACAGCAAGGCGCAGATCGATGCCGCCAACGCCCATGTCTGCGGGACCATGACGCTGGAGGGCGCGCCGCATCTCAAGCCCGAGCACTACTCGGTCTTCGACTGCGCCAACCCCTGCGGCAAGCTGGGCAAGCGCTACCTGAGCGTGGAAAGCCACATCCACATGATGGCGGCGGCGCAGAGCTTCATCTCGGGCGCCATCTCCAAGACGATCAACATGCCCAACGACGCCACAGTCGAGGACTGCAAGGCCGCCTACGAGCTCAGCTGGTCGCTGGGCACCAAGGCGAACGCGCTCTACCGCGACGGCTCCAAGCTGAGCCAGCCGCTGTCGGCCGCGCTGATCGACGAGGAGGAAGACGAGGATCTGGAAGAGGCGCTGGTCGCGGCCCCGCAGGCCGAGCGGGCGCAGGTCCTGGCCGAGAAGATCATCGAGAAGATCATCGTCAAGGAGGTGCACCGCTCCAGCCGCCAGAAGCTGCCCGAGCGCCGCAAGGGCTATACCCAGAAGGCGATCGTCGGCGGGCACAAGGTCTATCTGCGGACCGGCGAATATGCCGATGGCAAGCTGGGCGAGATCTTCATCGACATGCACAAGGAAGGCGCCGCCTTCCGCGCGATGATGAACAACTTCGCCATCGCGGTGTCGGTGGGCCTGCAATATGGCGTGCCGCTCGAGGAGTTCGTCGAGGCCTTCACCTTCACCCGGTTCGAACCGGCCGGGATGGTGCAGGGCAACGACTCGATCAAGAACGCGACCTCGATCCTGGACTACATCTTCCGCGAACTGGCGGTCAGCTATCTCGACCGCACGGATCTGGCCCATGTCGCCCCGCAGGGCACCGGCTTTGACGAGCTGGGCCGCGGCGAGGAAGAGGGCAAGTCCAACATCGGCAAGGTGGAACAGGACGTGGCCCAGGCCTCGATCGACATGATCCGCCATGTCTCCTCGACGGGGTATCTGCGCAAGCGCCTGCCGCAGGAACTGCTGGTGCTCCAGGGCGGGGCGACCGCGGCGCTGACCACCGGGCTTCAGACGGACGCCTCGGCCTCGGTCACAACCATCGAGGCGATGAGCGCCACGGTGATGGACCAGCGGACCAAGGCCCGGATGCAGGGCTACGAGGGCGATCCCTGCGGCGAGTGCGGCAACTTCACCCTGGTGCGCAACGGCACCTGCATGAAGTGCAACACCTGTGGCGGGACGTCGGGGTGTAGCTAAGCGAACTACCCTCCGCGCGCCTGCCTGCGGGCGGAGGGGCAGCGTTCAGGCCGCAGGCAAGATACCGAGCGGGAATGAAGAGAGCCTGAAATGCGAAACTGGGGGACGGTCCGCCGTCCCCCATTTTTCTTGCGGTTAACCGCTCGCTAACCGGCCCGCCGCTACCGAGGGATCACCTGCCGGAGCGCCCCCGAGTGACCCACCCCAACCGCCTGCCGGATTTCATCGTCATCGGCGCGATGAAGGCCGGAACCACCGCCCTGCATCACCGCCTGGCCGCCCATCCCGGCATCGGCATGGCGCGGCTGAAGGAGACGGAGTTCTTCCTGCCCGCGAAGGCGCGGGGGCGGGGCCTCGACTGGTATGCGCGCCAGTTCCCGCCCGGGGACCTCAAGCGCGGCGAGGTGTCGCCCAACTACGCCAAGCGCCTGGTCTTTCCCGGCACGCCCGAACGCATCGCCGCGCTGCTGCCCGATGTGCGCCTGATCTACATACTGCGCGACCCGGTGGCCCGCGCCCTGTCCGAATACCGCCACCTGCGCGCGATGGGGCGGCTTGCCCCCGGTCCCCTGCCGCCGGACGCATTCGCCCGGCTGGTCGATGCCAGTCTCTATGCCCGCCAGCTTGAGGCGTATCTGGCGGTGTTCCCGATATCGGCGCTGCATCTCGCCACGCTGGAGGCCGACCCGCGCGGCATGCTGACCGCGCTTGCAGGGTTTCTGGGCGTCGCCGACGACTGGCCCGAGGCGCGGGCCGCCCATGGGAACCGCGCGGCGTCTGTGGCAGCGATGCCGGGCTGGTTCTGGTCCATGCGGGATGGAAAGGCGGGCCAAGCGTTGCGGCGGCATCTGCCGGAAGGGGTGAAGACCGGTCTCAGGCGGGCAATCGCGCAACCTGCACCCGCGGCGGCAATCCCGCCTGATCTTGCCGCCCGCATCCGCGACGCGGTGGCTGGCGACACGGGCCGCCTGCGCGGCCTGACCGGGGGGCGCTTCGCGGAATGGTCGGTCTGAAAGCGGTCAGCCCTTCGGGCCGCGCGCCAGCGCCGCAACCCCGGTGCGCCCCACCTCGACCAGCCCCAGCGGGCGCATCAGGTCGATGAAGGCTTCGATCTTCTCGGGGGTGCCGGTCAGCTCGAAGATGAAGCTTTCCAGCGTCGAGTCGACCACGCTGGCGCGGAACACGTCCGACAGGCGCAGCGCCTCGACCCGGTGCTCGCCCACGCCCGCCACCTTGATCAGCGCAAGCTCCCGGCCCACGAAGGCGCCTTCGACGGTCAGGTCGTGGACGTTGTGCACGGGCACCATGCGTTCCAGCTGCGCCTTGATCTGTTCGATCACCGCGGGCGTGCCGGTGGTGACGATGGTGATGCGCGAGCGGTGGCCGGCATGGTCCACCTCGGCGACGGTCAGGCTGTCGATGTTGTAGCCGCGCCCCGAGAACAACCCGATCACCCGGGCAAGGACACCGGATTCGTTGTCCACGAGGATCGAAAGCGTATGCGTCTCTTCCCGCTCGTCCAGCGGGCTGCGCAGGTTGTAGGCGCTCTTCTTGTTCGAGCCCTTCTTGATGGCGAGTGCGTTCATCGGTCTGCCTGTGCTTTGCGTGTCTTGGGATTACGTCTGGCGCGCCGGAATGTCCACCGGCGCATGAAGGGGGGCTGAGCGGGGGGGATCGGTGCTTTCCGCCAGAAGCGCGAGGAAAGCTGCGTAACGTGCTGCAAGGGAAGCACTTGTCGCCGCGTCCATCTCTTCCAGATGTCGATCCCGCACGCCCTTGTTGAACTGGGTGAAGCAGGACTCCAGCACCTCGGTCGCGATTGTGCGCGGGTCGCCCGCAAGCCCCAGGTGGTCCAGGATATCGGCCGCCGCTGCACCTGTGTCGAAGGCGAGGCGGTCATAGGTCAGCCGCCTGACTCCCGGCAACGCCATCCAGGCGGCGGCGGTGACGAGCTGGTTGTCGATCCCCGCCACCGCATCCGCGAGGGTGCCTATCTCGGAAAAGGCGGGCTTTCCGTTTGCCCGCGAGCGTCGGCCATGATCGAGCATCGACAGGGCCACGTCGCGCGGATCGCGCAGGATCGCGTGGGCGCGGGCGTGACCGGCTTCGATCAGCCGCGCGACCGCGGGATCGGGGCGGGTATGCGTCTTGAGCACCACCGGATGCCCGAGCCTGCGCACGGCATCCAGCAGCGCCTCGGCCTGCGCCTCGCTCACATGCTCGATCGCGTTGATGCTGCGCGAGACGACCAGCCCCGGGACCACCGGCACCGGTTGGGGAAAGCCGGCCCGTTCCAATGCGGCGCGGGCCAGCTGAAAGGCGAGGGTGGAGCCGCTCTTTGTCAGGCCATAGCTGAAAAAGATGAACGGCTCCATTCTATTGCGATCCGATCTTAAACCAGGACCGCGCCGCCGGCGTCGATTGCATCCTCGGTCGAGGCATCGCCCAGCAGCATCTCGTTATGGGCCTTGCCCGACGGGATCATCGGGAAGCAGTTCTCGTGCTTCTCGACCAGGCAATCGAAGATCACCGGCCCGTCATATTCCAGCATCTCCATGATCGCGTCATCGAGCTTGGCCGGATCCGAGCAGATGATGCCCTTGCAGCCGAAGGCCTCCGCCAGCTTGACGAAATCGGGCAGCGATTCCGACCAGCTGTGGGAATAGCGCTCGCCATGCAGAAGCTGCTGCCACTGGCGCACCATGCCCAGGCGTTCGTTGTTCAGGATGAACTGCTTGACCGGCGCGCGGTACTGCACGGCGGTGCCCATCTCCTGCATGTTCATCAGCCAGGACGCCTCGCCCGCGACGTTGATCACCAGCGCGTCCGGGTGCGCGATCTGCACGCCGACCGATGCCGGCAGGCCGTAGCCCATGGTGCCGAGGCCACCGGAAGTCATCCAGCGGTTCGGTTCGTCGAAACCCAGGAACTGCGCGGCCCACATCTGGTGCTGGCCCACTTCGGTGGTGATGTAGCGGTCGCGGCCCTTGGTCAGCGCCTCCAACCGTTCCAGCGCGTATTGCGGCTTGATGGTGGTCTTGGAGTTCTTGTAGCTGAGCGACTTCACCGCGCGCCACTTCTCGATCTGTTCCCACCACTTCGCCACGGCGGCCGAGTTGGTCTTGCGCCCGCGCGCCTTCCAGATCTTGAGCATGTCCTCGAGGACATGACCCACATCCCCCACGATGGGGATGTCCACATGGATGTTCTTGTTGATCGACGAGGGGTCGATGTCGATATGCACCTTGAACGAGCGGGGGCTGAAGGCGTCCGTGCGCCCGGTGATCCGGTCGTCGAAGCGCGCGCCGATGCAGAGCATGAAATCGCAGTCATGCATCGTCCAGTTCGCCTCGTAGGTGCCGTGCATCCCCAGCATCCCCAGCCAGTTCTGCCCCGAGGCGGGGTATGCGCCCAGCCCCATCAGGGTCGAGGTGACGGGGAAGTTCGTCTCCTTCGCCAGTTCGCGCAGCAGCTGGCTGGCGCCCGGGCCCGAATTGATGACGCCGCCCCCGGTATAGAGGATCGGGCGCTCGGCCCGCTCCAGCGCCTCGACGGCCAGGGTGATGCGGTCGATGTCGCCCTTGACCTGCGGCTGGTAGTGGTTCGTGCGCGCCTTGGCCGGCGGGGTATAGGTGCCGGTCGCGAACTGCACGTCCTTGGGAATGTCGATCAGCACGGGGCCGGGCCGGCCCGAGGTCGCCACATGAAACGCCTGGTGGATCGTCTCGGACAGGCGGTCGGTGTCCTTCACCAGCCAGTTGTGCTTGGTGCAGGGGCGCGTGATGCCCACCGTGTCCGCCTCCTGGAAGGCGTCGTTGCCGATCATGAAGGTGGGAACCTGGCCGGTCAGCACCACCATCGGGATCGAATCCATCAGCGCGTCGGTCATCCCCGTGACGGCGTTGGTCGCGCCGGGGCCCGATGTCACCAGCACGACGCCCGGCTTGCCGGTCGCCCGCGCATAGCCTTCGGCCGCGTGGGTCGCGCCCTGTTCGTGGCGCACAAGGACGTGGCGGATATCGTTCTGCTGGAAGATCTCGTCATAGATCGGAAGGACGGCGCCGCCGGGATATCCGAATACGGTGTCCACGCCCTGATCCTTCAGGGCCTGAACCACCATCTGCGCGCCGGTCATCTGCCGTGCCATGCCTTCTCTCCGTCTCTGCTGGGGGAATTCCCCCGGTTGATGCGCCCATCCGGGCATAAAAAAAGCCCCGGTGGAGGGGCCTGTGCGCGGGAAGTGCCGGGTGAGGTTCACCTCATCCGGGGCCCGCGCGTTCCGATAAGTACGACGATCATGTCCATGCGTCTTGTTTAGGCGCGGCGATCGCCGGGGTCAACAGGCTATGCCGGGTTTTTATGTCTCGGAAGGGCGATGTAAAGCCATAAAATTACAAAAGCTGGCGGGGCGGCGCAGTTTTCGGCAGGGCGCCGCCTCAACCGGGATGCTCCGGGTCGTTTTCCAGCAGGATCGGCCGCCCATGCGGGGTGGCATGCGCCGCCCGGACCCAAGCGGCGGCGGTGCGGGCCACCTCGGCAGGTAGGGCGGCGCCGCGTTCGGCCAGCAGCGCCTCGAGATTGGCGAGCCAGTGGTCGTAATAGTCGCTGCCATCCGACGCCGCATCGGGCCCGTTCAGGCGCACCGAAAGTCCGGCGGTCCATTCCGCCCAGCTGAAAAGCCCGCGTTCCTCGAGCGCGACGGCCAGCGCGAAGGCCTGCGCCTGCCAGGGCGCGTCGAAGGCGGGGGTGTCAGGCCGGTTCAAGATAGGGCTCCCATGCGTCGATCGAGACGGTCAGGCCCGGGGCCGCCGCATCCCCCCACAGCGTGCGGCCGTCGAAGGCCACGGTATAAAGCCAGTGCGGATCCTCGCCGCGGCCATGGGCGTGGCTGTCGGGATAGACATGCACGCCGCGCACCGCCTCGATCACGCCGGTCTTTTCACGCGCATAGCCGGGCAGGCGGGTGTGGCCCCGGGGCTGGTGGTTGCGGGTGCGCACGGTATCGCCGGGGGCAAAGCGGGCAGGGGTCCGGACGGGGCGATCCACCGGACCGCCCCGCGCCATCACGGGGGCCACCTGCGCCGCCTGAAGCCGCCGCTCGGGGCGCAGCCCTGCGCGCAGCATGTGGCCCGCGGCCAGTTCGTCGGCGCCGACCTCGCCGTGGCGCTGGAGCAGGATTTCCAGCGCGCGGATCCAGATCTCGTAATAGCTCGACCCGTAATAGGTCAGCGGCGGCAGGCTCTCGCGGGCATGGCGGGATTCGTCGAGGGTCCAGTGCCCCAGCGCGCCGGCGGCCAGTGTCAGCGCCAGCGCGCGCTTCTCCCAGTCGGCATGGAACAGCGGCTCGCGCGTCTCGGGCGACACGGGCCCGAAGCCGTCGCGCCCGCCCAGATCCTGCGGGCCGTTCATGTGCCGGGTCCCTGGGCAAGGCCGCAGCCGATCATGCTGTCGCGGGTGACAAGCTCCGCCAGCGCCTCGGCGTCCATGCCGTCGGTGCCTGCGGGCCGTTGCGGCACCACGATATAGCGCAACTCGGCCGTACTGTCCCAGACGCGGATGCGGGTGGTGTCGGGCAGGATCACGCCGAACTCGGCCAGCACGCCGCGCGGATCGCGCACCGCACGCGCGCGGTAGGGGGGTGACTTGTACCACACGGGGGGCAGGCCCAGCACCAGCCACGGGTAGCAGGAACAGAGCGTGCAGACGACCAGGTTGTGCTCGTCATCCGAGTTGAACACCGCCTGCAGATGCTCGCCCTGCCGCCCGCCATAGCCCATCTCGGCCACCGCCGAGGTCGCGTCGTCCCGCAGCCGCGCGGCGAAGTCGGGATCGGTCCAGGCGCGGGCGACCACGCGGGCGCCGTTGCGGGGCCCGATCCTCGTCTCCACCGTCTCGATGATCGCATCCAGTGCTGCCGGGTCCACAAGCCCCTTCTGCGTCAGGATCGTCTCGAGCGCGCGCACCCGCGCGGTCATCGGGTCCATGTGGTTGTCGTGGTCGTCGTCGCCATGGTCGTGGTGGTGGTGATCGTGCATCCCGCTCTCCTTCGCGCGGACCACGATAGCTGTGCCGGCCGCGCGGGCGCAATCGCCAAGCGGGCCGCCACGAGATCCGCGAACAGGTGTTTGCAACCCCAGATCAGGTCGCTAGTCTGTCGGCGCATCGCCGACGGGAAACCTGGGCGGGAACAACAAATCGGGAGTGAAACATGGATCGCCGATCCTTCTTGCGGGCCTCGGCCCTTGGTACCACCGCAGCCGCCACGGGGCTTGCCGCGCCCGCAATCGCGCAGGGCAACATCACCTGGCGCATGGTCACCACCTGGCCGCGCAACTTCCCCGGCCTCGGCGTCGGCGCGCAGCGACTGGCAGACAAGATCACGGCCGCGACCGATGGCCAGCTGACCGTGCAGGTCTTTTCGGCGGGCGAGATGGTGCCGCCGCTCCAGGCGCTGGATGCCGTGATCGACGGCTCGGCCGAGATGAGCCACGGCGCCGCGTATTACTGGCAGAACAAGTCCGTGGGCCTGTCCTTCTTCACCGGCGTGCCCTTCGGCATGACCAGCCGCGAGCATGCCGCCTGGGTGCGCTACATGGGCGGGCAGGAACTGTGGGACGAGATCTATGACCAGTTCGGCCTGCAGGGCTTCCTGTCGGGCGACACCGGCACCCAGGCCGGCGGCTGGTTCAAGAACGAGATCACCGGCATCGCCGACGTGCAGGGCCTGCGCTTCCGCACGCCGGGGCTGGGCGGGCAGGTCTGGCAGCGCATCGGCGCAAGCGTCACGAACCTTGCCGCGGGCGAGATCTTCCAGGCGTTGCAGACCGGCGCGCTGGACGCGGCCGAATTCGTCGGCCCCTACAACGACCTGGCGCTCGGCTTCTACCAGGTTTGCAAGCATTACTACACCTCGTCCTTCGCCGAGCCGGGGCTTGCGACCGAACTGGTGGTGGACAAGGCGAAGTACCAGGAACTGCCGACCAACATCCAGGCGATCATCCGCGATGTCTGCCAGGCGGAATACGACCAGGTCGCGTCGGACTTCGCCGCCAACGACCCGCGCGCGCTGGCGACGCTGGTGAACCAGCACGAGGTCATCACCCACGCCTCGTTCCCGGACGACATCGTCGAAGCGGGCGCGAACGCCGCGAACGAGATCATGCAGGAACTGCTGGCCAGCGATGACGACCTGACCCGCCGCACGGCGCAAAACTGGGTCGGTGCGCTGAATGTCCTGCGTTCCAAGACCGAGAGCGCGGATCTGGGCTACATCCTGGCCCGCCAGCGTTTCGTTCCCTGAGACGCGCAGGGCCCGGCGTACAGCGCCGGGCCCTTTCCTTTTCTGGCCTGTCCTGACCTAGCGCAGCACGCCGGGCAGCCAGGTGACGATGCCGGGAAAGACGAACAGGATCGCGATCGCCAGGATCTGCAGAGCCACGAAGGGGATCGCCCCCTTGTAGATCATGCCGGTCGTGACCGCATCCGGTGCAACACCCCGCAGGTAGAACAGCGCAAAGCCGAAGGGCGGGGTCAGGAAGCTGGTCTGAAGGTTCACGCCCACCATCACGCCGACCCAGATCGGATCGAGCCCCAGCGCCAGCAGCACGGGCGCGGTGATCGGGATCACGATGAAGATGATCTCGAAGGTGTCGAGGATGAAGCCCAGCACGAACATGATCAGCATGACCACGATCATCGCGCCGATCGCCCCCCCGGGCAGGCCGGACAGGAACTCGTGCACCAGGTTGTCGCCGCCCATCTGCCGGAACACGATGGAAAAGACCGACGCGCCGAAGAGGATGATGAACACCATCGAGGTGATGATCGCGGTCTGCCTGACCACCTCGCGCAGCACCGTGAAGGACAGCCGCCAGCGCAGCGCCGCCAGCAGGGTCGCGCCCACGGCGCCCACGGACGCCGCCTCGGTCGCGGTGGCGATGCCGCTCAGGATCGAACCCAGCACGGTGACGATCAGCAGAAGCGGCGGCACCAGGGCGGTGATGACCTCTTTCCACAGGTGCCGGCGCTCGTCTGCCGGCACCGGCGTCGCCGGGCAGGTCTCGGGGTGGACGATGGCCTTGAACACCATGAACAGGACATAGATCGCGACCAGCATCAGCCCCGGCAGGAAGGCGCCCGCGAAGAGATCCCCGACAGAGACCGGGGTGGGCGCGAAATTGCCCTTGGCCATCTGCACCTGCGCGTTGATGCCGGCCAGCATGTCGCCCATGAAGATCAGCACCGTCGAGGGCGGGATGATCTGGCCCAGCGTGCCGCTGGCGCAGATCACGCCGGTGGCAAGCTTCGGGTCATAGCCCGCGCGCAGCATCGCGGGCAGCGAGATCAGGCCCATGGTCACCACCGTCGCGCCGACCACGCCCGTGGAGGCGGCGAGCAGTGCGCCCACCAGGATGACCGAGATGCCAAGCCCGCCGCGCAGATCGCCGAACAGCTTGCCCATGGTGGCGAGCAGCTGCTCGGCGATGCGCGAGCGTTCCAGCATCACGCCCATGAAGATGAAGAGCGGCACCGCGACCAGCACCTCGTTGGTCATGAAGCCGGTGTAGCGGCCAGCGAGCGCCGCCAGGTTCGAGGGGTCGAACACGTCCAGCCAGATGCCGAGAAGCGCGAACAGAAGCGAGGTGCCGGCCAGGGTGAAGGCGACCGGATAGCCCAGCATGAGCATGCCGATCACGCCGAAGAACATGGCGCCGGCGAGGATCTCGCCGATCAGGACAGGATCCATGGCGGGCTACTCCGTGCCGGTGTTGTAGCGGTAGGTGTCGGGCACCAGATCCTCGCGTCCCCGCAGGATCAGCACCGAACGCGCCAGCATCGCCACGCCCTGGAGCGCGATCAGCACGGCAAAGACGAGGATGAAGCTCTTGAGGATGTAGAGCCCCGGCATGCCGCCGATATTGGCCGAACCCTCGGAGAGCCGCCAGGAGCGCTCGACGAAGGGCAGGCAGTAGACGAAGACGATCACCGCGAAGGGCAGCAGGAACACGAGCGTTCCGACCAGGTCGGCAAGGGCCTTCTTCCGCACGGAGGCGGAGCGGTAGAAGATATCCACCCGCACATGGCTGTCATGGAAGAGCGCGTAGCCCGCCACGGCGGTGAACATCGCGCCGTTCAGCCAGACATAGAGATCCTGCATCCAGAGCCGGGTGTTGCCGAACAGGTAGCGCTCGACCACGACCCAGAAGCACACCACCACGATGCCGAGCGACAGCCAGGCGAAGACGCCCCCGACAAGCCGGTTCACCGCGATGATGGCGCGCGTCAGCTGCGAAAGACCTGCGAGCACTGCTCCCCCAAATCGCGCGGCGGCCGGTTGCGAGGATGCCGTTCGCGTCTGTCCTGCCCCGGGCTCGCGCGGGCCGCGCGGGGGCGCTTTCGATATCTGCGGTGGTATGCACTTTCGCGCCCCGAGGGGTCAACGCCTAACTCGCGGGCCGCGCGGCTGTGGCAGGGGCGGATGCCTCCGGCGGGGATATTTGGCGAAAGTGGAAGATGGGGGTGCCGCGCGTTCCCCCGGGGGTCACTCGGCGTCGGGCAGGTAGATCGCGGCGACCTGTTCGGCGATGGGGTCGTTGCCCAGCGGGTGGGTGTTGAGGCGCAGTTCCGTGTCGCTGTCGAGGCGCTGCCAGTGGCCGGCGCGGTAGATCTCGAGCGGCTTGAAGCGCGCCTTGTAGTCCATCTTGCGCGAGCCCGGCACCCAGTAGCCGAGATAGACATGCTCGAGCCCCGCCTCCAGTGCGATTCGGATATGGTCGAGGATGACATAGGTGCCGAGCGAGCGGTCGGCGAGGTCGGGGTCGAAGAAGGAATAGACCATCGAGAGCCCGTCCGACAGCACGTCGGTCAGGCAGACCGCGGTCAGGATGCGCCCCTCGGGGCCGGGGCGGTAGTATTCGACGACCCGGCTTCGCACCGGGGTTTCCTCGACCATGGCGGCGTATTCGTAGACGTCCATGTCGGCCATGCCGCCGTCGGAGTGACGGCTGCCGAGATAGCGGCGGAACAGCGCGAACTGTTCCTCGCTGGCCCAGGGGGTCGTCGCCTCGCGGTGGAGATCGGCGTTGCGCCTGAGGATCCTGCGCATCGAGCGGCCCGGGGTGAAGTCGCGGACCACGATCCGCGCCGAAAGGCAGGCCGCGCAATCGGCGCAGGAGGGGCGGTAGAGCACGTTCTGCGAACGGCGGAAGCCCTGGTGCGAGAGCACGTCGTTCAGCGAGTCGGCATTGCTGCCCTGAAGCGCCGTGAACAGCTTTCGTTCGACCCGCCCGTCCAGATACGGGCAGGGCTGCGGTGCAGTGACATAGAACTGCGGTGACTGCGGAAGACTGTGACGCATCGTACCTGCAAACCCGTACTCCGGAAAAAAGCTAGCAGCGGGTCCGGGTCTTGTCCAACGCTCAATCGAGCGGGCGATTGATTGCCGTGGTGCCCAGCAAAAGGTCGGGAACGCCCTGGTTGTAGCGCGTCAGCAGCATCGCCGCGACGGTTGCGATCCAGCCTATGACGCTGGCCATCAGGAACAGGAAGAGGCCCGTGTGCAGCGCCGCCGTCACCAGGTCGAGCCGGTGGCCGCGGCGGTCGCGGAACTCGATCCCCATCAGCATCATGCCCCATGTGGCCGACGACGCGGCGATGGTGAGGGTGCGGTAGAGAAAGCTCGCGCCGAACAGGATGAAGGGGAACAGCATCAGCCCGAAGCCCAGCGTCAGCACGCCGAAGACCAGGGTGACGGCGGCGGCCGCGACCAGGATCACGAGCGCGTCGATCACCCAGGCGGCGGCGCGCTTCGCGGGCACGCCGGCGTAGAACTGGCGGTCATGCTCGGGATGGGGAAGGTCGGTCCAGCTGTCCATGGGGGAGAGTGTGGGCATGGGGCGGATCTTTCTCAAGGGGAAGGGCGCCCCCGCGACGGGCGGAGGCGCGGATTTCGTCCGCGTCAGGCGGGGCTTTCCTCGGGCCGGCCTTCGCCGCGGCGCTTGGCGTCGTCCATGAACTGGTCGAACTCGGCCTGGTCCTTGGCCCGGCGCAGCCGCTCCAGGAAGGACTGGAAGGCGTTCTGCTCGTCCTCGAGACGCTTCAGCGTGTCGTCGCGATAGGCGTCGAAGGCGGAGTTGCCGGAGCTGCGAAAGCGGGCGCCGGTATGGGACCATCTGCGGGCTGAACAGGTCATGCGGTTGCTCCAGAACATGTAGGCGAGAAGGGCGAGGCCGATCGGCCAGAAGGCGATGAAGGCGATCACCATGGCGGCGATCCAGGCTCCCTTGCCGCGCGCGTCGAGCCACGCCTCGGCGTCCGAGAACCAGCGGGTAATCCTGTGCATGTCCGGTCCTTTCGATGTGAATGTGAATTACATTTACATAGATGGAAAGCCGAGGGCGTGGCGCAAGAGGGGGCGGGCGATTTTTTCACCGCGCCGCGTCGGGGGGGATCAGGCCGAGCCCGCGCAGGTAGATGCCGATGCCGCTTTCCAGCAGTTCCTCCGCCTCGAAGGGCGAGGTGCGGCCGGGGGTGCCGCGGGCGAACAGTTCGACCACGCCATGGGCCAGCGCCCAGATGTGATGGCTGACCATGGTCGCGGGCGGGCGGCGGTCGCGGGGCAGGCTTGCGATCAGCGCCTCGGCCGCGCGGGTCAGCACGGCAAACGCGCGGTCGGCGGCGATCTTGAGCTCGGGGTTCGCGGCCGGCGACAGCCCGCTTTCGAACATCGTTATGTAATGGCCCGGATGGCTGCGGGCGAAGGCGAGATAGGCGCGGCCGGCCGCCTCGATCCCCTTCAGGGGCGAGGGCGCGGCGCGGGCGACGGCGCGGCCCAGGCTGTCGGCGAAGATCTCGAAGCCCTGGCGGGCGGCTTCCTCGATCAGCTCCTCGCGGCCGCGCACATGGCGATAGGGCGCGCCGGGGCTGACGCCTGCGCGGCGCGCCGCCTCGGTGATGGTGAAGCCGAGGGGGCCTTTCTCCACCACAAGCTCCAGCGTGGCCTCGACCAGCGCCTGGCGCAGGTTTCCGTGGTGATAGCCGCGTCGAGGGGAGGCGTTGTCGTCGCCCATGTCGGCCTCAGGCAAGCCCCATGGCGCGGGGGCTGCCGCAGATGGCGCTGTCGGGCGCCTCGACCTCGAGGCCGGGGATCGCAAGTTGGCGCAGCACCAGCCGGATCGCGGCCAGCCGTGCGCGTTTCTTGTCGTCCGAGCGGATCACCGTCCAGGGCGCGTGGTCGGAATGGCTGCGCTCGTAAGTCTCGCGGATGGCGGCGGTATAGGCGTCCCAGCGCGACAGCCCGTCGATGTCGATGCGGCTGAGCTTCCACTGCTTCACCGGGTCGCTCTCGCGCGCAAGGAACCGGCGAAGCTGTTCGGCGCGGCCCACGTTGAGCCAGATCTTGATGAGGGTCACGCCGTCGTCGACCAGCATCTGCTCGAAACCGTTGACCTGCCCGAAGAAGCGTTCGCGCTCTTCGTCGGTGCAGAAGCCGAACACATGCTCGACGACGCCGCGGTTGTACCAGGAGCGGTCGAAGAACACCATCTGGCCGGCGGCGGGCATGTGGGCGACGTAGCGCTGGAAATACCATTGCGTCGCCTCGACATCCGAGGGTTTGGACAGGGCGACCACATGGGCCGAGCGGGGGTTCAGGTTCTCGCGGAAGCGCTTGATGACGCCGCCCTTGCCGGCGGCGTCGCGCCCCTCGAAGACGATGGCGATGCGGGCGCCGGTGTCGTTGATCCAGCGCTGCGCGCGGGCCAGCCCGACCTGGAGCGCGTCCATCTCGGCGTCATAGACCTTGCCATCCATTTCCCGCCGGTAGGGATAGGTCGGTTCGAGGATGTCGTCCTTGTCCGCGCCCCGCAGGGCCGTGCGCACGTCTTCGGGTGCGCCGCTCCGGGCAAAGGCGCTGATCGCGCCGTCAAAGGGTTTCGCGAATAGCTGGCTGTCCATGAGGCCCCCCCTGGGTGGTTGGGGGACTATGGGCCGCGGGTGGGGAAAGGGCAACTAGATCGCGGCGTTGAGCCGGGAAAGCGCCTGCGCCACGACCGGGGTTGCGACATGGTGGGGCATGTGGCCCACGCCTTCGAGCAGGGTCAGCCGCGCCTGGGGGATCGCCCGGGCGAAGGGGATCGCGTGGATGTCGGCGGGCACGATGCCGTCGGTATCGCCGTGGATCACCTCGATCGGCATGCTCAGCCGGTCGTAGCGGGGAACCATCCGCCGCAGATGGCCCTTGAGATTGCCCACGTCGGCTGCGTTCGCGCGCACCGTGGCGGGGCGCAGGGCAAGGTCGGCGCCGACATTCTCGGCATAGCCCTCGGGCGGGCGCTGGGGCGCGAAGATGCGGTCGAGCGCGCCGCGCACCAGGCTGTCGGAAGCCAGCGCCGGCAGGATGCGCGACACCAGCGGCCCGGTGACGGGATTGCCGGCCAGCCCGTACATCACCCCCACGCCGCCCGGCCAGACCTGGCTGGGGGCCGAGATCAGGACAAGCCCCGGCACCCGGTCCGGGGCGTCGATGGCCCAGGCCAGCGCTACCGAGCCGCCATAGGAATGGCCCATCACGATCGCCTCGCCGAAGCCCAGCTGCGCGGCCGCCTGCCGCATCAGCCGCGCCTGCACGAAGGGATCGTCGCCATCGCGTGCGGGGCGTTCGGAAAAGCCCAGGCCCGGGCGGTCGAACATCAGCAGCGTGTTCTGCCGGCCAAGCGCCTGCGCGGGGCCGATGGTCCAGTCGCGCAGGTTGCCGCTGGCGCCATGGATGGCGACGGCCTTCGGGCCGCGCCCGGCGATCTGGTAGTGCAGGCGGGTGCCCTCGACGGTAATGAAATCGCCCGAGGGGCGGGTGGCAGCCTGGGTCAGGTCACTCTCCGTGGATGCGGCGCAACCGGCCAGGCCCGCCAGCCCGACCGCGGATGCGCCCAGCACAAGCGCGCGGCGGCGCGGATCAGGCCTGTCCGATTTCTCCGAGGTCGAAGGGCGTGGTCTGATATATCTCATTGATCCAGTTGCCATAAAACAGGTGCGCATGGCTTCGCCACCGGTTCTCGGGCCTGCGCGTCGGGTCGTCACCGGGGAAGTAGTTCACCGGCAACTGGATGGTATCCCCGCTCGCGACATCGCGATCATACTCGGCCTTGAGCGTGGTCGAGTCGTATTCGAGGTGATTGAGCATGTAGAGCGCCCGGTGGCAGGGATCGTCCACCAGGCAGACGCCCACCTCGTCCGAGGCCATGAGGATCTGCAACTCGGGCTCTGCCTCGATGTCCGAGAGGCGCATCTCGGTCCAGCGGCTGACGGGCACCACGAAATCGTCCGAGAAGCCCCGCAGATAGGGCGAGGCGGGGGCGAGATTGCGGTGCCGGAAGCAGCCGAAGGCCTTTTTCGGCAGGGTGTCCTTGTGGATGCCGTGGAAGTGGTTGAGCATCGCCATGCCACCCCAGCAGACCCCCATCGTGTGATGCACATGGGTCTGCGTCCAGTCGAAGATCTCGTGCAGCTCGTCGATATAGGTGACCTGGCCGAACTCCAGATGCTCGATCGGCGCGCCGGTGATGATCAGCCCGTCGAAGCGGCGGTCCTTGATGTCCTGGAAGCGGTGGTAGAACGCCTCCATGTGCTCGGCCGAGGTGTTGCGCGTCTCGTGCTCGGACATGCGGATCAGCGTAAGCTCGATCTGAAGGGGCGTCGCGCCGATCACGCGGGCGAACTGCGTCTCGGTCTCGGCCTTTTTCGGCATCAGGTTCAGAAGCCCGATCTGCAAGGGACGAATGTCCTGCCGCGCCGCCCGCTCCTCGGCCATGACCATGACACCCTCGCGCGAGAGGACGTCATAGGCGGGCAGGTCGGCAGGCAGCTTGATGGGCATGGAGCTGTGTTTCCGTAACTGTGTTCAGGCGCGCTTAAATGGCCGCTCGCCCGGCTTCTGGCAAGGCCCGTGCGATCAGGTGCTCGAAATCGCGGGCCTCGCGGACCCGTGCCACGTCGTCGGCCTCGATCGTGACGCCCCAGTTCCGCGCGATGGCCGCATAGATCGGCAGGCGATGTTCGAGCAGCCGGCGAAAGCCCCAGCGGATGAAGTCGTCGGGATCCACTTCCGCCTCGGCCACGCCGCGCGCGGCGCGGTAGTCGTCCCAGATCCCGCGCAGGAACCCTTCGGTGTAGTACATCGGCTTCGGCGCCTTCGAGAAGCGCGCGACCAGCGCCTCGACATGGGCGTCCGTGCCGCGGATCCACACCGGCAGGATGTTCGACGACAGCGGCTTCAGCACCGGATCCTCGGGGTTTTCGGGGTCCACGACTTCGCAGAGCGAACCGGAGGTGTCGGCCACGAAATGCGGATAGCCGTAGATCGCCTCGGCCTTGTCCGCGAAATGCAGCGCATCGAGCGTTGCCGCCACTTCGGCCTCGTGGTGCTGGCGCTGGCGGCGGACATATTCCTCGAAGGGGATGCCGCCCTTTTCGGGGTTGCCGGGCTTGCCCAGATAGGTCGACAGCGGGGCCAGATTCTGGAAGGTGATGTTCGACGCGATGTAGATCGAGTCCGACATCAGAAGCTCGCGCAGGAACGGGTTGCGCATCGCCTCGCGCTTGAAGTTGTCGACGATGTGCTCGCCCATGTAGCGGGTGCCGATGCGGAAATCGACGCTGTAGTGGAACCACTGCCCGCTGTCGCGCAGGATGTTCGAGACATGGGTCTTGCCCAGCCCCGACATGCCGAACAGCGCCACCCGCTTGTTGGGCGCGGCAAGCCAGTCGCTGGCGGTGCGGTAGAGCATGGCGGGCCTCCCGGTGGGGTCGCGGTCGGCGCCATCGGTAATCGACGGGGCGCGGGCCTTCAAACGAAAAACGCCGCGCCCGTAGGCGCGGCGTCGTCAATCCCGGCGCGGGCGGGGTTACTTTGCCACGGCCGCCAGCGAGGTGGTCAGGATCGACTCGGCCTCGGCGCGGTCGCCCCAGCCGATGACCTTGACCCACTTGCCCTCTTCCAGATCCTTGTAGTGCTCGAAGAAGTGCTTGATGCGGTCGCGGGTCTTCTGCGGCACGTCGTTCAGGTCGTTGATATGGGCCTGGAACGGATCGACCTTGGCCACCGGCACGGCGATCAGCTTGTCGTCCATGCCGCCATCGTCTTCCATCTTCAGCACGCCCACGGGACGGCAGCGGATCACGACGCCGGGCTGAAGCGGGAAGTCGCACAGCACCAGCACGTCGGTCGGGTCGCCATCCGCGTGCAGCGTGTTCGGCACGAAGCCGTAGTTGCAGGGATAGAACATCGGGGTGTTCACCACGCGGTCGACGAACACCGCGCCCGACTCCTTGTCGATCTCGTACTTGACCGGCGCCCCGCCCGCGGCGCCGCCGGTGATCTCGATGACCACGTTGATGTCCTGCGGCGGGTTCTTGCCGGCGGGGATCTTGTCGATGTTCATGTGTCAGCTCTCCGTTCGTGATGCGGGATCGGCGCCGCCCGTAGCATGGATGCTGCAAGCGCGAAAGCGCCTTGTGCGGCGGCCGTCCGGGGCAGGGGCGTTTTGCCGCCCGCGCGGCCCGGGCCGTGGCGGATTTCGCGATTGCCAGCGGGACCGCCGCCGGCTTAGCGTCGGGCCATGATCCGGCAGCTTGTTCCCGCGCTTCTCCTGGCCCTTGCCGCCCCCCTGCAGGCCCAGCCCGTGCAGATGGAGGCCCTGTCGCCCGAAACGGCCCGCCTGATCCGCCCGGTGGCCGAGGTGGCGGCGCGTGACCTGCAATCGATGCCCGCGATCCGCCTGACCACCCGGATGGCCGATGTCTGCGGCGGGGGCGATGGCAACCCGCTGATGCGCTACTGCACGTCGGAGAACGTGATCTTCGTGGCAAGCCAGCTTGGCACGGCGGTGCCGGATGCGCGCGCGGCCTCCTACATGCTGGCGCACCAGCTGGGCCACGCGGTGCAGGTGCGCCACGGACAGGCCGATCTGGCGCTGGCCGCGATCCGTGCCGCCCCCGCGCGCGAGGCGGTGCTGCGCGGCATGGTCACGCGGCAGGTGGAATGCATCGCGGGCGTGCTGCACGGCCGTGCCTTCGGGGCCGAGGGTCCGTCGATCGCCGACTGGTTCGGGGCCGAGCCCTTCACCGATGCCCATTGGGGCCGGGCGCCGGTGGGCGGGGGGCCGCGCGTTTCCATCGGGCTTGGCCCCCGCGACGAATGGTTCCGGCGCGGGCGCATGGCGGGAACCCTTTCGGGCTGCGCGGTGGACGAGCTGGGGACCGAGAGGATCGAGCGCGCCGCGCGCTAGAAGCGGAAGTTCAGGCCCAGATGCGCCACGTCGGTGTCGGCGCTGTCGGCATTGTCGCGCATGTTCGACAGGTGGAACCAGCCAAGGCTCAGATCCGCGCCCTCGGTCAGGGGCAGAGTCAGGTCGACGCCGCTGCGGAACTGGACCAGCTCGCCCCCGTCGAACCCGCCGCCGATGTCGGACTGGTAGAGCGCGGGACCGACAAAGGGCGTGACCGTCGCGCCCGACAGCGTGAACGTCTTGCCAAGCCCCGCCGACAGGAACAGGTCGCCCTGATCCGAGGCGCCGAAGCCATAGACCATCCGGAACCGTTCGAATGCGAGGTCGTCGGGGCGTGCGGTCAGGATCACGAAGGCGTCGGGCTCGGTGCCGGTGCCGCCGTACTGGGTGACGCTGCCAAGGGTCACAGCCACATCCATCCGCGCGCCATCGGGGGGCGGCAGATCGCCCGGCGCGAACAGGATGGTCGCACCCAGCGCCCCGATCAGTTCGGCATAGCTCAAGCCCAGCGGCATGTCGTTCACTCCCCGTCTTGCGTCGACCGTTGCTAGCGGGATCGCGCGGCCTGCGCCAGAGGGGGGCGCGTCATTCGCCGGGCGCTGATGCGCCGAGGACGCGGTCGAGAAAGCCCGTCAGCCGCGCCAGCGCCTCGAGGCCGGCCGGGTCGCTCAGGTCGAACTGGTATTCGTGCCCCAGCGGCGGCTGGCGGTCGGGCTCGAAGAACAGCCGGTCCACCTCGACGCCCTTTGCGGCGATGCTCTCGGCCAGGATCGCGGATTGCGGCGCCAGCGGGTCGCCATTGCCGACCGAGACGAAGCTGGGCGGGAAGGCGGGCGTGACGTGGCGCTGCACCGCCATCTGGGCAAGGCGCGGATCGCCCGCGATGTCGCGCTGGCCGAAATAGGACCAGACGGCGGTCTCGACGAAGCCCGCGAACGCGCCGCCGCCCGTGAGCAGGGTGGGGTCGTAGATGCCGCAGAAGAGCACCACGCCCGATGGCGCGACCTGCGGCGGGGCGATGCCGAGCGTCTCCCCGTAGGCGGGATCGGTGAGGGCGGCGGCAAGCTGGCCCGCGATCTGGGCGCCCGCAGAATCGCCTGCGATCACATGGCGTTGCATGTCGATGTTAAGGATGTCGGCCGCGCGGTTCAGATGCTGCAGCGCGCGGGCGGCCTGCTGCACCGGCACGGGGTAACGCGCTTCGGGCGCGCGCGTGTAGCCAAGCGCGATCGCGGCCACGCCGCGATCCGCGAGAAGGCGCAGGTAGCCCGACAGGTCCGAGCGGTCGCCGGCCACGAAACCGCCGCCATGGATCCAGATGACGACCGGGTGCGGGCCCTCGCCTGCCGGCAGGTAAAGGTCGAACCTCTCGCGTGGCGCATCGCCGTAGGGGATGCCGACGCGAACCTCCACCGCGCCGGTGGAGTATTCCGCGAGCGCCGCATTGCGCCGCTCTGCATCTTGGCCAAACGCGTAGCGGATCAGGAGCACCCTGGGCCAGGGCGTGAAGACCCAGGCCGCAGAACCGAGCAGGCCCGCGACCAGGACAAGACCGACAAGGATGCGAATGCTTCGCCGCATGTGCCCACTCCGCTGATCGGGGTCAGCGTAGCGCAGCGTCGCGGTCACGTCGCCCGCTATCGGGTGGGTGGGCCGTGGCGTCGTCGCGTTGGTCCCGCCGGATCGCGGTCGTCTCCCGGCCCCGGCGGCTGGGCTTTGTTCGCGTCTGGTGGGCGCGGAAGGCGGCTTCGTCGGTGAAAGCTTCCTCGACCGTCCGGACCAACGGTGGGCTCGACGCGAAAGGACAGGCAGGCGGGTACGGCGCAGGTCAGGGCGCCGCCCGGCCGGATCATTCCAGTTCGATCGTGCCCGGCGGCTTCGAGGTGCAGTCGTAGAACACCCGGTTCACGCCCGGCACCTCGTTGATGATACGGGTCGCGGTCTCGCCCAGGAAGTCGTGGCTGAAGGGGTAGTAGTCGGCGGTCATGCCGTCCACGCTGGTGACGGCGCGCAGCGCCAGCGCGTAGTCATAGGTGCGCCCGTCGCCCATCACGCCCACGGTGCGCATCGGCAGGATCGCGGCGAAGGCTTGCCAGATATCGTCGTAAAGCCCGTGCTTGCGGATCTGGTCGATATAGACCGCATCCGCCCGGCGCAGGATCGCAAGCTTCTCGCGGGTAATCTCTCCGGGGCAGCGGATGGCGAGGCCGGGGCCGGGGAAGGGGTGGCGGCCCACGAAATGCGCGGGCAGGCCCAGCTCGCGGCCCAGGGCGCGGACCTCGTCCTTGAAGAGTTCGCGCAGCGGCTCGACCAGTTTCAGCCCCATCTTCTCGGGCAGGCCGCCGACATTGTGGTGGGACTTGATGGTGACAGAGGGGCCACCCGAGAAGCTGACGCTTTCGATCACGTCCGGGTAAAGCGTGCCCTGGGCCAGGAACTCTGCCCCGCCCACGGATTTCGCGTGCTTCTCGAACACTTCGATGAACAGTCGGCCGATGGTCTTGCGCTTCGTCTCGGGGTCGCTGACGCCCTCGAGCGCGCCAAGGAACAGCTCGCTCTCGTCGGCATGGATGAGGGGGATGTTGTAGTGGCCCTGGAACATGCCCACGACCTCGTCGGCCTCACCCTCGCGCAGCAGGCCGTGATCGACGAAGACGCAGGTGAGCTGCTCGCCGATCGCCTCGTGGATGAGGACGGCGGCAACGGAACTGTCCACGCCGCCCGAAAGCCCGCAGATCACCTTCTTGTCGCCGACCTGCGCGCGGATCTTCGCGATCGCCTCCTCGCGGTAGGCGCCCATCGTCCAGTCGCCGGTGAAGCCCGCGAGCCTTGTGAAGTTCCGCAGGAGCCGCGCACCGTTGGGCGTGTGGTGCACCTCGGGGTGGAACTGCACCGCGAAGAAGCGCCGCGCGGGGTCGGCGATCATGGCGAAGGGCGCGTTGGGCGAGGTGCCGATGACCTCGAAGCCGGGCGCAAGCTGCGTGACGCGGTCGCCATGGGACATCCAGACCTGTTCGCGCCCGCTCTCGAACCAGCCGGAAAAGATCGAGTCGTCGCCGTGGCGGCCGGCGGGGGCGACATAGGCGCGGCCGAACTCGCGCTCGTGCCCGCTTTCCACCCGGCCGCCCAGCATGTCCATCATCACCTGCTGGCCGTAGCAGATGCCGAGGATCGGCAACCCCATGTCGAACAGCGCGCGCGGCGGCCGCGGCGCGTTGTCGTCGAGCACGCTGGCAGGTCCGCCGGACAGGATGACCGCCTTTGGCGCCATCTCGCGCAGCAGCTGTTCGGTCACCGCCTGAAAGGGGTGGATCTCGCAATAGATGTTCGCCTCGCGCAGGCGGCGGGCGATCAGCTGGGTCACCTGGCTGCCGAAATCGACGATCAGCAGGCGGTCATGGGCTTTGTCTGTCATGGCGCGGCTTTAGGGCGCGCGCCGGATTCGCGCAAGTGGGGCGGCGCGGCCTCAGCCCCGTGCGGGGGCAAGGCCGGCTTCGGCGATCAGCGCGGTCAGGACCGCGACGTGATCGGCGACCGAGTAGGTCGCGTCATTCGTGCGGCGTGTCGTTTCGAGACGGGCCTCCCGTTCGATCAGGCGCGAGGCGGCGTCGCGTCCGATGGCGGCGTCGCGGACGATGCGCGGCAGGTCGCGGTCGCGGTGATAGAAGGCCAGCCCCTTGCGGGCGGCGCCCACCAGCATGCGGGGGCGGTTCAGGGTGGCGAGCGTGTCGGAAAGGCTGGGCATGGTCGTGATCCTGCGGTTGGAAGAAGGGCCCCAGTATCCACGACACAACCGAGCGTTGCATTTTTAGGCGAAGCAGCGAACGCACGTTTTTGAAAAAGGTGAAAATAACGCAAATTTACGCAATTTAACTGCGCATTTACCAAACAACCATAGGTGGTGATGCTCTGGATTTTGCAGAGTAGAGCGATCTCATATGACGCCATGCGCCCCACCTGATCGCGAGTTCGTAAATGGTCCCGGAAGGAGTGGCGGCCGGGGACTTCCCGGCCTGCCCCCCGCTGTAAGCGCTTATCTGGCCCATACCGAGGGCGGCCTGCCGATCCGTGCCATAGCACGAATCCGGCAGGTCCAGCCCTCGACCATCCTTCGCCAGATCCGCCGGATCGAGTCCCGCCGCGAGGATCCGCTCCTCGATGCGGCGCTCGACCTGCTCGCAGAGATCCTTCCGTCCGATACCGAAACACACACCCTTTCGGAGGACTGGGCAAAGATGATCGAGAACGACAAGCCGCAAACCCGTGAAATCGAGCGAGAGGCCCGCCGCATCCTGCGCCGCCTGTGCGAGAAGGATGCCTTCCTGGCCGTGGCAGACGGCATGGAAAAGGCGGCGGTGCTGCGCGAGTCGGTGCCGGGCCGGCACACGCGGACGGCGGTGGTGGACCGCGAGGTGGCGCACCAGTTCGCGCTGCGCGACTGGATCGCCTGCGCGGGCAGCGGCAGGATCGCGCGCTACACCGTGACCGAGGCGGGGCGCGCCGCGCTGAAGCGGCTGCTGGCCGAGGAACGGCAGGCGCGCTCCGAGGCGGATCCGGTGGTCACGCCCTTCCGAGCCCAGCACCAGGACTGGGGCGAACGGCGGGTCATGCGCCATGACGGCCGGGGCGAGACGCAGCTGCGCTGCAACCTGGCCGAAAGCCCGCTGACCATGCTGGGGCGCAAGCGGGACCGGGACGGGACGGCCTATCTTGCGCCGGAACTCGTGGATGCGGGCGAGCGGCTGCGCGAAGATTTCGAACTGGCGCAGATGGGGCCGCGGGTGACGCAGAACTGGAACAGCTTCCTCACCCCCTGCGACGGCCCGTCGCCCATCGCGCGCGGCCCGGCCGAGGGGCCGGCCGCGGCCCGCGCCCGGGTCCAGGCCGCGTTCGCGGCGCTTGGGCCGGGACTTTCGGACGTGGCCTTTCGCGTGTGCTGCTTCCTGGAGGGGCTCGAGACGGCGGAAAAGCGGCTGGGCTGGTCGGCGCGCTCGGGCAAGGTGGTGCTGCGCATCGCGCTAGAGCGGCTGGCGATGCATTACGGCATGGCGCGGCCCGCGCAGGCGCCGATGGTGCGGCAGGCCTGAGGCCGGGCGGAAATCATGGGGCCGGGGCGCGGTGTACTGCCCCGGCCCCATGCGTTCGAAGGGGGAAGACCGGGCTGGCGCAGGTGGTCCGGGCGGGTATGCTGCTTGCAGGTCCCGTCGGGGGGCGAAGGCGCCATTGCCGGGGATCTCAGGTGCGAAGACGATCGGCCCGGCATTCGGGCGCAGGAGACCGGATGGACCCGACCGACATATGGATCGAGCCCCAAGGCCGCACCACCCGCCTGTGCTACACCTGCGAAAGCCGGTTCTCGCGCCTGATGGTCTATGTACTCGCGCCTTTTCTGGCGTTGGGGCTGCTGGCTCTGGTCGCCGCGACCATTCACTCGAGCGGGGCGGTCGCTGGGGTGGCCGTGCTCATGCTTGCGCTGGCGGTCCTGTGGCTCGTCCAGCGGTTTCACGCGCGACGGGACGTCCACGCGATCACGTTCGAGCCGGCCGTCCTGGTGGTGGGCGACCGATCCATCGACAAGCGGAAGATCACGGGCCACGGACGGTCGGGGCTGGGCGGGGATGTCGTCGTTCCAGCCGACGGTCTGCCACGGAATTTCACCCCGGGCCCGCATCTTTTCGTCGAGACGGACGGCCGCCAGCTTCCGATCACACCGGCGATGCGCAGCGACCAGGCCATTCGCCTGCACCGGCAGTTCGAGGCGCTGTACGATACATGGAAGGCGGCCCCTGCGGAGTGACCTTCGATGGACACCCCGCAGGCGCGTGACGGACGATCCGGCGCAATCGACTGGCCCGTATCGGTGGGGATCGGTCGGGCTGTCCCGTTCTTCCGGTTCAGGCGGAAGCGGCGGCGATGATCGGGCCGAAATCCTCGGCCTTGAGCGAGGCGCCGCCCACCAGGCCGCCATCCACATCCGCCAGTGCAAAGATTTGGGCCGCGTTGCCGGGCTTGACCGAACCGCCGTACAGGATGCGCAGCGCGTTGGCGACCGGATCGCCGAAGCGTGCCGTCAGATGCGCGCGGATCGCGGCATGCACCTCGGCGATCTCGGGCAGGGTGGGCGTGCGCCCGGTGCCGATGGCCCAGACCGGCTCGTAGGCGATCACGGTATTGGCGGCGGTCATGCCGTCGGGGAGCGACCCGTCGAGCTGGGTGCGGATGACGTCCAGCGCGCGGCCCGCGTCGCGTTCGGACTCTGTCTCGCCCACGCAGACGATGGCCACGAGGCCCGCACGCCAGGCGGCTTCGGTCTTGGCGCGGACCACGGCGTCGCTCTCGCCATGATCGGCGCGGCGTTCGGAATGGCCCAGGATGACATGGCTTGCCCCGCAATCGGCCAGCGTTTCGGCGGAAACGTCGCCGGTATGCGCGCCCGAGGGCTGCGCGTGGCAGTCCTGCCCGCCGATGGCATAGGGTGCGGCCCCGTCGGCCAGAAGCGGGATCAGCGGTGCGGGCGGGCAGATCACCACCTCGCAGCCGGGGTCGGGGTGCGCGGCCTTCAGCGCATCGAGAACCGCGCGCGAGGCGCGGGTTCCGTTCATCTTCCAGTTACCGGCGGCGATCTTGCGGCGCATCACTCTCTCCCGCTGATGGATGTCGGGGAGGGACTAGCAAAGGCCCGGGCGCGGCGCAACGCGCGCGCGGCCCTCACATGTCGGCGAACTTGATCGATTCGCCGCAGCCGCAGGCTTCGGTCACGTTGGGATTGTTGAAGCGGAAGCCGGATTCCAGCAGCGAGGTCTGGTAGTCGATCTCGGTTCCGAACAGGAACATCTGCGCCATCGGCGCGATCATCACCCGCGCGCCGTCCTGTTCAACCACCTCGTCAAGCGGATCGACGCTGTCAACGTAGTCCATGGTGTATTCCATGCCCGCGCAGCCGCCTTTCTTGACGCCGATGCGCAGCCCCTTGGTGCCGCCCTGTGCCATCAGCTTCGCGATCTGGCGTGCGGCAGCCGGGGTCATGGTGAGGGGGGATTTTCCGGGGATGGAGAACATTGCCTTCGCTTTCGTTTGCCACGTTGTGAAAGGTAAGCCCTTGCGGCTGGCGCATCAAGGCCGGGCGGGGTTGCCGCGGACGGTGACGCCGGGGGCCACGTCGCGGGTGACGACCGCGCCCGCGGCGATGATGGCGTCGTCGCCCACCGTGATACCCGGCAGCAGGATCGCGCCGCCCCCGATCCAGACGTTGCGCCCGATGGTGACGGGGCGGCCAAGTTCCAGCCCGGCGGCGCGTTCCTCGGGGCTGCGCGGGTGGTCGGCGGCGTAGATCTGGACGGCGGGGCCGATCTGGGTGCCGTCGCCAATGGTGATGTCGCAGACATCCAGCAGCACGCAGCCATAGTTCAGGAACACGCCGTCGCCGATGCGTATATGGGTGCCGTAATCGACCAAGAACGGCGTGCGGATCACGCTGCCCGCGCCGATATGGCCCAGCAGCTCGCCCAGGATCTCGCGCCGCAGGTCGGCATCGTCCAGCGTGGTCTGGTTGTATCGCTTCATCAGCCGCTGCGCGCGGGCGCGCATTCCGGCCAGTTCCGCATCGCCGGGCCGATAGGGCAGGCCCGCAAGCATTTTCTGCCGCTCGGACAGGCTGGGGCTCACATGAACCCCAGTTCCAGCCGCGCCTCGTCGGACATCATGTCCATGCCCCATTGCGGCTCCCACACCAGCTGGACGTTCACCGTCTTGACGCCCGGAAGCGGTTCGATGGCTTCCGCGACCCAGCCCGGCATCTCGCCCGCGACCGGGCAGCCGGGGGCGGTCAGCGACATGGCGATCGAAACGTCGCCCTCGTCGCTGATCTCGATGGTGTAGATCAGGCCCAGATCGAAGATGTTCACCGGGATCTCGGGATCGAAGACGGTGCGGCAGGCCTCCACCACGCTGTCGTAAAGCGGGTGATCCGTGGTCGAGGGCTTGATGAGCGGCGTGCCTTCCATCGGCGCGTCGGGTATCGCGGTCATGTCGGATCCTCTTCCAATTCCCGAGCAAACATATAGGAAATTCGAGCGGCAAGGTCCAGTGGGCGCGAGCCCTGCCGGCATTGCCAATCCGCGGGCTTTGGGGGATGTCTGCGCGACCATCACAAGGGGGCAGGACATGACCCGACGCTTCGGCTTTTCCATCCACGCGACCGACGGGCGCGCGCGCACCGGCGCGATCGAGACGCCGCGAGGCGAGATCCGCACCCCCGCCTTCATGCCCGTGGGGACCGCCGCGACGGTCAAGGCGATGCTGCCGGAAAGCGTGCGCGCGACCGGCGCCGACATCCTTCTGGGCAACACCTATCACCTGATGCTGCGCCCGACGGCAGAGCGCATCGCGCGGCTGGGCGGGCTGCACCGCTTCATGAACTGGGACCGGCCGATCCTGACCGACTCGGGCGGCTTCCAGGTGATGAGCCTGGCCGAGTTGCGCAAGCTGACCGAGGAAGGGGTGACCTTCCGCAGCCATGTGGATGGCGCGCGCCACAGCCTGACGCCTGAGCGGTCCATGGAAATCCAGCGGCTTCTGGGCTCGGACATCGTGATGTGCTTCGACGAATGCCCCGCGCTGCCCGCCGACCGCGCCCGGATCGAGCAGAGCATGCGGCTTTCGATGCGCTGGGCCGCCCGCTCGCGCGAGGCGTTCGGCGACCGTCCGGGGCATGCGCTGTTCGGCATCATGCAGGGCGGGCTTGAGCGTGACCTGCGCGAGGAGTCGGCGGAAAGCCTGAAAGCCATCGGCTTCGACGGCTATGCCGTGGGCGGGCTTGCCGTGGGCGAGGGGCAGGAGGCGATGTTCGGCGTGCTCGACTATGCGCCGGGGTTCCTGCCGCAGGACAAGCCGCGTTACCTGATGGGGGTGGGCAAGCCCGACGACATCGTGGGCGCGGTCCAGCGCGGCATCGACATGTTCGACTGCGTGCTGCCCTCGCGCTCGGGGCGGACCGGGCAGGCACTGACCCGGATGGGGGCCGTCAACATCAAGAACGCGCGCCATGCCGACGATCCGCGGCCACTGGACCCGGAATGTTCCTGCCCGGCCTGCACGCGGTATTCCCGCGCCTATCTGCATCATGTCTTCAAGGCCGGAGAGATCATCTCCTCGATGCTGCTGACCTGGCACAACCTGCACTACTACCAGGAACTGATGCAGGGCCTGCGCGACGCCATCGCCGCCGGAAGGTTGGCCGATTTCGCCGCATCCTTCCACGCGCGCCGCGCCGAGGGCGATCTGCCGCCGGTCTGACGCGAGGGACCGCTTGCGCCCGGCGGTCCGAGGTCTAGGATGGGCAGGGCAGGGGTTCGCTTGAAACCCGGCGCGGGGCGTCACATCTACCCATACCAAGGATGGAGGCGCGGCGTCGCTGGGAAAACCGGGGCCCGCGCTTCGCAGCAGAGGACATGATAATGACAGAACAGAGCAGCATCACCCACCCCGTCCTGCCGCTTCGCGACATCGTGGTGTTCCCGCACATGATCGTGCCGCTTTTCGTGGGCCGCGAGAAATCCGTCCGCGCGCTGGAAGAGGTGATGCGCGACGACAAGCAGATCCTGCTGACCTCGCAGAAGAACGCGGGCGACGAGGATCCCAGGCCCGAGAACATCTTCCGCACCGGCGTCCTGGCGAATGTCCTGCAATTGCTGAAACTGCCCGACGGCACCGTGAAGGTGCTGGTCGAGGGCCGGCAGCGCGCGCGCATCGTCGAGTTCCTCGACAACGACACGTTTTTCGAGGCGCGGGCCGAGCTGATCGACGAGGTGCCGGGCGATGCCGCCACCACCGAGGCGCTGAAGCGTTCGGTCGTGGAGGAGTTCGAGCGCTACGCCAAGCTCAACAAGAACGTCCCCGAGGAGGCCGTGCAGGCCGTGACCGAGGCAGAGGACGCCGCCAAGCTTGCCGACACCGTCGCGGGGCATCTGGGCGTGCGGCTTGAGCAGAAGCAGGACCTGCTGGAGACATCCAATGTCGCCGAGCGGCTGGAGAAGGTCTATGGCCTGATGGAGGGCGAGATGAGCGTCCTCAAGGTCGAGAAGAAGATCAAGACCCGCGTCAAGTCGCAGATGGAGCGCACCCAGCGCGAATACTATCTGAACGAGCAGATGAAGGCGATCCAGAAGGAACTGGGCGACGGCGAGGGTGGCGCGGACGACGCGACCGAGTACCAGGAGCGGATCGGCAAGACCAGGCTCTCGAAAGAGGCGAAGGAAAAGGCCGAGGCCGAGCTGAAGAAGCTGCGGTCCATGAGCCCGATGTCGGCCGAGGCGACGGTGGTGCGCAACTACCTCGACTGGATGCTGTCGATCCCGTGGGGCAAGCGCAGCCGCGTCAAGAAGGACCTGCGCAACGCCCAGGAGATCCTGGACCAGGATCACTACGGGCTGGAAAAGGTGAAGGAGCGGATCGTCGAGTATCTTGCCGTGCAGAGCCGCGCGAACAAGCTGCGCGGCCCGATCCTGTGCCTGGTCGGCCCCCCGGGCGTGGGCAAGACCAGCCTTGGCAAGTCGGTCGCACGGGCCACGAACCGCGAATTCATCCGCATCTCGCTCGGCGGTGTCCGGGACGAGGCGGAGATCCGCGGCCACCGTCGGACCTATATCGGCTCGATGCCCGGCAAGATCATCCAGTCGATGAAGAAGGCCAAGACGATCAACCCGCTGATCCTGCTCGACGAGATCGACAAGATGGGCCAGGACTTCCGCGGCGATCCGGCGTCGGCCATGCTCGAGGTGCTCGACCCCGAGCAGAACGCGACCTTCATGGATCACTACCTGGAGGTGGAGTACGACCTGTCGAACGTCATGTTCATCACGACGGCGAACTCCTACAACATGCCGCGCCCGCTTCTGGACCGGATGGAGATCATCTCGCTTTCGGGCTACACCGAGGACGAGAAGCGCGAGATCGCGCGGCATCACCTGCTCGACAAGCAGCTCAAGGGCCACGGCCTGAAGAAGGGCGAGTTCGAGCTGACCGACGCGGCGCTGACCGACATCATCCGCTACTACACCCGCGAGGCCGGGGTGCGGAACCTGGAGCGCGAGCTTGCGAAGCTGGCCCGCAAGGCGGTGACGCAGATCGTAAGGGGCGATACGGCGAAAGTGGTCGTGACGCCAGAGAACCTGGAGGATCTGCTGGGCGTGCGCCGCTTCAAGTTCGGGCTCGCGGAAGAGGCGGACCAGATCGGCGTGACCACGGGTCTGGCCTGGACCGAGGTGGGTGGCGATCTGCTGTCCATCGAGGCGCTGCGCCTGCCGGGCAAGGGCCGGATGAAGACCACCGGAAAGCTGGGCGAGGTCATGAAGGAATCGATCGAGGCGGCCAGCTCCTATGTCCGCTCCAAGGCGACGGACCTGGGCGTGAAGCCGCCCGAGTTCGACAAGATCGACATCCACGTCCACGTCCCCGAGGGCGCGACGCCCAAGGACGGGCCGTCTGCGGGGATCGCGATGGTCACCTCGATCGTCTCGGTCCTGACCCAGATCCCGGTGCGCCGCGATGTGGCGATGACCGGCGAGGTGACGCTGCGCGGCAACGTGCTGCCGATCGGCGGGCTGAAGGAAAAGCTGCTCGCCGCCCTGCGCGGCGGCGTCAAGACGGTGATGATCCCGCAGGACAACATGAAGGACCTGCGCGACATCCCCGACAACGTGAAGCAGGGGTTGCAGATCATCCCCGTGTCGAACGTGACCGAAGTGCTCAAGGTGGCGCTCACCCGCCAGCCCGAGCCGATCGAATGGGACGAGGAGGCAGAGGCCGCGGCCGCCGCCGCCGCCCGGACCGGCGAAAGCGGGGCAGGGGCGCAGGCCCACTGATCCGGGCCACAATGCGCAAGAAAGGGGGCGGTCCGAATGGGCCGCCCTTTTTCGTGGTGGGCGCTGTGGGGGACTTTCGGTGCATCGGGGATGGACAGACGTCGCGACCGCTTTTAGCCTGTGCCCATATAAGGTCGTAAATACATAGAAATAACGAAATGTCTTCAACCGTTCTGCACCGGGGCGCACTGGCGCTTGCGTTGCTTCTGATCCTGCTCGTCTACTCCGGATTTCAGCGGGAGTTCGTCGACGATACGCTGATCACCTTCGTCTACGCCCGGAACTTCGTCGAACACGGCTTTCCCTACTGGCACCCGGATCTGCCACCCGTCGACGGCTTCACCAGCGCGGGGCACATGCTGGCGCTGGCGGCACTTCACGCGACGGGGCTGGGGCTGGTCGCGGCAAACTCGATCCTGATGTTCGGCGCGGGCGCGCTGATCATCTGGCTCTATCTGGGCGCGGTGCGCGGCCTGTCGCTGGCCGCGCAGATCGGCGGTGGGCTGGTCATCGTGCTGAACTCCAGCCTCGCGGCCTGGACCGGGGCCGGGCTGGACGGCATACCCTATGCCGCGGTCTTCTTCGCTACATACCTGGCGCTCGAACGGGCCATTTCCCTGGGCCGGTTCACGCCGTCGTTGACCCTTGCGCTCTGTGCGCTGGCGCTGATGCGACCCGAGGGGCAGATCATCGGGTTGGGGATCCTGGCCTTCTGGATCGCGCTTCTGGTGATGCGCCGGGTGGGACGGGGCGGCCTCGGATGGCTGCCTGTCGTACTGGTTTTAATTCTCGGCATCTTTGCGGTCCGCATGACGATCTACGGCCACCCGCTGCCGAATACCTTCTACGCCAAGAGCGGCGACCGGATGGCAGAGCTTGAGGCAGGGCTCTATTATCTCTGGGGCTGGCTGGTGACGGGCGCGGGGCTTCTTTCAATAGCGATCCCGCTGGCGGTCCTGCGCGGCTCGGGCGGCTGGCTTCGGCTTCTGTTCCTTCTGGGAAACATTGCGCTGGTCGCTGTGGCGGGGGGCGATTCACACATTGCCTTCCGCTTCATGCTGCCGGTCCTGCCGCTGATCGCGATGGATGTGGCCTGGCTGCTGAACCGCGTCGAGACGCGCCGGATCGCGGCCGTCCTGTTGCTGGTCCCGTTCTACCTGGCGCTGCAAGGCCAACCGCTGCTGGCCGGGCGCCCGCCATTGGCTGCATTGCAGGCCAGCCTTGCCGCGATCGGAAAGGGAGAGTGGCCGATGCGGGAGATCGGGCATGCATCGAACGCGGCGCGGGACATTGCTGCGGCGAAGGAACTTTCGTTCCTTTTCCCGCCTGACACTCCCATTGCTGCTACAGATGTCGGGGCACTCGCCTACGGTCTTGACCAGCCGGTCATCGACGCTCTGGGGCTGAACAATCCGGATCTGGCGCATTTGCCCAAACTCGACGGGGAACAAAACCGATGGGGGCTGCCCCGGGTAGCGCTTCTGGCGGAAGCAGAGGTGCCGGT
This sequence comes from Halovulum dunhuangense, assembly GCF_013093415.1. Taxonomy (NCBI): domain Bacteria; kingdom Pseudomonadati; phylum Pseudomonadota; class Alphaproteobacteria; order Rhodobacterales; family Paracoccaceae; genus Halovulum; species Halovulum dunhuangense. Next base: position 1,817,643 of record NZ_JABFBC010000001.1, read on the forward strand.
GTTTCATTTCTGGTTTCCGTCGAGCCATGCCTGGAGTGCGTCGGGGATCATTTACGGTGAAGAAAGCTGCTCCGTTCCCGCACGGATGTTCGCGACATTTGTCGATCTGGGTGGTCAGGCCCTCGCCGACAATTATGCGTTGGTTTCGGTCCCAGCATCAGATGCAAGGTCCCACCCGCTCAATCTGGTCGTACATCAGCGGGAACTCGTGACTTTGTCCCTACGGGTACCGGAAATCGAGGTGACGACGGAAGTGCGCGATTTCGCCGAGATCTGTGCAGAGAGTATCGCAGAATGGGGAAGCTAGATTGGATGTCGATTGTCCAACGATATTCCCGCCCCAACCCTCTTGCGCAGCCCCGCGCAGTTGGGTATCAGCCTTCGCACCGGCGGGTGATTAGCTCAGTGGTAGAGCGCTTCGTTCACATCGAAGATGTCGGGAGTTCGAATCTCTCATCACCCACCATTTCCCCCCGCCCGGGCGGGCCCGGGTGATTAGCTCAGTTGGTAGAGCGCTTCGTTTACACCGAAGATGTCGGGAGTTCGAGTCTCTCATCACCCACCATGCGGGGCGGTGAGCGGCTGGATATGCGCAGCTGCGCGCTGCTAGTCTTCGCTCGTGGGGCATGGACGCGGTTGCAATCGCCCTTGTGGTCTGCGCGGTCGACATCGCGCATCGCCCCAGGTTGCGGCGTCGGCCGGCCGGGGTCGCCTTGCCTCCTTGCCTGTGGCCGCGGACGAAGGATCGGGCGCGGCTGGAGCGGCCGCTGCGGATGCGCCGGGCGTTCGGGGTGAAAAGACTGAAAAGGGCTTCAATCCCGTCTTGACGCCCCGGCGGTGCGAACGTAGAAGCAGCACACCTCGGAACTGCCCGAGGCGATGATCGCGCGGTTGTAGCTCAGTCGGTTAGAGTGCCGGCCTGTCACGCCGGAGGTCGCGGGTTCGAGCCCCGTCAACCGCGCCACATCGCCCCGTGTTCCAGGAAATGCGCGGTTGTAGCTCAGTCGGTTAGAGTGCCGGCCTGTCACGCCGGAGGTCGCGGGTTCGAGCCCCGTCAACCGCGCCACTTTCTTTCCCGGATGTCCGGTCTTCACACCTACGATCGAACCTTCCATCGGCGCGTACGTTCCGCGCCTGGGACTTGGCGCATACCCGAGAGTTCGTTTCTCCGAAATCAGGCGTATTGAAACGGGTTGTTCTGCGGGATCCGTGGGGCGGGATTGATCGGGGAACAACGGAAACCGGAAGGCGCGTGCAATCGCCATTCTCCGCCGCCTGCGCGCTGGCACATGGCGGTGCCGCTGGTGTTACGACTACCTGCCCAAATATGTGCGGGCCGATGCGCTCTTTTGCGGGGAATCCTCTCAAAAGAGGGCCTCTAGATTGAGGAAAAATGAGAGTGCGGCGTCCATTGAGTTTGAGTAGCTCCACTTCCTGCAACTTGCAGGAGCGCCTTCAGCGCCTCGAGGTTGTCCCCTTGAACCAGGAGCCCCTCGTCGCCCGCGCCATGGCTCAGATCGGGCACCTCATCCAGTAGCCGATACGGCACACGATCCGCCGCCCGCAGATCCTCGTCTCTCGTCAACCAGTGCAGAAGCGGCATGCCCGATCCTCATTCTCGCCACCGGATCTTCGTGGCCCGGCTTCCCCGCCGCACGATAGGGGATGAGGGTTCCGGGGGAAAGCGATCAGGTCGAGGTCACTCCCAGCCGCGGCGAATGTCAGTCCGGTGGCACTCCGGGCAATGGATGCTGGATGTGGGCGTCCGCTCCTCGCGGGCTTCTCGCTTTTCATGCTCGGTCAACGCTTCGGCCATGAATCGATGGCCGCAGTTGTTGCATCGTAATCGGATTGTCTCAGGCAAGGCTCACTCCCGCTTGCGCCAGGAATTCTGCCCACAAGCTTTCGGCCGCCTGGTGCGGTGTCATGCGATCCCGCTCGTTGCCACTCATGAAGTTCATCATGGCCGTCAGGAACATCTCGTATTCGTCGTGCTCGACGTTGAGGCAGCCGTTGGACGTGTTGTCGTCGGCGTCTTCGGCGAAGACATATGATATGTCCCCGAGGACATGGCCGCCCGTCGAGCAGCGAACGGTGATGTGGGCGGTGCCGCCACGCATCCGGGTCCGGTTCACCACGGTGCAGGAAAACTTCTTGTCTGACCTGTCCGTGAACCTGCCGCGAAGGTCCTCGAGGGCGTCCAGCTCGGCGGTCGCGTCCTGAAAGTAGCGCCGGATTTCGTCGAATGCCTGATCTCTGAAGTCGCTCCGGTCGATCTCGTCGAACTGGCGCTGCACCCTGTATTTGCGTGGTTGAGCCACCGACGCAGGGGCTCTGCCAAATTCTGGCTGCGAAGTAGCTGGTGCCTGATCCATGTCATCGAGGACGCGGGCGACTTCCTCCACGATGTTCAGGAACGCAGTGTTCTCGTTGGTCCAGTTGCTGATCGGCTTCCCGTCCTTGGGCAAGGCCTTGAGCTTCCTGAACGGGCTCGATTTCCAGTAGCAGTCCTCCACGATGATCGGAATGACCCGCGCCGTCCCCTGCTCGTGGCGCTCCATGGCCCGGGCCATCTCTCTGTCCATGCAGTAGTCCGAGTTCAGGAAGTCCGGGCTTATGAGCAGGATGATGATGTCGCAGTCCTCCAACTCGGCCGAGATCTGCCCGTCGATCTCTTCGCCGGCACGAATTTCGCGATCATACCAGGTCTCGATCCGCCCATCACGACGCAGGGGGGACAGATGGGTCTTCAGCCTCTCCAGCGTCTCCTCGTCGCGGTGTGAGTAGGAAACGAAGATCTTCATAACGGCGCCTGTTCATTATTTGTTCCGAAAATACAGATCGCCATGGCGGTCGTCAACCGCGCGGCAGGATCCAAGATCAAAGCTCGGGAAGCCCCAGAAAATGGCGGTCCTTCCTGTTCGTGATCATGGCGTCGATTCTTGCCTTTATCCGCGGGGCTTGCTCCGCAGGGACTGTTTCCAGGAAGGCCAGGAAGGCGCCGCCGTAGATGATCTTTCTGCGGGCATCCGCGCGTCGGCTCTCTTCTTTCGCCTTCTGCGCGAGGTCGGAGAGAAGCGCCTTCTTCTGCTCGATCTCGCGGCTCAGCACCTCGATCTTCTTCTGGTTTCTCGACATCCCGTTTTCCTTCTGTCCATGAACCCCCGGAGGGATGTCGTGCCCGGGTCGGCGCTCCGCTTCATCTTTCTTGCGACCATGATTGACTGCGGCGGTTTCGGAACCTGACGACCAAGGAGGTCGGAAGGCGCCGCAAAACATGGCGGCGTCTGGACTTTCGACCAAGATCTTCTTTCTCTCTGGCTAACCAAGGGAAATAAATGTCATCAAACGTGTATATCCCCCGAAACAGCAAGTATTACTACCTACGCGTCAGTATCGACGGGAAGTAATACCGGGAGTCGCTTCGCACAACTTCTAAGCGGGCCGCAGAGAAGAAAGCGCGAGAAAGGATCAAGGATCTGAGAGGTAAGGCCGGACGTGGCGAGACCGAGTGGCTCTTTCATGTTGGCTTCACGAGCTTCTACGACAGTCTTGATCAAGACGATGAGGGTCATGGCTGGTCCTCCACGACCCGCGCACGTTATCAGACGAGTCTGCGCCAGATCGGTCTGACTTTGACCGAGGTCTTCCAAGAGCGTGGCGAGGACATCGAGGCAATCGGAGCATGGGAGGTCGACCTTAGATCGGTCTCGGAATTCGTCTCCATGCGCAAGGATGCGGGGGCTTCGATCGCGACGATCAATCGCGACCTGACCGCTTTCAACCATCTCATGCGGCACATCAAGAACATGGGCTGGATCGATACAAATCCGGTCCTGCAGTTCGAGAGGCAGGGAATGAAAGAGAGCCTTCCTGACATCGTTCTCCCCACCTATGAGGAAATCAAAAAGCTGGGTCGGCGCGCCCCCGGCACTCTGTTCTTCTTCCCGACGTTCCTCGATGCGACTGGGGGCCGCGTGACAGAGATGTCGATGATCAAGTGGGCGGACGTGAAAGGCATGGAGCGACCAGTTGAGGGCCATGTCACGCTGACCCTTCGGCATACGAAGGGGCGCAAGGTTCGGACAATCACGCTTCGCCAGCAAGCGATCGACATCCTGTTGAAGATCCCGCGGTCCAATCAGTCGCCGTACGTCTTCTGGAACAAGACCGAGGATGGCTACTACCGCACCGCGGCCAACCTGTTCTGGGACTATGCGCAGGAGACGGGGTTCGCCGCCCGGCTCCATGACATCCGCCACAAGTTCGCGATCGAGCGGCTGAAGGAGGGCTGGTCGGTCTACCGGGTGCAGGGCTACATCGGCCATGGCTCGGTGAAGACGACCGAGCGATATTATTTCCGCTACCTGTCGCAGGAGCAGCAGGCGATCGCCAATGCGGACGGCAACGTCGGTCTCTGACTTACGCTCGCCGCAGACCATGAAAGCCCCGCCCGAAACGGCGGGGCTTCGTCGTTTCAGCAGATTTGATCGGATGTTGTCGAGGCACATGCGATGACAGGTCGGCATAGTCGGCGGAGCCGGCGCGGCAAAAAGGCGTCATACTATGCCGACTCCGGCACCGCTCGTCATATTGGGCCTGAGAGCGTTAAGCACGGAAGATCTATGTATATCAATGGTTTAGTGGCGGAGAGACAGGGATTCGAACCCTGGGTGGGGTCGCCCCCACAACGGTTTTCGAGACCGCCCCGTTCGACCACTCCGGCACCTCTCCGCACGAGGCTGTGGCCTGTGCGCGGCTGTTTAGGGATCGGCCGCGGCTTTCGCAAGGGGAAAATTCGGGCGCTCCGGCGGGTCGCGCCGGGCGGGTGAAAGCGGTTGACTTCGCCCGGTGTTTTGCCCATACAGCGGGCTTCCAGACCCTGGGGCATCCGCGCTGGGGCCAATCATTGCCCGGATCCGCCGGGCACGCTGTTCGAGGCGCGGGCGACCGCAGCAACGCCGCAAGGGGCCGCAGAACGCGACAGACAGGAGACGAACGCAATGTTTGCGGTTCTGAAGACTGGCGGCAAGCAGTACAAGGTTGCCAAGAACGACACCTTCGCCGTCGAGAAACTCGCGGCAGAGCCGGGCGAGACGGTGCAGTTCAACGACATTCTCATGCTGGGCGGCGATGCGGTCACCGTGGGCGTGCCCTTCGTGGCCGATGCCGCGGTGCAGGCCGAGGTGGTGGACCAGTTCAAGGGTCCCAAGACCATTTCCTACAAGAAGCGCCGGCGGAAGCACTCTTCCCAGCGCAAGAAGGGCCACCGCCAGCAGCTGACCATGGTCCGCGTGACCGAGATCCTGGCCAGCGGTGCGGGCAAGTCGGGCGTGAAGGCCGCGATCGGTGCCGGGTCGGCCCCGGCGGCAGCTGAATAAGGAGACGGGCAGATGGCACACAAGAAAGCAGGCGGTTCCTCCCGCAATGGTCGCGATACCGCGGGCCGTCGTCTGGGCGTCAAGAAGTACGGCGGCGAAGCCGTGATTCCGGGCAACATCATCGTTCGCCAGCGCGGCACCAAGTGGTGGCCGGGCCAGAACGTGGGCCTGGGCCGCGATCACACCATCTTTGCGACTGCCGAGGGCAAGGTGACCTTTCACAAGGGCCTGAAGGGCCGCACCTTCATTTCGGTTCTTCCGGCTGCCGAGGCGGCGGAGTAACCGACCCTCAGGTCACGACGGAATCGGGGCCCGGTCGGTGAAACGGCCGGGCCTTTTTTCATGTTTCGCCACTGGCGGAACGAAGGAGCGGGAGCAATGGCCCTGATGACCGGGAACGGCGCCGCGGCGCAGGCGGGCGATCAGCCGGTGCTGGTCACCGGACGCCTGAGGCTGCGCCCGATCGAGCCGGCCGATGCCGGGCTGATGCGGCTTTACGCGCAGGATGCGCGGGTGGCGCGCATGACCCGCAACATCCCGCACCCGCTGCCGCCGGGCGCCACCGAAAGCTATATCGGCGCCGTGCTGTCCGGCGCGGCGCGCGAAACGGTCTGGGCGGTGGAGCATCGCGCCTCGGACGGGGGCGGCTTCATCGGGGTCGTCTCGCTGGGCCGGAAAGGGCGCATCGGCTACTGGTTGGGCGCGCCGTTCTGGTCCACGGGCTTTGCCACCGAGGCGGTGGAGGCGCTGGTCTCCCACGCGCTCGAACAAGGCTATCCACGGCTCGAGGCCGAAGTGTTCCAGGACAACCCGGCATCGGCGCGGGTGCTGACAAAGGCGGGCTTCGCCTATGTCGGCGAAGGCGAGGGCTTTTCGATCGCGCGGGGTGCTACCGCGCCCGTCTGGCATTACGCGCTGGAGGCAGGGCAATGAAGTTTCTCGATCTGGCCCGCGTCAATATCCGCTCCGGCTCTGGCGGGAACGGCGCCGTCAGCTTCCGGCGCGAGAAGTTCGTCGAGTATGGCGGCCCCGATGGCGGCGACGGGGGCAATGGCGGCAATGTCTGGGCCGAGGCGGTGGACGGGCTCAACACCCTGATCGACTACCGCTACCAGCAGCATTTCTTCGCCCAGAACGGCAAGGGCGGCATGGGCCGCCAGCGCACCGGACGCTCGGGCGACGATATCGTGCTGCGGGTTCCGGTGGGGACAGAGATCCTCGAGGAAGACGAAGAGACGGTGATCGCCGATCTGACCGAGGTGGGCCAGCGCGTGCTGCTTGCGCGCGGCGGCAATGGCGGCTTCGGCAACCTTCATTTCAAGACCGCCACCAACCAGGCGCCGCGCCATGCGAACCCGGGCCAGGAGGGGGTGGAGCGCACGATCTGGCTGCGGCTGAAGCTGATCGCCGATGTGGGGCTGCTGGGCCTGCCCAATGCGGGCAAGTCCACCTTCCTTGCGGCCACCTCGAATGCGCGACCCAAGATCGCGGATTATCCGTTCACCACGCTGCACCCGAACCTTGGCGTCGTGGGCGTGGATGGGACGGAATTCGTCGTGGCCGACATCCCCGGCCTGATCGAGGGCGCGCATGAGGGCAGGGGGATCGGCGACCGTTTCCTTGGCCATGTCGAACGCTGCGCGGTGCTGCTGCACCTGGTGGACGGCACGTCCCTTACGGTGGCCGAGGATTACCACACCATCATCCACGAACTCGAAGCCTATGGCGGGCAACTGGCCGACAAGCCGCGGGTCACGGCGCTGAACAAGATCGACGCGCTGGACGCGGACGAGCTGGCCGAGCGAAGGGCCGCGCTGGAGGAAGCCTGTGGCGGCCCCGTCCTGACGATGTCGGGCGTCTCGCGCGAGGGGGTGACGGAAGTGCTGCGCGCGCTCTTGCGCGTGATCCGGGCCGACCGCGCGCCCGCCCATGAGGAGAGCGGGGAATGGCGACCCTGACCGGCAGCCGAAGCATCGACGCGGCCGAGACGCTCGATGCCGCGCGACGGGTGGTCATAAAGATCGGCTCTGCCCTGCTGGTCGATGCGGCGAGCGGCGCGCTCAGGCGTGGCTGGCTCGAGGGGTTGGCCGCGGACGTGGCGGCGCTCAAGGCGCAGGGCAAGGACGTGCTGCTGGTCAGTTCCGGCTCGATCGCGCTGGGGCGGCGGATCCTGGGCCTGCCGCAGCGGAACGACCGGCTGGACGAGAGCCAGGCCGCCGCAAGCGTGGGCCAGATCCGGCTGGCGCAGAGCTACCAGGAGGTGCTGGCAGCCCACGGGTTGACCGCGGCGCAGGTTCTGGTCACGCTGGAGGATACCGAGGACCGGCGGCGCTACCTGAACACCCGCGCCACGCTGCGGACCCTGCTGGGGCTGGGCACGGTCCCGATCATCAACGAGAACGATACCGTCGCCACCGACGAGATCCGCTACGGCGACAATGACCGGCTGGCCGCGCAGATCGCCTCGCTTTCCGGGGCGGACGTGCTGGTGCTGCTGTCCGATATCGACGGGCTGTACACCGCGAACCCGCGCGAGGATGCGGGCGCCGCGCATATCCCGCTTGTCGAGGCGATCACGCCCGAGATCGAGGGCATGGCGGGCGGCACCGGCAGCGCCGGGGCCAAGGGCGGCATGAAGACCAAGATCATGGCGGCCCAGGTGGCGATGCGCGCGGGCTGCATGATGGCGATCACCATAGGCGACGTGGATCGCCCCCTGTCCGCACTGCGTGCGGGCCAGAGTGCGACCTGGTTCCGGGGCCTGTCGGATCCCAAGGCCGCGCGCAAGCAGTGGATATCGGCGATGAAGCCCAAGGGGCGCATCGCCATCGACGCGGGCGCGGCGCGCGCGCTGCGCGACGGCAAGTCGCTGCTGCCGGCCGGCGTGACGGATGTGAGCGGGTGGTTCGAGCGTGGCGATCCGGTGGAAATCGCGGGGCCGGACGGCGTGGTCCTGACGCTGGGGCTGGCGGCCTATGATGCGGACGAGGCTTCGGCCATCATGGGCCTGAGGTCGCAGGACATCGCGGCGCGGTTGGGCCATCCGGGCCGGGCGGCGCTGGTGCATCGCGACGACATGGCAATCTGAGGGAGGCGCGCATGGACGGGGCGGAACTGGACATACCCGCACTGATGCAGGACATCGGGCGGCGGGCACGCGCGGCAAGCGCGGTGCTTGCCACTGCCGGCGCAGGGACGAAGCGCCAGGCGCTGGAGGCGGCGGCGGACGCGGTCTGGGCCGCGCGCACGGCGATCATCGAGGCCAATGCGCGCGATCTGGACTATGGCCGCGAAAAGGGCCTGTCGGCGGCGATGATGGACCGGCTGCGCCTGGACGAGGCGCGCATCCGCGGCATCGCCGACGGCCTGCGCGCGGTGGCGGGGCAGGCCGATCCGGTGGGCCGGGTGCTGGCGGAATGGGACATGCCCTCGGGGTTGCATATCCGCCGGGTGGCGACGCCGCTGGGCGTGATCGGCGTGATCTACGAAAGCCGGCCCAACGTCACGGCGGATGCCGGCGGGCTGTGCCTGAAATCCGGCAACGCGGCGATCCTGCGGGGAGGGTCGGAGAGTTTCCATTCCTCCAGCGCCATACATGCCTGCCTGGTCGAGGGGCTGCGGGCCGCGGGGCTGCCCGAGGACGCGATCCAGCTTGTGCCGACGCGCGACCGCGCCGCCGTGGGTGCGCTGCTGACCATGACCGAATACGTCGATGTGGTGGTGCCGCGTGGTGGCAAGGGACTCGTGGGCCTGGTGCAGGCCGAGGCGCGGGTGCCGGTCTTTGCCCATCTCGAGGGGATCGTGCACATCTATGTGGATGCTGCCGCCGAGCCGGACCTGGTTTCCCCGGTGGTGCTGAACGCCAAGACGCGGCGACCCGGCATCTGCGGCGCGGTGGAATGCCTGCTGATCGACCGCGCCTACCTGGCGGCACAAGGGCCGAAGGTGATCGAGGATCTGCTTGCGGCAGGCGTCGAGGTGCGCGTGGGCGAGGGACTGGAGCATCTGCCGGGAACCACTCCCGCGACCGAAGCCGACTGGGGCCGCGAGTATCTGGACCGGATCATCGCGGTGAAGCTGGTCGACGGGGTGGACGCGGCGATCGCCCATGTGCGGCGCTACGGCTCGCAGCACACCGATTGCATCCTGACCCAGGACGACGCCGTTGCCGCGCGCTTCTTCGCGGAACTCGACAGCGCGATCCTGATGCGCAACGCCTCGACCCAGTTCGCAGATGGCGGCGAGTTCGGGATGGGCGCGGAAATCGGCATCGCCACCGGCAAGCTGCATGCGCGCGGCCCCGTCGGCGCCGAGCAGCTGACCAGCTTCAAGTACCTGGTCGAGGGGCAGGGCAGCCTGCGGCCCTAAAGCAGCCGCGAGAACATCACCACCTGCTGCCCGGACAGGCCCTGCGTAGCGTAAAAGGCCCGGGCGGCATGATTGTCCGCCTCGGTCGCGAGCCATATCTCGGCGCAGCCCAGGTTGCGCGCAAGGGTCACGGCCGCCTGCATCAGCGCAGTGGCGATGCCCTGCCGCCGGAGCGCCGTGGCAACGCCCAGCTCTTCTATGTAAAGGCCGGGCGCCTTGTCGGGGTGGCGGTGCAGGACCGCAGAGAGTTGGCCCACGACGCGCCCTGCCTGGACGGCCACGAAAAGCCTTTGTGCGGGGTCCGCCAGATAGGCGCCCAGATGCGCGGCCGTGGGGGGATGCGCGAACACCCCTTCCGCGACATGGTCGAGAAGGGCGGTATTGTGCCGGCCGATCAGGGTCACATGCGGGCTCATGCGACAGGATTACCGCAAGTCCGGGCCGCGGGAATCAAAAAAGCCGCGGCAGGGCGCGGCTTTCGATGGGGGGGTGCGGTCGCGCGTCAGCCGCGCCAGGTGCGGATCGGGCCGCAATCCATGTGCACGAAGTTCGACCGGCCGTAGCGGCCGACGCCGCCGGCGTTGCAGGCCTGCGCGGCACCTGCCATCTGCCCGATGGAGCGCGAGCTCATCCGCAGATCTGCGGCCATGCCCCGCATGTGGTAGGAGTTCTGCGCCACCCCGCGACTGTTGGAGCGCAGCATCCCGTTGGTGGCCGGGGCCCGGTAGCCGGAGATGACGCTGTACGCCTCTTCGGTGTCCATCAGCTTGGCGGCGGCGGCCATGATGTCGAGGTTGCGCGGATCATACTGGATCATCTCGTTCTCGCGCCAGTCGCGCATGAACCAGCTGATCTCGCCAAGGGCTTCGGGTATGTACTCCCCCTCGATCCAGTAGATCGTATCGACCGACTCTCCGGTGCGGGGGCTGTTGAGGCGGATGCGGCGTATGTCGCCCGCGCCGCGCAGGAAGCCTGCCGCATTCGCGTAGACGGGGGCCGCTGTCGCTGCAACCGCGGTGAAGATCCCGGCGAGCACGTCGCGACGGGATGTATTCCTGGGTTTGTTGATCATCTGCCTGCGTCTGCTGTCTGTTGTCGTTGTCGGGTCTGCGCGTTTGCTGCGTCTCGTGCCGAGTGATCCAGAACCAGAGGGGACCGCGCTTTCCCGTGTTTGTCCGAGCTGCCTGCGCGACCGTCCTCTCGTGCCGTGGGTGGACTATTCCATCCGCTGCCGGACGCGCCAAGGAATAGTTTCACCCCCCATACACCAATGCGCGAGATTCCGCCGAATCGACACGAATAGTGGTGTTTGAATGTGACGCAGCGGCAACGGGGCGTGGCATTGCGGCAAAAGTCACACGTCAAACGAAAAGCCGCGCCGTTCGCCGGGTTGTGACTTTCTGCGGGAATCGCGTGGCGATAGATTCGGCGTCGTGCGGGCGCAGTATTTCAGGGCGCCCCGGAACAGGTGAGGCAGGCATGATCCGAATTGCGACTGGTCTTTTCTTTGCCGTGGCGCTGGGTACGCCGGCGACATTGCTTGGCAGTGCGTCCATTCTGTCGGCGCAGACTGTCACGTCGGACGCGCCGGCCCCCATGATCGTGCTGGATCCCGCGGCAGAGGAATTGCGCACGCTTCTGACAGCCGAAGGTGCCATGGCCGAGCCGATGCTGACGGTTTACGCGCAGCACGATTTCGCGCCGATCTGGACCGAGGCCAAGGCCGCGGCATTGTTCGACGCGCTGGAGGATGCCGCCTCCCATGGGCTGCCCGCCGCGCGCTACGGCCTGTCCGATCTTCTGGCGCTGGATCTTGCGGCGCCCTCGCACGCAACGCGGGAGATGGCGTTGTCGCGGGCGTTCCTGGCGTATGCGCGGGACATCAATTCGGGCATCATCGAGCCGGGCAGCGCCGACGGCGACATCGAGATCTCGCCGCGCCGGCCTGATCCGGCGGCCTTGCTCGAGGGGCTGGCCGAGACACCCGACGCCGCGTCCTACCTGGCGGCCCTTGCGCCGTCGCATCCCGACTACGCTGCCCTTCTGGGCGAGAAGCAGCGCCTGGAGGCGTTGATCGAGGGGGGCGCCTGGGGCGAGACGGTGCCCGAGGGCAGCACGCTCAGGCTGGATGACGACAGTCCCCGCGTGGCCGCGTTGCGCGCCCGGCTCGGGCGGATGGACGGGCGCGACTACGGCACGTCGAGCCTGTTCGATGCGGAACTCGAGACCGCGCTCAGGGCTTTCCAGCTGCGCCATGGGCTGAACGATGACGGCGTCGCCGGACCCGCGACGCTGGCCGCGGTAAACGCCTCGGCCGAGGCGCGGCTGCGCCAGGTGGTGGTCAACCTTGAGCGGCAGCGCTGGCTCAACTACGAGCGGGGCGCGCGCCACATCTACGTCAACCAGGCCGATTTCTCGGTCCGGGTGATCGACCATGGCAAGACCAGCTTCTTCAGCCGCACGGTGATCGGGCAGACCCGGCACAAGACCCAGGAATTCAACGACACGATGACCCATATGGTCGTGAATCCGACCTGGCACGTTCCCTATTCGATCGCCACCGAAGAGATGTTGCCTAAGCTTCAGGCGAACCCGAACGCGCTTGGCTCGAACATGCAGATCATGACGCGCAGCGGCACGCGCATCAATCCGACGCTGGTGGATTTCAGCCAGTTCAGCCGGGGCAACTTTCCGTTCCTGATCAAGGAAGCACCCAATCCGGGCAATGCGCTGGGTCTGGTGAAGTTCATGTTCCCCAACAAGCACAACATCTATCTGCATGATACGCCGTCGAAATCCCTGTTCGCCCGCGACGTGCGCGCCTACAGCCATGGCTGCGTGCGGGTGCAGAAGCCGTTCGAGCTGGCGCAGGTTCTGCTGGCGCCGCAGGTCGACGACCCCGAAGCCGCCTTCCAGCGTTATCTGGCCGGTGGGCGCGAGCGGCGCGTCGATCTGGAGCAGCCGGTGCCGATCTATCTGACCTACCAGTCGGCCTGGGTCGACGAGGCGGGCGTTCCGCAGTATCGCGGCGACGTCTATGGCCGGGATGCGCGGGTGTTCGATGCGCTGACCGAAGCCGGGGTGCGCCTGTCCACCGTTGAAGGCTGAGACGCAAGTCTTTACATCCTGAGGGGCGGCCGGGGCGACCGGGCCGCCCCTTGTTTTGCGCGGATGGACGGGAATAGCTGATGACGCACACCCTTGGCAGCATCGCAGAGGCGCTTGGCGCGACCGCAGAGGGGCGGCTGGACCTGGCGATCACGGGGGTGGCCGAGCCTGCCCGCGCGACGGAAAGCGATCTTGCGCTGGCGATGGAGCCGAAATTCGCCGAGACGCTCGGCCAGGGCAAGGCGCGGGCGGCGGTGCTCTGGCAGGGGGCCGATTGGCGGGCGCTGGGGCTGGAAGGCGCGATCTTCGCGCCGCGCTCGCGCTATGTGCTGGCCGGTGTCGGGCGCGTCTTCGCGCCGCCGCTGACGCTTCCGCATGGCATCCACCCCTCGGCGGTGATCGAACCGGGGGCGATACTGGGCGAGGATGCCTGGGTCGGCCCCTTCACCTATATCGCCGTGGGCGCCCGGATCGGGCCGCGGGCGCGGATCCTGAACCATGTGTCCATCGGGGCGGATGCGGTGATCGGGGCGGATGCGCTGATCCATCCGCATGTGCATATCGGCCCGCGGGTGGTGATCGGGGACCGCTTCATCTGCCAGCCCGGCGCGATGATCGGCGGCGACGGGTTTTCCTTCGTCTCGCCCTCGCGCGATGCGGTGGAGGAGGCGCGCGCCACGGGCCAGATCAGCGCGGCCAGCCGAACCCCCGGCTTTGCGCGGATCAATTCGCTCGGGTCGGTCCGGATCGGCGACGACGTCGAGGTGGGCGCGAATGCCGCGATCGATCGCGGCACGATCTCCGACACGGTGATCGGGGACGGCACCAAGCTCGATGACCTTGTGGACATCGGGCACAACGTGCAGATCGGCCGCCATTGCCTGCTGTGCGGCCAGTCCGGCGTTGCGGGGTCGAGCATCCTGGGCGACCGCGTGGTGCTGGGCGGCAAGGCCGGGGTCGCGGATCATCTGCGGATCGGGTCTGACGTTATCGTGACCGGCGCCTCGGGCGTGAGTTCCCATGTGCCGTCCGGGCGGGTGATGATGGGCAACCCGGCCATGAAAATGGACCTGAGCGTCGCCTCCTACAAGGCGCTGCGGCGCCTGCCGCGGCTTCTCGAGAAGATGGAGTCCGCGCTAAAACGGGTTCCAAAGGACGATTCAAGCAGGTAAGGGAGTGCCGGGGCACAGGTAGAGGACGGAATGACGAAGACTGTCGCAGAGCAGGTCATCGCCATCATCGCCGAACAGGCGCTGATGGAGCCTGGGGACGTGAGCCCGGACGCCACGCTGGACGATCTTGGTGTCGATTCCCTCGGCCTTGTGGAGGCGGTCTTCGCAATCGAGGAAACCTTCGACATTTCCGTTCCCTTCAACGCAAACGATCCGGCACAGTCCGAATTCGACATCAGCAATGTGCGCGCGATGATCGCGGCGGTCGAGAAGCTGGTCGCCGAGAAGGGCACCTGAGCAGCGCATGAAGCGTGTGGTCATCACCGGACAGGGGGCGATCTCGGCTCTTGGCGACAGCGCCGTCGAGAACCTTGTCGCCATGCGCGAGGGGCGCAATGGAATCGGCCCGCTGGAATTCCAGGATGTCGAGCGCCTGTCCATCACCATCGGCGGCCAGATCCGCGGCTACGATCCGGTGGCGCGTTTCTCGCGGCAGGAAATCACGCTCTACGACAAGTTCACCCAGTTCGCCCTGATCGCGGCCGAAGAGGCCGTGGCGCAGTCCGGGCTGGTGCTGACCGAAAGGCTGGCGGCCGAGGCGGGCGTGGTGCTGGGCACCGCGGGCGGCGGGTTGCAGACCCAGGACGAAAACTACCGCCAGGTCTATGAAGAGGGGAAGAACCGCGTTCACCCCTTCGTGGTGCCGCGCCTGATGAACAACGCCGCCGCAAGCCATGTGTCGATGCGCTACAACCTGCAGGGGCCGACATTCACCGTGGCCACGGCCTGCGCGTCGTCGAACCACGCGATGGGGCAGGCTTTCAACCTGATCCGCTGCGGGACCACCAAGGTGATGCTGACCGGCGGGTCGGAAAGCATGCTCTGCTTCGGCGGCATCAAGGCCTGGGAAGGGCTGCGGGTGATGTCCAAGGATGGCTGCCGGCCGTTCTCGGCCAATCGCAACGGCATGGTCCAGGGCGAGGGGGCGGCGGTGTTCGTGTTCGAGGAATACGAGCATGCGCGGGCGCGCGGCGCCGATATCCTGGCCGAGGTGGTGGGCTTCGCCATGACCTCGGACGCCTCTGACATCGTGATGCCCAACAAGGAGGGCGCCAAGCGCGCGATCCGCGGGGCGCTCAGGGATGCGGGGCTGGGACTGGACTCGGTGGGCTATATCAACGCGCATGGGACCGGCACCACGGCGAACGACCGGACCGAATGCGCCGCCGTGCGCGAGGTGTTCGGCGCGCATGCCGACAGCCTGATGATTTCCTCGACCAAGTCGATGCATGGCCACCTGATCGGCGGCACGGGCGCGGTCGAGATGCTGGCCTGCGTGATGGCGGTGCGCGACGGGGTGATCGCCCCCACGATCAACCACGAGGAAGCGGATCCCGAATGCGATCTGGACGTGGTGCCGAACGTGGCGCGCGAGGCGGATGTGAGCGTCGCGCTGTCGAACGCGTTCGCCTTCGGCGGGCTGAACGCGGTGCTGGCGGTCAGACGGATCTGACCGCCGCGCTTTCCGGTTCTCAGTTCGCGTTCATCGCATCGAAGGCGGCGGTGAACCCCGTAAGCGAAAGCTCCAGGATCACCGGTTGGTCCGGCGCCGACACCGACAGAAGCCGCGCCCGCACCGTGGCGCCGGCCTTCATCGCCGCCACTTCCTCGTCGGTGAGGCCAAAGCGCGAGAAGCAGCCCGAACGGGTGCACCAGTTGAACGGATATTGACGCGCCTCGCGCTCGTCGATCTGCAGGATCAACCCTTCGGTCAGCAGCGTTCCAAGCGGGGTGATGACGGTCACGCCGGCGGCGGCCTCGGCTTCTTGCGGAAGCGCCACGATGGTCATTTCCGAAACCGGGTTCTGCTCGTTGTCCACGGCAAGCTGGTACATGAAGCAGTTGTCGCTCGTCTCCTCGCAACGCAGTTCCCAGTCCCCGAATTCGGTGATCGTCAGTTCTGGCTGTGCTTCGGATCCCGCGGTCGGGGCAGGTTCCGCCGGGGCGGGGGCGTCCACCGTGGTCTCGGGGGCGGCCTCGGGAGCCGGCTCGGTCGTGGGCGCCGCATCCTGCGCAAGGGCGTGTCCGGCAAGGATCGAGCCCATCATCAGCGCTGCGATGGCGAGGCTTCGGCTATGCATGATCGAATATTCCTTGTCTGTTTTGGACAGTCGCCCCTGAGGTGTCAGTTGCCCGGCGGGATGTCAACGCGCGGAATGGCGGTTTCCAGGCTCAAGCCGGTTCCCGCTCAGGCCCTTTGGGAGTCAACAGAAAAAGGCACCTTGCGGTGCCTTTCCCGGCTGCTTTGCAGCGTTCTCTCCCTGTCGGACCGGCCGACTTGTGGGGTGACGCTAGGGCCGGATTTCCGCCGCGTCAACAAGGAGTCGCGGGGAAGCGTGCAGGGGCCGCCCGCTGCCCCGGTCGGTGCTGCCCGGCGCGGCACATGCCCAAAAAAACGGCCGCACCAAGAATGGCGCGGCCAGTCCCACAGGGGTGAGGGAAGGGGGAGAAGATTGCCCTAAACCCCCTGCAGGATGGCGCAGAGAGGTTAATTTTGTATGTTGCGAAAGTCACCAAGGAGCAGGGAACCCGATGACGGATGATACCAGCATATTTCTGGGCGGCGGCGGCGAGAGCCAGGCCGAGCCCTGCACCCTGGCTTTGAAATACGCCAACCGCCACGGGCTGGTTGCCGGGGCCACGGGAACCGGCAAGACGGTGACGCTTCAGATCATGGCCGAAAGCTTTGCGGCCCGCGGCGTCCCGGTGTTCCTGGCGGATGTGAAGGGCGATCTTGCGGGCCTGTCGCAACCCGGTGCGCCCACCGACAAGGCACACCAGGCGCTACAGGACCGGGCGGCGAGGATCGGCTTTGCGGATTACGGCTATGACGCGTTCCCGGTCGTGTTCTGGGACATGTTCGGCGAACAGGGCCACCCGGTCCGGACCACCATTTCCGAGATGGGGCCGCTTCTGCTGTCGCGGCTTCTCGAACTGACCGAGGCGCAGGAAGGCGTGCTGAACATCGCCTTCCGGCTGGCCGACGAACACGCGATGCCGCTCATTGACCTGAAGGACCTGCGCGCCTTTCTCGTGTGGCTTGGCGAGAACTCGGCGCAGGTGGCGCTGCAATACGGCAATGTCTCGACCGCGTCTGTGGGCGCGATCCAGCGGCGGCTTCTGGTGCTGGAGAACCAGGGCGCGGCGGGCTTCTTCGGCGAGCCGGCGCTGGAATTGCACGACATGATCCGCACGGGGCCCGACGGGCGCGGCCAGGTCAACGTGCTGGCCGCCGACCGGCTGATGTCCTCGCCCCGGCTTTACGCCACGTTCCTTCTGTGGCTGCTGTCTGAACTGTTCGAGGAGTTGCCCGAGGTGGGCGATCCCGAAAAGCCGAAATTCGTCTTCTTCTTCGACGAGGCGCATCTGCTGTTCGATGGCGCCCCCAAGGCGCTGGTCGACAAGGTGGAGCAGGTGGCCCGGCTGATCCGCTCCAAGGGGGTAGGGGTCTATTTCGTCACGCAGAACCCCGACGACGTGCCGCCGCAGATCCTGAGCCAGCTGGGCAACCGCGTGCAGCACGCGCTGCGCGCCTTTACGCCCCGCGACCAGAAGGCGCTGAAAGCGGCGGCCGAGACCTTCCGCCCGAACCCGCGCTTCGACACCGCCGAGGCGATCCGCGATGTGGGTGTGGGCGAGGGGCTGGTATCCACGCTTCAGGCCAAGGGTGCGCCGGGCATCGTCGAGCGGGTGCTGATCCGGCCGCCTTCCTCGCGCATGGGGCCGATCGGCGCCGAAGAACGCCGCGCCGTGATCGCCGCCTCGCCGCTGCGCGGGATCTATGACCGGGCGATCGAGGGGGAAAGCGCCTACGAGATGCTTCAGGCCAAGGCCGAGAAGGCCGCAGCCGAGGCCGAAGCGGCCGAGCAGGACAAGGCGCGCGAGTTCAACGCGGCGCGGCGCTATTCACCGCAGGACAGGGGCCGGGCCACGTCGCGCACGCGCGCGGACGACTCGATCGGAGAGCTGCTCATAAAGTCCGCCATCAAGACCGCGTCGACCAGATCGGGCCGCACCTTCATCCGCGGCGTTCTGGGCGGGCTGTTCCGGGGCCGCTGACCACGCGCACGCCCCGGCATCATTCGAGCTTGCGCACGCGCAGCTTCGTCAGGCGGTTGCGTTCGCGTTCCAGCACCTGGAACCGGAAGCCGTGGAAGTTGAAGATCTGCCCCTCGGTCGGGATGGTCTGCGCCTCGTGGATCACCAGGCCCGCGACGGTGTTGGCCTCGTCGTCGGGCAGGTTCCATTCGCAGGCGCGGTTCAGGTCGCGGATCGTCATGCCGCCCTCGATCGTCACGGATCCGTCGGGCTCGGGCGTCAGGGTCTGTTCCTCGCGGTCGTGTTCGTCGGCGATCTCTCCCACGATCTCCTCGAGGATGTCCTCCAGCGTGATCAGCCCGCGCAGCGCGCCGTATTCGTCCACGACCAGCGCGAAGTGGGTCTTGCGGCGCAGGAACTCGCGCATCTGATCCTCGAGCGTGGTGGTCTCGGGGACGAAATAGGGCTCCATCGCCACGTCCATCACGTCGAACTTCTCCAGCGCCTTCAGCCCGCCGGTCCGGCGCAGAAGCGCATCGACCGCGCGCAGCAGATCCTTGGCATGGATCACGCCGACCACGTTCTCGGGCTCTCCGCGGTAGACGGGGATCCGGGTGTGGGGGGATTTCAGGCAGGTGGACAGGATTTCCTGCGGTGGCAGGTCGGCGTCGATCATCTCGATGTTCTGGCGGTGGAGCATGATCTCCTCCACCTCGCGCTGGCCCAGGTCCAGTGCACCCAGCAGCCGGTCGCGCGCCTCGCGCTGCACGGCGCCCTCGGAGTGATGCAGCGCGATGGCGCCGGCGATCTCTTCCTGGGCGGCCATGATGCTGGCCTTGGGATCGGTCTGCACGCCCAGCGCCGCCAGGATCAGCCGCACGAGCCAGCGCACGGTGTTGACGATGGGCGACAGGAACCGCACCACCACCGCGATGACGGGCGCCACGCGGGAGGCGGCCGTCTCCGCGTTGGTGATGGCATAGGTCTTCGGCATCACCTCGGCGAAGACCAGCACCAGCGCCGTCATCACCAGCGTCGCCACCGCAACGCCGCTGTCGCCGAACAGCACCGTCAGCGCCGAGGTCGCAAGCGACGTGGCAAGGATGTTGACCATGTTGTTGCCAAGCAGGACCGCGCCGATCAGGCGCTCGTTGTCCTCGGTCAGGCGCAGGGCGGTCTCGGCGCCCTTGCTGCCCTTGTCGGCCAGCGAATGCAGCTTGCCCCGCGACGAGGCGGTCAGCGCGGTTTCCGAGCCGGAGAAGAACGCCGACATCACCAGAAGCGCGACCACTGCAAGGACGGTTCCCAGAAGGGCGGCGTCCAGGCCGGCGGCAAGGGTGGCGGTTTCGGTTTCCATGGCGTTCAAGGCTCCTTGAGGGGGTTCGTCCTGTTATGGGTCGGGCTGCGCGCCGCTTCAAGCAGGGTTGGCGTGGCGAGTCAGCGTGACAGCGGGTGCCGGGTCAGCACGATCTGGCGCAGCCGTTCCTCGAGAACATGGGTGTAGATTTCGGTCGTGGCCACATCGGCATGGCCGAGAAGGGTCTGGATCGCGCGCAGATCGGCGCCGTTGGCCAGCAGATGCGTGGCGAAGGCGTGGCGCAGCGTGTGGGGGGAGACATGCGCGGGGTCGATCCCGGCCCGCGCGGCGAACCCTTTCACCAGCAGGAAGAATTGCGTGCGCGTCAGGTGCCCCGCCTTCGCCCGCGACGGGAACAGGAACGGGGACGCCGTCGCCCCCTTGCGTGCCGCTTCCGCCTCACGCGCGTAGCGACAGGCGAGCCAGTCCGACAGGGCGGCGCGCGCCGGGTCCGAAAGCGGGACCATCCGCTCGCGCCCGCCCTTGCCGCGGACGAACAGCATGCGCGGATCGCCCCGCGCGGCGGCGACCGGCAGGGAGACCAGTTCGCTGACCCGCAGGCCGGTGGCGTAGAGCATCTCCATCAGGCAGGTGTTGCGCAGGCGTTCGCCGTGGGTGGCGCCGGTCTCGGCCGCGGCCCCGAGCAGCGCCTCGACATCCCCCTCGCTCAGCGTGGCGGGCAGGTGGCGGCCCTGGCTCGGGCCCGCGATCAGCGCCGCCGGATCGTCGCCCCGCAGCCCTTCGGTAAAGGCGAAGCGGTAGAAGCCGCGGATGGCGGACAGCCGCCGGGCGCGGGTTGCAGGTGCGCGGCCGTCGGCGGCAAGGGCGGCCAGATAGTCCTCGATATCGGCGCGGGTCGCCTCCGGGACGGCTCCGCCGCGCCGCATGAGGTGATCGGCGAAATCGCGCAGGTCGCGGGCGTAGCTCTCGATCGTGTTGCGCGCGGCGCCGCGCTCGGCCTGCTGGGCCTCGAGAAACGCGGCGAACCAGGGATGGGACATGGCTACGCCTCGGGCAGCAGCAGGATCGTTTCCGCCGCGACCCTGCGGGCGGTCTCGTCCTGCCCGGCCATGCGCAGCAGGTAAAGCGCGGCGGCCAGGTCGCCTGGATCAAGCTCCGGACCGGGGGCAAGCAGGGTCAGCACCTGGACCATCGCCTCGCCGATGCGCCCCTCGTCGATCATCGCGCCCAGCTGCGCGGCATCGGCCGAGGGCGGCGCAAGCTGGGTCAGGCCGCGGCGGACCGCATCCTCGATGGGCGACAGGGCTGTCCCCTGCGGCAGATCCGCCCGGCCGAGCGCGAGCGCCCGCAGAAGCATGTCGGACCCGTCATTGTTGTCGGGCAACCAGCGCGCCGCCTGCGGACCGCTTCCCGCCAGCAGAAGCAGCCCACCGATCCGCCGGCGCGTGTCCGTGTCCAGGCCGTCGCGCGGAAGGGCCGCAAGCTGGCGGGCATAGACCGTGGCCAGCGCAGGCCGCAGCCCCAGGTCCGACAACAGCCGGTCCGCGCGTTCCAGCGCCCCGGGCAGCGCCTGCGCATCCATCGTGGCAAAGGCCTGGTCCAGTTCCTGCACCGCCGCCATCCGGTCCCATACGCCGCCCGACGCGGCGGGGGTGTTCTGCCGGTAGGCGTCGAACAGCGGCTCTGGCTCCATCGCGCCCTCGCGCACCAGCCGCTCGCGTGCCTCGATCCGGCTGCGCAGCGGCGCCTCGTTGCCCGCGTCGAGCCAGAGAAAGGCCGTGGGCAGCGTCGTGGCCGAACGCGGCAGCGCCACCGCCTCACGCAGGACATGGTCGAGCGTGGTCAGCGGCCGTGGCGCGGGGGGCGGCGTCTCTCCCTCGAACAGCTGCGGGTCCAGGAACCAGGCGAGCAATTCCTCCTGCGCCGGGGCGATATCGCCCACTTCGCGGGCCAGTTGCAGCGTGAGCGCGGCGGCGGACCAGTCGCCCAGCCGGGCAAGGCAGAAGACCCGCGCCGGAAAGGTCGGCGACAGGCCCGGCGAGTCGCGAAGCTGGCCGCAGATCTCGTCGATGCCGCCCGCCAGCAGGGCGATGTCGAAGGCGCGGCGGAACAGTTCGGGATCGGCCACGCCGGCCAGTTCGATCAGCGCGCGTGCATCCTCGAGCCGCCCGGCCGCCATCAGCGAATCCAGCCGCGCCAGAAGCACGCCGTTGCTGGGTCCCGACCCGATGGGAGGAAGCGTCTCGGTCAGCACCACGCGGCGATAGAGCTCGCGCGCCGCCGGCACGCCTGCGGGGCGCAGTTCGAGGATCAGGCTGCGCACCCGCAGCGCCGAGGCATCCGCCCACATGTCCGGATCGAACCCCGACTCGCGTGCCGACAGCAGCCCGATGCCGTTGCGGATCGGATCGTCGAGCCGGCTGGTCATGATCTCCGCCTCGGCAAAGGGGGATACCGTTTCGGGAGAAAGCGCCGCCGCCTGCCCGTCGGCCTGGGGCGCGGGGGTGCGGATCACGTCCGAAAGCCAGCCGATTGCGCTGCGCGGCGCGTCGCTGGCCTGCACGGGCAGGCCTGAGGCCAGGGCTGCGGCGATGACGACGAAGGGCCAGCGCCTGCGGGTCATGCGCTCAACCCTGAGCGGGGGTGACAGGGACGACCAGGGGTTCCTGCGGGGCCGGAAGATCGAACAGCAGCGCATAGACCGACAGCGCGATGGCGCCCAGCACGAGTAGGAGGAAAAGGTATTTCAACAACCGCCCCATGGGATCTGCCCTGCCTGTATTGGCCCGTCGTCCCGGGCTCTGTCATGGGTTCCTTGACTATGGAACTTACTTCGGGCTTCGGGTTACATCAACCGGAACCGGAACAGAAAGCGCATATGCATGGCCGCCGATCCTGAGCAGAAAATCACCGTCACGCTCACGCGGCCGCTGGTTCTGGTCGGGCTCATGGGGGCTGGAAAGACAAGCGTCGGCAAGCGGCTTGCGGCGTTTCTTGATGTGCCGTTCCACGATTCCGACCACGAGATCGAGGCCGCGGCCGGTCTTGAGGTGCGCGAGATTTTCGAGCGGTTCGGCGAGCCCTATTTCCGCGAGGGCGAGGTGCGGGTGATCCGCAGGCTGCTTGGCGGGCCTGCGGGCGTGCTGGCCACGGGGGGCGGCGCGTTCATCCAGCCCGCGATCCGCGAGGACATCGCCCAGACCGGGCTGTCGATCTGGCTCAACGGCGATCTGGAGACGTTGTGGCAGCGGGTCCGCGACAAGCCGACCCGGCCGCTGTTGCAGCAGAAGGACCCGCGCGGCGTGCTGGGCCGCCTGCTGGAGGCGCGCGCGCCGGTCTATGCGCTGGCCGACATCACGGTGCCGACCGAGCTGGGCGTGACCCACGAGCAGATGGTGCGCCGCATCCTGGAGGCGGTCCGCGCCCATGACATCGCGCATCCAGAGCGGGATCCGGTCTTGAAAAGAAAGGGAAGCGCATGAGCGAAGAGGTCTGGGTCGATCTGCCGGGGCGCGGCTATGCCATCCGCATCGGCGAGGGGCTGATCGACCGCGCCGGCGCCGAGATGGCCGCCGTGCTGAGGCGCCCGCGCGTCTTCGTGCTGACCGACGAGACGGTGGCGGCGCTGCATCTCGACCGCTTCCGCGCGGGCTGCGCCGCCCATGGCGTCGGTGTCGAGGCGCTGGCATTGCCGGCGGGCGAGGCCACCAAATGCTGGGCCCGGCTGGAAGAGGCCGTCGAATGGCTGCTGGAATGCCGGGTCGAACGCAACGACATGGTGGTGGCGCTTGGCGGCGGCGTGATCGGCGATCTGGCGGGCTTTGCCGCCGCGATCCTGCGCCGGGGTGTCGATTTCATCCAGGTGCCGACGACGCTGCTGGCGCAGGTGGACAGTTCGGTGGGCGGCAAGACCGGCATCAATTCGCCGCGCGGCAAGAACCTGATCGGGGCGTTCCACCAGCCGCGCCTGGTGCTGGCCGATACCGGCCTGCTGGCGACGCTGCCGCGGCGTGATTTCCTGGCGGGCTATGGCGAGGTGGTGAAATACGGGCTGCTGGGCGATGCGTCCTTCTTCGGATGGCTCGAGACGAACGGCCCCGCGCTGCGAGACGGCGACCGGGCGGCGCTGCGCCACGCGGTGCGCCGGTCCTGCGAAATGAAGGCCGAGATCGTTCTGCGTGACGAGACCGAGCAGGGCGACCGGGCGCTTCTGAACCTGGGCCACACCTTCTGCCACGCGCTGGAGGCGGCGACCGGCTATTCCGACCGCCTGCTGCATGGCGAGGGGGTGGCGATCGGCTGCGGGCTGGCGCTGGAATTGTCCGCGCGGCTGGGGCTGTGCTCGCAGGAAAATCCCGTGCGGCTGCGCGCACATCTGCGGCAGATGGGCGCGCGCGCGGCGCTTTCGGACATCCCCGGCCCGCTGCCCGACGCGGATGCGCTGATCGACCTGATGCGGCAGGACAAGAAGGTGCGCGACGGCGCGATCACCTTCATCCTGACCCATGACATCGGCGCTGCCTTCATCGCGCGCGACGTGGATCTGGCACCCGTGCGCGCCGTGCTGGCCGACGCGCTGGCCGAGCGCCGGGCTGCCTGAGGCGCGCGCTTTGCGGATGACGCGGGGCCATAACACCGGCGCAGGAGAGACGGGTTCGATGCGCCGCGAGGACGGGGTCGCCCGCGACATCAGCTATGCGAGTTCCGCCCGCACCCGCGCGGGGCGCGGTCTTATCCGTTCGATCGAGAACCTGACCGGGCGGCCGGCTCTGATCCGCATGGCCGCGGGCTACGAGCAGGAGGTCGGCGCGGGCCGCGACTTCTGGCAGGTCATGGTCGAGCGTTACGGACTTCGGCTGGACCTGCGGGGCGGAGGGATCGAGAACATCCCGCGCGAGGGGCCGCTGGTCGTCATCTCGAACCATCCCTACGGTATTCTCGACGGGCTGATGCTGGGGCATATCCTGTCGCGGGCGCGGGGGGATTTCCGGATCCTTGCCAACCACGTCTTCCGCAAGGCGGCCGATCTGGACCGGGTCGTGCTGCCCATCAGCTTCGACGAGACGCCCGAGGCGGTGGCGCTCAACCTTGCGACCCGCAAGGAAGCGATCGGCTACCTGGCGCAGGGCGGCTGCATCGGCGTGTTTCCGGGCGGGACCGTCTCGACGGCGCTCAGGCCCTTCGGGCGGCCCATGGATCCGGGCTGGCGGCGCTTTACCGCCAAGCTGATCGCGCGCTCGGGGGCGCAGGTGGTGCCGGTCTATTTCGACGGCCACAACAGCCGCCTGTTCCAGATCGCGAGCCACCTGCACGCGACCCTGCGGCTGGCGCTGCTGATCAGCGAGTTTCGCATCCGCGTCGGCGGCAGCGTGCCGGTGGTGATCGGGCAGCCGATCCAGCCCGCGACCCTGGCAGAGCATGCCCGCGACCCGGCCGCGATGATGGATTTCCTGCGCCGCGCCACCTATCAGCTCAGCCCCGACCCGATCCCGGATCTGGGTTACGGGCTCGATTTCGATACGGCACGCTGAGGATGCCCGCGATCGGCGTCTTCGACAGCGGTCTGGGCGGCTTGACGGTGCTGGAGCGGTTGCAGGCGGCGCTGCCCGGGCAGGGCTTCGTCTACCTGGGCGACAACGCGAACGCGCCCTATGGCACCAGGTCCGCGGGCGAGATCCTCGACCTGACCATGGCCGGGACGCAGGCGCTGTTCGACCGGGGCTGCGGGCTGGTGATCCTTGCCTGCAACACCGCCTCGGCGGTGGCGCTCAGGCAGATGCAGGAATTCTGGGTGCCGGCGGACAGGCGCGTGCTGGGCGTGTTCGTCCCGATGATCGAGGCGATCGTGGGCCGCCCCTTCGCGCAGCGCGGCGCGCCCACGCAATCGGCGGTGTCGGACGTACTTCTTTTCGCGACCCAGGCAACGGTGGCGAGCGGCGCCTTCAGCCGCGAACTGTTCCTGCGCGCAAGCGGGGTGCGGGTGGTCGAGCAGGCCTGCCCGGGGCTGGTGGATGCGCTCGAGGCCGGGGACCGCGCGGCTGCCGATGCCATCGCCGCGGCGCATGTGCGCGCGGCGCTTGACCGGATGCCCGCGCCCCGCGTGGCGGCGCTTGGTTGCACGCATTACCCGCTGGCGGCAGGGGCCTTTGCGGCGGCGCTTCCCGAGGGGTGCCGGGTCCTGTCGCAGGGGGATCTGGTGGCGGCGGCGCTCTGCGACTATCTGCGCCGGCATCCGCGGCTCGCAGGGGGCGGCGGCAATGCCTATCTGACGAGTGGCGATCCGCAGGCTGTGCGCCGGGCGGCGCAGGTGATGACCGGGCGTGACCTGCCCTTTGCGCCAGTGTGAATTGCAGGGGCGGGGTGGATGCAGTAAACGCCTCGCACCGACGGAAAAAAGGTGAGGGACATGGCGGACAAGGCACGCATCGCGATCCTGGGGGCAAGCGGCTACACGGGGGCCGAGCTTGTGCGCCTGATCGCCACCCATCCGGGCATGCGGATCACGGCGCTGACCGCCGATCGCCGCGCGGGCGAGAGCATGGGCGCGGTGTTCCCGCATCTGCGGCACCTGGACCTGCCGACGCTTTGCCGGATCGAGGACGTCAACCCCGACGACGTCGATCTCTATTTCTGCGCGCTGCCGCACGCCACCTCGCAGGAGGTGATCTCGGCCCTGCCGCGCGACCGCAAGATCGTGGATCTGTCGGCCGATTTCCGGCTGCGCGATCCGCAGGTCTATGCCGAATGGTACGGGCGCGCGCACAGCGCGCTCGACCTGCAGGAAGAGGCCGTCTACGGCCTGACCGAGTTCTACCGCGACGAGATCCGGGGCGCGCGGCTGGTCGCCGGCACCGGCTGCAACGCGGCCACCGGCAATTACGCGGTGCTACCGCTGCTGGCGGCGGGTGCGATCGACCCCGACGAGATCATCATCGACCTCAAGACCGGCGTATCCGGTGCCGGGCGGGCGCCCAAGGAAGGCACGCTGTTTGCCGAGGTGTCCGAGGGGTTCCACGCCTACAACATCGCCAGGCACCGCCATATCGCCGAGTTCGAGCAGGAATTCTCGAAGGTGGCGGGGCGGCCCGTGACGCCCACCTTCGTGCCGCACCTGCTGCCGCAGAACCGCGGGATCCTCGCCACGGTCTATGTCAAGGGAGAGCCCGCCGCGATCCATGCGGCGCTGGCCGCGCGCTACCAGGACGAGCCCTTCATGGTCGTGCTGCCCTTTGGCGAGGCGCCGGCCACGCGGCATGTGCGCGGCTCGAATTTCTGCCATATCGGCGTGGTGGCCGACCGCCGCCCCGGCCGCGCGATGGTCTTCGCGACGCTCGACAACCTGACCAAGGGGTCGTCCGGTCAGGCGATCCACAATGCCAACCTGATGCTGGGCCTGCCCGAGACGACCGGGCTGGACCTGGCCCCGATGTTCCCCTGACAGGAGGCGCGCCATGGCCGGACTGAAGAAGAAGCGCCGCATCCAGCTGCTCATGGCCGGGGCGGGTCTGCTTGTGGCGGCGACCGGCCTGGTGATCTATGCCGGGCGCGATGCGTTCGAATTCTTCCGCTCTCCCTCGCAGCTGGCGACCGACCCGCCGCGTGTCGGCGAGCGGTTTCGCCTGGGCGGGCTGGTGAAGGAGGGAAGCTGGGTCCGCAACGGCGAGACGCATCTCTTTGTCGTGACCGACATGACCTCGGACTTTCCCGTCAGCTACACCGGGATCGTGCCGGACCTGTTCCGCGAGGGGCAGGGGACGGTGGTGACGGGCACCATCGAGGACGGCGTGTTCCGCGCGACCGAGGTTCTGGCACGCCATGACGAGCAGTACATGCCCAAGGAAGTGATCGACGCGCTGAAGGAACAGGGCGTCTACGAGGAACCGGAGCCCGCTTCCTAACCAAATATCAACCATTCTGGCGCAGTCTCCCGGCCGTTCCCCGAGCAATCAGATCAGGAGTGGCCGATGCAGAGCGTCGAGGCCATTGCGCGTGACATCGTCGCGCGCGAGGGCGGTTTCGTGAACGATCCCGACGATCCGGGCGGGGCGACCCGCCACGGCGTCACCATCCATACCTTGCGCCGCCTGGGGCTGGATCTGGACCGTGACGGCGACGTCGATGCCGAGGATGTGCGCAGGCTCAGCGTCGATCAGGCCGTCCGCATCTACTGCGAGGAATATTTCCGCAAGCCGGGGCTCGACCGTCTGCCCGCCCGGCTGCAACCCACGGTGTTCGACATGTATGTGAACGCCGGGGCAGAGGCGGTGCGCCTTTTGCAGCGCCTGCTGGCCGAATTCGGCGAGCCGGTCGCGGTGGATGGCGTGCTTGGGCCCCGAACCGCCGCCGCCACCGCTGCCGCCTGGGCCAAGGCGCCCGCACATCTCGCCGATGCCTACGGGATCGCGCGGCGCAACTACTACTACGCGCTGGCCGACCGGCGGCCTGCCAGCCGCAAATACGCCCGGCGCAGGGATGGCGGCAAGGGCGGCTGGATCACCCGGGCCGAGCATTTCATCTCGGACCGCTTTCGCCTGACGGAGGCCGAGCATCGCGCGCGGGTGGCCGCATGGGGTTGATCGCAAGGCTTCTCGGGCTCGCCCCCGCTGTCACCGGCGTGGCCGAGGTCTTTGTCGCCAACCGCACCCAGCAGGCGCGGCAGGACCACGAGGCGCAGATCGAGAGCCTGCGCCAGATGGGGGCCGAGTTCGCGCGCCCCGAGCGGGGCTGGTTCGACCGGCTGGTGGACGGGCTGAACCGCCTGCCGCGCCCGGCGCTGGCGATCGGAACGCTGGGGCTGTTTGCCTTCGCCATGGCCGATCCGGTCGCTTTCGGCGTGCGGATGCAGGGGCTTGCGCTGGTGCCAGAGCCGCTGTGGTGGCTGCTGGGGGCGATCGTCTCCTTCTATTTCGGGGCGCGAGAGTTGCATCACATCCGCTCGGCGGTGCCCGGGCCCGATGCGGTGCGCGCCACGGTGGGCAACATCGCGACCCTCAGGGCGCTGGAGGACGAGGCGCCCGTCTCTTCCACCGAGAACCCCGCGGTTGCGGAGTGGCGCGCCGCCGCGCGCTGAATTATGGTCCGCTCCGTTCATTTCGACCGGAGCGGAGCCATTTTTCGATGAAGACCTATGAATTCGACTGGGTGGATGCCTTTACCCGCACGCCCTTTGCGGGCAATGGCTGCGTCGTCGTGCATGGCGCCGCCGACATCGACGTGCAGGACCGGATGCGGCTGGTGCGCGAGACGAAGCTGTCCGAATGCGCCTATGTCGTGCCCAGCGAAAAGGCCGATTTCGGCGCCCGCTACTATCTGGCCGGGCGCGAGATCCTGATGGCGGGGCATCCGACCATCGCCACCGTCGCATCTCTGATCGACCGTGGGCTGGTGGACCTGTCCGCAGGTCACGCCGCCTTCACGCTGGAGGTGGGGGCGGGCGTGCTGCCGATCACCGTCTCGGGGCGGGGGCCCGAAGCGCTCATCACCATGACGCAGGCCGCCCCGCATTTCGGAGCGCGCTTCGATCCCGGGAAGATCGCGGGCCTCTATGGCCTTGCGGCGGAGGACGTGATCGGTGCGCCGCAGCTGGTTTCTACCGGATCCACCTACTGCATCACGGTGCTCAGGGACCGTGCGGCCATCGACCGGGCCGTGCTCGACCTCGCTCGGCTGGCGGCGTGGCAGGCGACGCTCGACCGTCCCGATGCGACGGCGATAGAGCCGTTTCTGGTGACGCTTTCGGGCGCGACACCAGCCGGCGACACCTATGCACGGCTTCTGCTGCCGCCGCCGAACCCGCCCGAGGACCCCTTCACCGGGTCGGCCACCGGCTGCATGGCCGCCTATCTGTGGCATCACGGCCTGATCGAAAGTGCGCGCTTCACCGCCGAGCAGGGCCACGGCATGGGGCGCCCGGCGCAGGGTGCGGTCGAGGTGCTTGGCCCGCGCGAGGCGATTTCAGGCGTGCGGCTGGGCGGGCACGGGGTGGTGCTGATGTCGGGCACGCTCAGATTGGCGTGAGCCGCGACAACGGGGACTTTGAAACCCGCCGGTGCGGCGCCTATGATCCGGACAACACTCCGGAGGGAACATGAGCGCCGAACTCGGGCATTTCGCCGTCATCCTCGCCTTCATGGTCGCGATCGTTCAGATGGTCGTGCCGCTGGTGGGCGCGCAGAAGAACTGGGGCAACTGGATGGCCGTGGCGGCCCCGGCGGCGCTGGTGCAGGCCGGGCTGGTCACGCTGTCCTTCGGGGCGCTGACCTGGGCCTTCGTCACCTCGGACTTCTCGGTCGAACTGGTCGCCACCAACTCCCATTCCGCCAAGCCCATGCTCTACAAGATCTCGGGCACCTGGGGAAACCACGAGGGATCGCTTCTTCTTTGGATCCTGATCCTAGCGGTGTTCGGTGCGGCGGTGGTGCTGTTCGGGCGCAACCTGCCGCATCGGCTCAAGGCGCTGGTGCTGGCGGTGCAGTCCTCGATCTCGGTCGCCTTCCTCGCCTTCCTGCTGTTCACCTCGAACCCTTTCGAGCGGCTGGAGTTTCCGCCCTTCGACGGCAACGACCTGAACCCGCTGCTGCAGGATCCGGGCCTCGCCTTTCATCCGCCGTTTCTCTACCTGGGCTATGTCGGGCTCTCGATGGCGTTCTCCTTCGCCATCGCGGCCCTGATCGAGGGCAAGGTCGATCCCGCCTGGGCGCGCTGGGTGCGGCCCTGGACGCTGGCCGCCTGGGTGTTCCTGACCATCGGCATCGGGCTCGGGTCCTGGTGGGCCTATTACGAGCTTGGCTGGGGCGGCTGGTGGTTCTGGGATCCGGTCGAGAACGCGTCCTTCATGCCGTGGCTGATCTCGGCGGCGCTGCTGCATTCGGCCATCGTGGTGGAAAAGCGCAACACGCTGAAAAGCTGGACCATCCTGCTGGCGATCCTGGGCTTTTCCTTTTCGCTCATCGGCACCTTCATCGTGCGCTCGGGCGTCATCACCAGCGTGCATGCCTTTGCGAACGATCCCACGCGGGGCGTGTTCATCCTGCTGATCCTTGCCGTCTTCATCGGCGGCGCGCTCACGCTCTTTGCTGCGCGGGCGGGCAGCCTGCGCTCTGACAGCGTGTTCGCGCTGGCCAGCCGGGAAAGCGCGCTGGTGATGAACAACCTGCTTCTGGTGGTGGCGACGCTGGTCGTCTTCGTGGGGACGCTCTGGCCTCTGGTGGCCGAGATGCTGACGGGGCGCAAGGTGTCGGTCGGGCCGCCCTTCTTCAACATCTCGTTCACGCCCTTCATGGTGGCGCTGGCGATGATCCTGCCGCTGGGCGCGATGCTGCCGTGGAAGCGGGCGCGTCTGGATCGGGCGTTCCGCCCGCTCTGGGGCGCGGTCGCGCTGTCGGTCGCAACCGGGGCGCTGGTCTGGTCGCTGCAAACCGGCGGCGGGATGCTTGCGCCCATCGGCGCGGTGCTGGGCACCTGGATCATCCTGGGCGCCGCCACCGACCTGGGCCAGCGGGCGAAGCTTGGCAAGGCAAGCATGGGCGAGACGTTGCGCCGCCTGTCGAACCTGCCGCGCGCCGACTGGGGCAAGGCGGTCGCCCATGCGGGGCTGGGGATCCTCTTCATCTCCATCGCCGCGCTCGAGGCAGGCCAGCGCGAGGATATCCGCGTGGTCCAGCCGGGCGAAAGCTATGCCTTTGCGGGCTACGACATCCGCCTTGACGGCGTGCGCCGCTTCGAGGGGCCGAACTACACCTCGGACATGGCCAGCCTGAGCGTGATGCGCGAGGGCGAGGTGCTGGCGGTGCTGAGCCCTGAAAAACGCTTCTACCCGGTGCAGCGCATGCCCACGACGGAAGCCGGCATCGACCGCGGGGTGATGCGCGATCTGTACCTGGTGATCGGCGACCGGCAGGAGAATGGCGGCTGGGTCGTGCGCAGCTTCTGGAAGCCGATGGCGAACTGGCTCTGGACCGGCATGATCGTGATGGCCTTCGGCGGCCTGCTGAGCCTGACGGACCGCCGCTACCGGCTGGGCGCGGCGGTGCGCCGCCGCTCCGACATGGTGCCCGCGGAATGACCCGGCTGGCGACCCTTCTGGCGGCGATCCTGCTTTCGGCGGGCGCCGTCCTGGCCGTCCAGCCCGACGAGGTGCTGGACGACCCGGCGCTTGAGGAACGTGCGCGCGAGATCAGCGCCGAGCTGCGCTGCCTTGTCTGCCGCAACGAAAGCATCGACGAGTCGAACGCGGACCTGGCCCGCGACCTGCGGCTTCTGGTGCGCGAGCGGCTGGTCGCGGGCGACAGCGATCAGGAGGTGCTGGATTACCTGGTGGCGCGCTACGGCGAATATGTGCTGCTGCGTCCGCCATTCTCGGCCGGGAACGCCGCACTCTGGCTGGCGGCGCCGGCCATGCTGATCCTGGGTGGCGGCATCGCCTTCGTCTTCCTGCGCCGCCGTGCGCGGCCCGCCGGGCCAGCTCCGCTGACGGCGGAAGAAGAGGCGCGGCTTCAGGCGCTGCTGAAGGGGGACAGCTGATCGCGGTTGCGCGAGCGCGCGCGCCGCGCCAGTCTGCCCCCCGACACTGACAGCGGGTCTTCGATGCAGTACGAGACGATCCTTTATGACGTGGCCGACGAGATCGCCACGATCACCCTGAACCGGCCCGAGGTGATGAACGGGCTGAACCCGCAGATGCGCGCAGACCTTCTGCACGCGATGCGCCGCGCGCCTGCCGAGGCGCGGGCCGTGGTGCTGACCGGGGCAGGGCGCGGCTTCTGCTCGGGGCAGGACCTGGGCGAGCGCAAGCGCGTTTCGGACATCGACCTGGAGCGCGTCCTGCGCGAGGAATACGAGCCGCTTCTCAGGGCCATCGCCGACTGCCCGGTGCCGACGATCGCGGCGGTGAACGGGGCCGCGGCAGGGGCCGGGGCGAATCTGGCGCTGGCGGCGGACGTGGTGATCGCCGCGCGCTCTGCCTTCTTCATGCAGGCGTTTTCCCGGATCGGGTTGATCCCGGATGCCGGCGGCACCTATTGGTTGCCGCGCCAGATCGGGCTTGCCCGCGCGATGGGGGCGGCGCTGTTCGCCGAGCGCATCAGCGCCGAGCAGGCCGAAAGCTGGGGCATGATCTGGCAGGCGGTACCCGACGACAGTTTCGCCGCCGAAGTGCGCCGCCGTGCGCTGCAACTGGCGCAAGGCCCGACCGAGGCCTATCGCCGGATCAAGACCGCGCTGCGCGAAAGCTTCGACAACGATCTCGGCGCGCAACTCGACCTCGAGGCGCGGCTACAGGGCGAGGCGGGGCAGACCCGCGACTTCGTCGAAGGGGTGCTTGCCTTCATGGAAAAGCGTCCGCCCCGCTTCGAGGGGCGCTGAGCGGCGGAGTGCCGCCGGGGCTTGACCCCGCCCGGCTTTGCGCGATTGTCGGGCCATGCGCCTGACCGATGCCATCACCCGCACGCCCATCCCCTTCGAGCCGCGCCTGGGCCAGGAGGCGGCCGCCCCCTTCGCCGATCTGGGCGACTTGTTCCGCGATCTCGTGGCGGGGGCCGCGGGGTCGGCGCCGCATCTGGCCCATCTGGTCCGGCTGGAAGGCGAGTGGCTGCACGACGCGGCGCAGCGCGATCCCGGGGCCGTGCTGACAGAAGAGCTTGCGGCCCTGGACCAGGTGGCGCTGCCAGATCTGGCCCCCGCGCTGCGACGTGCCAAGCGCCGGGTCGGGCTGCTGACCGCGCTGGCCGATCTGGGCGGCGCGTGGGGGCTGGACGACGTGACCGGCGCGCTCAGCGATCTGGCCGACCGCGCGCTTTCGCTCGGCGTCAGCCGGCTGGTGTCCGAGGCGCAGGCGGCGAACCGGCTGCCGCAGGTCGAGGCGGCGGATGGCGGGCTGTTCATCCTGGCCATGGGCAAGCTCGGCGCGCGCGAGCTGAACTATTCCTCGGACATCGACCTGATCGCGCTGTTCGATGAAAGCCTTTATCCGGCAGACGCTTATCCAGAGATCCGCAAGCAGTTCATCAGAATCACCCAGGCGCTGGCCAAGCTGATCGGAGAGGAGACCGGCGACGGCTACGTCTTTCGCACGGATCTGCGGCTCAGGCCCGATCCGTCGGTGACGCCGGTCTGCATCGGCATGGGTGCGGCCGAACGCTACTACGAATCCCAGGGCCGAACATGGGAACGGGCGGCCTATATCCGCGCGCGGATCTGCGCGGGCGACCAGGCGGCGGGGGCGCGGTTTCTCGAGGATCTGACGCCCTTCATCTGGCGCCGGCATCTGGATTTCGCGGCCATCGAGGACGCCCACGAAATGCGCCGCCGCATCCGCGAGCACAAGGGGCTGGGCGGCCCGTTCCAGCTTCCGGGCCACAACGTGAAGCTTGGGCGCGGCGGCATCCGCGAGATCGAGTTCTTCGTGCAGACCAAGCAGTTGATCTGCGGCGGGCGCGACCCGGCGCTGCGCGTCTCGCGCACGCTGCCGGCGCTGGATGCGCTGGTGGATTCCGGCTGGATCCCGGGGAAGCTTGCGCGGGAACTGGGCGCGGCCTATGTCGCGCACCGCACGCTGGAGCACCGGCTCCAGATGCTGGAAGACGCGCAGACCCATGCCTACCCCACCACCGACAAGATGCGCGACCGGCTGGCGGCATTCTGCGGCGCACCCGACCGCGACGCGTTCGAGGCCGGAGAGGCCGCGCGCTTCGGCCGGGTGCATGTGCTGGCCGAAGGATTCTTCGCGCCCGACCCGGAAGAGGCCGATCCCGACGCGCTGTGGGCGGCGTTCCCCGACCCCGAGGAAACCCGCGCGCTGGTCGAGGCCTGGCTGCGGCTGCCCGCGCTCAAGACCGAGCGGGCGCGCGGCATCTTTCGCCGGATCGCGCCAAAGATCGCCAGCCGGCTGGGCGGGGCCGCGGACCCGCATGGGGCATTGATGACGTTCGACCGGTTCCTGCGCGGGTTGCCCGCGGGGGTGCAGGTCTTCTCGCTCTTCGAGGCGAACCCCCATATCCTGGATCTGCTGGTGGACATATGCGCCACCGCCCCGCGGCTGGCCGATTATCTGGGCCGCAATGCCGCCGTGCTGGACGCGGTGCTGGCGCCTGGCTTCTTCGACCCGCTGGCGGGGGTTGCGGAACTCGAGGCGGAACTCGATGCGCGGCTCGACGCGGCCGAGGGCTACGAGGGGGTGCTGGACGCCGCCCGCATCTGGGGGCGCGAGCAGTCCTTCCGGGTGGGCGTGATGCTTCTGCGCCGGATCGCCACGCCCGAAGAGGGCGCGGTCGCCTATTCCGCGCTGGCCGAGGCGGTGCTGCGTGCGCTGCTGCCCCGGGTGATCGAGGAACATTCCCGCCGCTACGGTCCGCCGCCCGGCGGCGGGATGGCGGTGCTGGCCATGGGCAAGCTCGGCTCGGGCGAGATGACGGCGCGTTCGGATCTGGATGTGATCACGGTCTATGACGCGACGCCCGACATGGAATCGGCGGGGCCGAAGGCGCTGTCGGCGCCCGCCTATTACGCGCGGCTGACGCAGGCTCTGGTGTCGGCGCTGACCGTGCCGACGGCGGAGGGCGCGCTTTACCAGGTGGATATGCGGCTGCGCCCCTCGGGACGGCAGGGGCCGGTTGCGACCTCGCTCACGAGCTTTGCCGCCTATCAGCGCGAACAGGCCTGGACATGGGAGCATCTTGCGCTGACGCGGGCGCGGGTGATCGCGGGGCCACCCGATCTGGAGCGGCGGTTGGCTTCGGCGGTGGACGAGGCGCTGGCCGTGCCGCGCGACCGCGCGCAGTTCCTGGCCGAAACGCGGGAGATGCGCGCGCGGCTGGCAGCAGCGCGGGAGGCGGCGGGCCGCGACCCCTGGGAGGTGAAGGACGGGCCCGGCCGGCTCCTGGATATCGAACTTGCGCTTCAGGCGGGCAAGGTGCTGTGCCCGGGCATCCGCGAAGTCGCGCCGCGCCGGATGATCGCGCCGCTGGTCAAGGCGGGGTGGCTGACCGAGCCGGAGGGAAAGCACCTGTCGGCCGCGCTGCGACGGCTTTCGGCGTTGCAGCAGATCACGCGCCTGTCGATCGAGGGGCGTTTCGATCCCTCGACCAGCGGGCCGGGCCTGGCCCAGCTGGCGGCGGCGGTGACAGGCGCATCCAGCGTGTCGGCCCTGAAGGAGCGGCTGCTCGCCGATGCCGAAC
The DNA here is from genome assembly GCF_013093415.1 of Halovulum dunhuangense. NCBI lineage: Bacteria > Pseudomonadati > Pseudomonadota > Alphaproteobacteria > Rhodobacterales > Paracoccaceae > Halovulum > Halovulum dunhuangense. The sequence goes on from NZ_JABFBC010000001.1 coordinate 1,853,260, forward strand.
GTTCGGCGGCCATCGTCGCCCGCGTGCTGGAGGGCTGAATGCGCCTGCCGATCGTCTGGCACGGGGACTACATCGCGCCGCTCAAGCCGGGGCATCGGTTTCCGATTTCGAAATACGGCTACCTGCGCGAGGCGCTGGTCCGTCGGGGCCTGCTTCCGCCCGAGGGCGGGCACGTCACCCCGGCCGAGGCGGGGTTTGCCCAGATCGCGGCGGTCCATGCGCCCGATTATGTGGACCGGGTCTTTTCCCGGACGCTTCGGCCCGAAGAGGCACGGATGATCGGGCTGCCCGGCACCGAAGCCGTCGCGCGCCGCGCGCGGCTGTCGGCGGCGGGCACGACGCTTGCCGCGCGGCTGGCGCTGGAGCATGGGATCGCCTGCAACGCCGCCGGCGGATCGCATCACGCCGGACCGCAGGGCGGGGCGGGCTACTGCGTCTTCAACGACGTGGCGGTCGCCGCGCGGGCGCTTCTGAACGAGGGGCAGGTGGGCCGGGTGCTGGTCCTGGACCTGGATGTGCACCAGGGCGACGGCACCGCGCGCATCTTCGAGGGCGATGCGGCTGTCTTCACCTTCTCGATGCATGGCGAGAAGAACTACCCGGTGCGCAAGGCCCGTTCCAGCCGCGACGTCGGCCTGCCCGACGGCATGGGCGACGCCGATTATCTTGCACGGCTGGACGCGGAGATGGACACGATCCTTCAGGGCTTTCGCCCCGACATCGTGTTCTACAACGCGGGCGTCGATCCCTATGAGGGGGACCGGCTTGGGCGGCTCGCGCTCAGCATCGACGGCCTGCGCGCCCGCGACCGTGCGGTGGTCGCGCGCATCCGGGGACTTGGCATCCCGCTGGTGGGGGTGCTCGGCGGCGGCTATGACGACGACACCATCGCGCTGGCAGAGCGTCATGCCATCCTGTTCGAGGAAGCCGCCCGCGTCGCGTGAACTTGCCCTGCGGGGCCTGCCGTCCTATGTCGCGGGAACACCACGCGGGGGGGGATCGGGCACATGGGCAAGGGCGAACTGGACATCGACGCGCGCGGCCTGATCCACGAGGCCTATCGCATCGAGGGCATCACCGATCCGGATTGCCGGACGATCTTTCTCGACTGGGCGATGGGGTTGGGGGCGGAGCACGATCCGCGCGCGGCGATCCGGGCCCTGCGCGACCATTACGGGCCTGCGCATCCGGGCCACCCGATGAACGCCGTGCTGGAAGAGGGGCTTGCCCGGGCCGCCCGGCCGGCCCGCCGCCGCAAGGCGCGCAAGCGCGGGGGCGCGTGACGCCCGCCCGGTGAGGGGCGGGCGCATCCAGTTCTACGCCTTTCGGAGCGCGTCGATCACCCGCACCCAGGACCGGATGCCGTGGTGAAAGCTTTTCAGGTCGTATTTCTCGTTCGGCGAGTGGATGTTGTCGTTGTCCAGCCCGAAGCCGATCAGGATGGAATCAGTGCCCAGGATCTCGCGGAAATGGCCGACGATGGGGATCGAGCCGCCGCCGCCGGTGAACACCGCGTCGTTTTCCCATTCCGGGCTGAGCGCGCGGCGCGCCCGCTCGAATTCCGGGCGGTCGGTGGGCATCACCGTCGCGCCCGCGCCGTCCTTGGCGTGGAACTCCAGCCGGCAATCGCCGGGCAGGCGGTCGCGCAGGAACTGCTCGAAGGCGGCGGTGATCTTCGCGGGATCCTGCTTGCCCACCAGGCGGAAGCTGACCTTGGCGTTGGCCTCGGCCGGAAGCACGGTCTTGAAGCCGGCGCCGGTATAGCCGCCCCAGATCCCGTTGATCTCGGCCGTGGGGCGCGCCCAGATCTGTTCCAGCACCGAATGGCCCTTTTCGCCCGCCGGGATGCTCAGGCCGACATCGGCCAGAAACGCCTCTCCGTCGAAGTCGAGCCCGTCCCAGGCGGCGCGCACCGCGTTCGCCACCGGCTCCACGCCGTCGTAGAAGCCGGGGATCGTGACGCGCCCCGCATCGTCATGCAACTCTGCAAGGATCCGGGTCAGGGCCCGGATCGGGTTCATCGCCGGCCCGCCATACATGCCCGAATGCAGGTCGCGGTTCGGGCCATGCACGGTGAACTCGGTCGCCACCAGCCCGCGCAACATGGTGCAGATCGCGGGCGTCTTCTGGTCGAACATGCCGGTGTCGCACACCAGCGCGATGTCGGCTGCCAACTCGTCGCGGTTGGCCTTGAGGAACGGGACGAGCGAGGGCGAGCCGCTTTCCTCCTCGCCCTCGAACAGCAGGGTGATGTTGCCGGGCAGGGTGCCATGGACGGATTTCCAGGCGCGGAACGCCTCGAGAAAGGTCATCAGCTGGCCCTTGTCATCGGACGCCCCCCGCGCGCGGATCACCTTGCCCGAAGGCGTGTCCTGCACTTCGGGGTCGAACGGATCGCGGTGCCACAGCTTCAGCGGATCCACGGGCTGCACGTCGTAATGACCGTAGAACAGCATCTTCGGCCCCTCGGCGCGGTGATGGGCCACGACCATCGGCTTGCCCGGCGTGTCGCGGCGCGACGCGTCGAAGCCCAGCGCCGCGAGTTCCTCCACCAGCCAGTCCGCCGCTGCCTTGCAGTCGGCGTCATAGGCCGGATCGGTCGAGATCGACGGGATGCGCAGCAGGGCGAACAACCGCTCGAGGCTTTGCTCCAGACCGGCATCCACCGCGGCGAGTACGGGGTCCACGGACATGAAAAATCCTTTCCTTCCTGAAACGGGATGCGCGGACCCTGCCTTTCGGCGCGGTGGGTGTCCAGTTGATTCACATCAAGGATCGGCCGGCGCATCGGGCGAATGCTGGGGGTCAGGCGAACAGGAAGAAGGACCGCCCCATGTACAGGAACATTCTGGTGCCCGTGGATCTGACCCATGAAGAGGTGGCGAACCGCATCCTCACGCTGGCGAAGCGCTTGTCGGCGTCGGGCGCGCGGGTGACGGTGATCCACGTCCTGCCCGACATCCCGAGCTATGTGGACACCTATGTGCCCCACGACGTGCGCGAGGCCCGCGCGAAGGAACAGCGCGAGATCCTCGAGCGGATGGTCGCGGCGGCGGGGCTGAAGGCGGATGTGCGCATCGCCTACGGGCCGCCCCACAACCGCATTCTCGACGTGCTGGACGAGGTGGCGCCGGACCTGGTCATCATCGGCTCGCACCGTCCGGGGCTGTCGGACTACTTCCTCGGCTCGACCGCCGCGCGGGTGGTGCGCCATGCGCAATGTTCGGTGCTGGTGGACCGCTGAGGGCGTGCAGGGGGCTGGCCCCGCGGCCTAGGGCTGACGGCGAAACGCCTCTTGCATGCAGCGGACGAAATGCTCCACCTGCGGGGTTGCAAGGCTGTAGTGGATCGCCTTGCCGTCGCGCCGGTTGACGACCAGCCCCTCCTGCCTGAGGCGGGCCAGCTGCTGCGAGACGGCGGCCTGCCGTTTTTGAAGCAGCAGTTCCAGCATGCCCACCGATTTCTCGCCCGAGGCGAGGTGGCGCAGGATGGAAAGCCGCTGCGGATGCGCCGCGGCCTTCATGAAGGCGATGGCCAGGTCGGTGTCGAACCCGCGGTCGATCCGGGGGGAGGTGCTTGCAGCGACACGGGTCGCGGATGCCGGGCCTGCAGTCGTCATGATCACACCAATCAATCGGGCAAAAGCCCGCTACAAATTACGTTACCGCTCAGCGGTTCAAGCCGCCCCCGGAATCCGGTATCGGGTGCGAAAATGACGAAATCATGGTGATGATTGGGAGATTTGGAGCGGGCGATCGGGATCGAACCGACGACATTCAGCTTGGGAAGCTGACGTTCTACCACTGAACTACGCCCGCGCTGGAAATCCTCTAGCCTGTCCGCCGCTGCCGGTCAATGGGGGGACGGATCAGCTTGCGCGGCGCCGCTTGCGCCGCCCGCCGTCGCCGCCCGAGGCGTTGAAGCTGGTTTCGGGCAGGCGCACCACCGCCGCCAGGTTGGGGTAGGGCGCACTCGCGTGGGGGATGTGGTTCGCGGCGACGAAATGTTCCTGGAAACGGGGCTCGACGGCGGTCTCCACCTTCTGGATGCGGCGCACCACGGTCTCGATCTCGCGCCGCGCGGCAGAGTTCAGAAGGGCGATCCGCGCGCCGGTCCCGGCCGCGTTCCCCGCCGAGGTCACCTTGTCGAGCGGGCAGTCGGGGATCATCCCCAGCACCATCGCGTGCTTGGGGCTGATATGCGCGCCAAAGGCCCCGGCCAGCACCACGCGGTCCACGCTGTCCACGCCCATCTGGTCCATCAGAAGCCGCGCACCCGCGTAAAGCGCGGACTTGCCCAGCTGGATCGCGCGCACGTCGCCCTGCGTCACCATGATGCGCGGCCCACCCTGGGCACTGCCGTCATGCAGCAGGTAGGCATGGGTCCGCCCCTCGGGCATGCAGCGCCAAGTGCCGGTCTGTTCGGCCGAGCCGATCAGCCCGCCCGGGTCCAGCAGCCCCGCCATGCGCATTTCGGCGATGGCCTCGATGATGCCCGAGCCGCAGATGCCGGTGATGCCGGTCGCGGCCGTCGCCTCGGCAAAGCCGGGCTGGTCGGACCACAACTCGCAGCCGATCACGCGGAAGCGCGGTTCCTTCGTCGCCGGGTCGATCTCTACCCTCTCGATGGCGCCCGGGGCGGCGCGCTGGCCGCTGGAGATCTGCGCGCCTTCGAAGGCGGGGCCGGTGGGCGAGGAGCAGGCCAGAACCTGGTGGCGGTTGCCCAGCAGGATCTCGGCATTGGTGCCGACATCGACGACCAGCATCAGGTCGTCGGACTTGTGCGGCGCCTCGCTCAGGGCCACGGCGGCGGCATCGGCGCCGACATGGCCGGCGATGCAGGGCAGGACGTAGACGCGCGCGTCGGGATGCAGGCGCAGGTCAAGCTCGGCCGCCCAGAGCGTCATCGCATCCGACGTCGCAAGCGCAAAGGGCGCCTGGCCCAGCTCTACCGGGTCGATGCCAAGCACCAGGTGATGCATGACCGGGTTCGCGACCAGCACCGCCTCGAAGATGAGTTCGGGCGCGATCTGCGCCTCGGCCGCGATCTGTCCGACCAGCGCGTTCAGCGCCTCGCGCACGGCCACGGTCATTTCGGACGCGCCGCCCGGGTTCATCATGGCATAGGAGACGCGGCTCATCAGATCCTCGCCGAAGCGGATCTGCGGGTTCATGATCCCGGCCGAGGCGACGACCTCTCCGGATTGCAGGTCGCACAGATGCGCGGCGATCGTGGTCGAGCCCAGATCGACGGCCATCCCGTAGATGCGCCCCTCGTGGAAGCCGGGCCAGACATGCATGATGCGCGCGGGCGTGAGGCCATTGCCCACATGCACCGCGCAGGTCACCTTCCAGTCGCCCTTGCGCAGCGCGGGTTGCAGCATCTGAAGCGTGCGCAGGTCGCCCTCGACATGGGCAAGATCCCATTGCTCGGCCAGCGCCTTTTCCAGCCGCTCCAGGTCGCCCGAGGGGTGGTGCATGTCGGGTTCCTCGACCTCGACGTAGTAAAGCCGGATGCAGGGATCGAGCACGATCTCGCGGGCTTCGGCGCGCTTGCGCACCACCTGCTTGTGGACCTGGCTTTCGGCCGGCACGTCGATCACCACGTCGCCCATGATCTGCGCCTGGCAGCCCAGCCGCCGGCCGTCGATCATGCCGCGCTTGGACTTGTAGCGTTCCTCGACGGCGTTCCAGTCGCTCAGCGCCTCGGGGCGCGAGGTGACGCCGTGCTTGGAAAACTCGCCGAAGGAGGGCTGCACCTGGCATTTGGAACAGATGCCGCGCCCGCCGCACACGCTGTCGAGATCGACGCCCAGCTTGCGGGCGGCGGTCAGCACGGGGGTGCCCGGCGGGAAGCGGCCACGCTTGCCCGAGGGCATGAAGATCACCAGCGGTTCGGTCTCGGCCATGATCGGCTCCTGTCCTTTTCGCCTGTCGTTCTAAACCTTGCGCCGCCCGGTGCAATGGGCGCGGGGGCTATCGTGCCGCGTCGAGCCAGCGCAGGATGACATCGCGGTCCCCGTCCAGCGCGGGGGCCGCGGGGCGGGTGGCGCTGTCGGCGCTTCCTGACAGCTTGATCGGCTGGCCCGGTCCGCGGAAGGCAGCGGCATTGCCGGCGGCATCGGCGATATCCACCACCATGTGCCGGGCCACCACCTGCGGATCGGCCATCGCCTCGGCCAGGTTCTGGATCGGGCCGCAGGGGATCCCCGCGCGGTCCAGCACGGAAAGCCAGTGCGCGGCCGGCTCGGTCAGCGTCACCGTCTCGATCCGGCGCTTGAGCAGGGCGGCATTCGTCGCACGCGCCGCGTTGGTCGCGAATTTGGGATCGGTGGCAAGTTCCCCCAGCCCCAGCACGCCGCAGAGCTTGGAGAACAGCGCATCGTTGCCGGCGGCGATCACGAAGAGCCTGTCCTCGGCATGGAAGGTGTCGAAGGGCGCGATCAGCGGGTGCCGCGCGCCGGTGGGGCCGGGGGGATGCCCGGTCACATGGGTCATCGCGATGGCATGGGGCAGGATCGCAAGCTGGCCGTCCAGCATGGCGACATCGACCTTGCGCCCGAGGCCCGTGCGCTCCCGCTCGTAAAGGGCCGCCAGCACGCCCTGCGCGAGGAACATGCCGGCGGCGATATCCCCGATCGAGGCGCCGACGCGCACCGGGTCGCGGCCCTCTTCGCCGGTGACGGACATGACGCCGCCACGCGCCTGCACCACCATGTCATAGGCGGGCTTGCCGGCCTCGGGCCCGGTATGGCCGAAGCCCGACACCGCGCCGTAGATCAGGCGCGGATGGCGTGCATGCAGCGTGTCCCACCCATAGCCCAGCTTTTCCATCACGCCGGGGCGGAAGTTTTCCAGCACCACGTCGGCCCGCGCCAGAAGCCGCTCGAACAGGGCGCGGTCGGCGTCCGCCTTCAGGTCCAGCGCGATCGACTGCTTGCCGCGGTTGATCGCCGCGAAATAGCCGCTCATGCCGTCCCGGAAGGGCGGGAAGGCGCGGGTGTCGTCGCCGCCGTCGGGGCGTTCCACCTTGATGATGCGCGCGCCCAGGTCGCCCAGGCTCATCGCGGCATAGGGGCCGGCAAGCACATGGGTCAGGTCGAGGACGACGATATCCTTGAGCGGGCCGGTCATCGCAGGACCTCAGCCGCGCCGCCGGCGGCGCCCCTCGCGGCCGCCGCGGCCGCCCGTCTCGCCCTCGGCGCCGGCGGGCTTGCTGGCGCGGATCCAGGCGGCGCCATGGGGGTCGTTGTTCATCAGCAGGTTCGCGGCGCGGATCGCCTCCATCTCCTGCGGGCGGACCGGGTTCATGATCGCGGAAGTCATGCCCGACGCGATGGCCATGGGCAGGAAGGCCGCGTTGATCCCGTGCCGGTTCGGCAGGCCGAAGGACACGTTCGAGGCGCCGCAGGTGGTGTTGACCTTCAGCTCCTCGCGCAGGCGGCGGACAAGGGCAAAGACCTGCTGGCCTGCCGTGGCCATCGCGCCGATGGGCATGACGAGGGGATCCACCACGATGTCATGGGCGGGGATGCCGTAATCGGCCGCGCGCTCGACGATCCGCTTTGCGACGGCGAAGCGCACCTCGGGATCCTCGGAGATGCCGGTGTCGTCGTTCGAGATCGCGACCACGGGCACGTTGTATTTCTTGATGAGGGGCAGCACGATCTCCAGCCGCTCCTCCTCGCCGGTGACGGAGTTGACCAGCGGCCGGCCGTGGCAGGCCTCGAGCCCGGCCTTCAGCGCCTCGGGGACGGAACTGTCGATGCAGAGCGGCACATCCACCAGCCCCTGCACCAGCTCGATCATCTGGCGCATCAGCGGCGGCTCGGTCTCGTTGGGGTTGGGGTTCGAGTTGTAGACGACGCCCGCGTTCACATCGAGCATGGTCGCCCCGCAGGCCACCTGTTCCAGCGCGTCCTTCTCGACGGTCGAGAAGTCGCCCGCCTCCAGCTGGGCCGCCAGCAGCTTGCGCCCGGTGGGGTTGATCCGCTCGCCGATCACGCAGAAGGGCTGATCGAAGCCGATGATGGCGGTCTTCGTCCGGGATTCGACGATGGTGCGGGTCATTCTGTGGTCCTGTCCTGTCTCATGCCCCGGGCCGCGGTGGCGCCCATGGGCCGTCCAATTCCGTTCAAGTCGTCCGCGGCGCCGCAAAGCCCGCCCGGCTGGAATACATGGAGTTGCGCGACATTGTAATCCGGGTGCGACGCTTTGTGATGCGCAGGGGGCGCTCAGCCCCTGTCGCGGAAGCCGTCGCTTGCGATCAGCGCGCGGATCGTGTCGGGATCGTGCTCTGCCTCCAGTCGGGCGGCCTCGGCTTGCGCGATGTCCTGCGGGTCGCCCTCGACCTGGTAGGGATCGGCGCGGCGCCATTCGCCAAGGTAGGCGTCGGCGTCGCGCGCGCCCACCTTCATGGCGCAACGGTCGATCGCCTGCTCGAACCGCTCGGGCAACTGGATCTTGACCGCGCGCCGGCCCTTGCCGACGATGACCTGCGCGGGGATGTCGCGCCAGTAGACGATGGTGACTTCGGGCATGTTCGGTCCTATCTGTCCGCAATTCGGTGGTGTGGCGTTGAAGTAGGCGCTGCGCGCGGGATTGTCAGCAGGGCAAGGCAATTGCATCTGTGATCCCGGGGCCGGATGACGTACAGAGGCATCGCAGCGAAACGCTTTGACGGTAGGATCCGACGCTCATGACTTCCACACGGACAAAGGGCACCCCGCCCAAGACCCTGTCTTTCGAATTCTTTCCCCCGCAATCCCCCGAGGCGGAGGCGCAGCTCTGGCGCTCGGTCGAGCGGCTGGCGCCGCTTTCGCCCAGCTTCGTCTCGGTCACCTACGGGGCGGGCGGGACCACGCGCGAACGCACCAAGGTCGCGATCCGCACCATCCAGGAACGCGCGCATCTCAGCGTGGCGGGGCACCTGACCTGCGTCGGCGCCTCGCGCGCCGAAACGATGGAGGTGGCCCACGCCTATCGCGCCATGGGCGTGACCCGGATCGTGGCGCTGCGGGGCGACCCGCCCAAGGGCGAGACGAAGTTCGTGCCCCATCCCGAGGGGTTCACCCATGCGGCCGAACTGGTCGAGGCGCTGGCCGCGGACGGGTTCGACGTGACCGTGGGCGCATACCCCGAGACCCATCCCGAGGCGGCCTCTCCGGAGGCGGATATCGACAACCTCAAGCGCAAGCTCGACGCGGGCGCGGACCGGGCGATCACGCAGTTCTTCTTCGAGGCGGACTGCTTCCTGCGCTTTCGCGACCGCTGCGTGGCGGCCGGGATCGACGCGCCGATCATCCCCGGCATCCTGCCGATCGAGAATTTCCAGCGCATGTCCCGTTTTGCCAGCGCCTGCGGCACCAGCGTGCCCGACTGGATGGAACGGGGCTTCGCGGATGCCGCCGGCGACGACGCGGCCGAGACGACGCTTGCCACCACCATCGCGACCGATCTGTGCGGGCGGATGCTGGAAGAGGGTGTGGATCACCTGCATTTCTACACGCTCAACAAGCCGGACCTGACCTTCAACATCGCCCGCGCGCTGGGGTTCGAGCCGGTGACGCCGAACCTTGCGGCTGGGAACGGCGTGGCCTGAGGGTCAAGCCGTGCCGACCGCGGCGCTTGCCGCAGGTCGGCCCTTGATGTAGCGTCAGGTCAAATGGCCGCCGATCACGGTGCGGCCCATGATTTGGCTGGATAGATGGCGCAGAAAACAGATGTTTCTGCGCAGGACAGGAAAAAGCGTGCCCGCCATCGCGGGCCGCGCAGCGCCCCTGCGCAGGAGAGCGGCGAGCTTTATGCCGCTCTCGACCTCGGCACGAATTCGTGCCGCATGCTGATTGCGGCGCCGCAGGGCCCGCAGTTCACGATTGTCGATGCCTTCGCCAAATCGGTGCGACTGGGCGCGGATCTCGAACGGACCGGGGCGCTGTCGCGCGCCTCGATCGAGCGCACGATCCGCGCGTTGCAGGTCTGTGCGGGCAAGCTGCGCAAACTGGAGGTGCGGCACACAAGGCTGGTCGCGACCGAGGCCTGCCGGCGGGCGAAGAACGGCCGCGCCTTCATCGAGCAGGTGGAAAAGCGCACCGGCCTGCATCTGGAGCTGATCCGCCCCGAGGAAGAGGCGCGGCTTGCCGTCATCTCCTGCGCGCCGCTGGTCGAGGCGGAAAGCGAGCATGTGATGGTGTTCGACATCGGCGGCGGATCGACGGAACTGGTCTGGATCGACGTCTCGGGCGTCGCGGCCGACCAGCGCGCCGAGGCGGTGATGCGGCTCGACATCCGGGGCTGGCGCCGGGCGGGCGGCCCGCAGGATCCGACCCCGGGCGAGGCGCGGATCGTCGATTTCATCTCCGTGCCGCTGGGCGTCGCGACCCTGCACGAGCGTTTCGACGACGTGGAGGACGAGAGCGCGCGCTTTGCGCTGATGAGCTGGTATTTCGAGGAACAGCTGACGAAATTCCGTCCCTACACGGACCTCGACGTGCTGGACGGGGTGGAGCGGTTCCAGATGATCGGCACCTCGGGCACGGTGACGACGGTGGCGGCCGCGCATCTGGGCCTGCGCCGCTACGACCGGCGCAAGGTGGACGGGCTGACCTTGAGCGTGGCGCAGATCGAGACGGTGATCGGCCGGCTGATGACGCTCGGCCCCGAGGGGCGGCGGATGGACCCCTCGATCGGCAAGGACCGGGCCGAGCTGATCGTCTCGGGCGCGGCGATCCTGCAGACGCTGATCCGCATCTGGCCCACCGACCGGCTTGGCGTCGCGGATCGGGGCCTGCGCGAGGGGATGCTTCTGTCGATGATGAACCGCGAGGGCGCGTTGAGATTGGGGAACAGACATGGCTGACGATACGCGGCGCAGTTCGGGGCGCGGGCAGCGCGACCTGAAGGTGCGGGTCAAGACCGCGCGCGGGCGGCGCACCAGCTCCACCCGCTGGCTGGAGCGGCAGTTGAACGATCCTTACGTCCAGCGCGCCAAGCGCGAGGGCTATCGCGGCCGCGCCGCCTACAAGATCATGGAGCTGGACGACAAGTTCCGCTTTCTCGTGCCGGGCGCGCGGGTGGTCGATCTGGGCTGCGCGCCGGGCGGCTGGTGCCAGGTGGCGGTGCCGCGGGTGAACGCGCTGGGCGAGAAGAAGGGCAAGGCCGTGGGCCGGGTCATCGGCGTGGACCTCCAGGAGGTGGAGCCCATTCCGGGGGTCGAACTGCACCAGCTGGATTTTCTTGCCGATGAAGCTGACGAGCAGGTGAAGCAATGGCTCGGCGGGCCTGCCGACGTGGTGATGTCGGACATGGCCGCCGCATCGTCCGGGCACAAGCAGACCGACCACCTTCGCATCATCGCGCTTTGCGAGGCGGCCGCGGATTTCGCCGCCGACGTGCTGGAGGAGGGGGGCACATTCGTCGCCAAGGTGCTGGCGGGCGGCGCCGAGACCGAGCTTCTGGCGCGGCTCAAGCAGGATTTCGTGCAGGTCCGCCACATGAAGCCCCCCGCCAGCCGGTCCGACAGTTCCGAGAAGTTCGTCGTGGCGACCGGGTTCCGGGGCCGCAAGCGGGACGCGGCCGGGGAGTGACGGCAAAAAGCGGGGACCAAGCCACTCGGCCCCCGTCTTGATGCTGAAAGATCGCCTTAAAACACTTGTCGGCGCGCTGCCGGAGAAGCGGTCCAGCGCCGGGAGAGCCCGACAATCTGCCCACGACCAAATTGGTAGCGGAGAATCGTGACGATTCCATGACGCGGGCCGCCCGGGCGGCCGCGACAGGCGTTCCGACGGGCAGAAATCCCGGTTTCCGCCATGCCGTCACGCAGGGCGCGGGGGCGGGGCTGCGCCGATCGTTGCGCCATCAGGCGGATCGGATGCCGCAGCGGAACGGGAACGGGCGCGCCGCTGCGGGCGCGCCCCCTCTTGCGTTTGCGTGGGAATGGATCGGCTCAGCCGACCAGCGCGTTGTCGTCGCGCTTCACCGCCACCACGGTCGATCGCGGCAGCGCCCCATCGCCGTCGGGGAAGGGGGCGTCGGGGTGCTGGATGCCCACGAACATGGTGCGCCTGTCGGCCGACCAGGTAAGGCCCGTCACCTCGGATCCGCTGGGCCCGGTGAGGAAACGCTCGATCCGGCCCGTGGCGGGGTCGCCCGCGAGCATCTGGTTGTTGCCCTGGCCGGCGAAATCGCCCTCGTTGCTGTCGTCGCCGTCGGTCTGGATCCAGACGAGGCCGGTCGAGTCGAACATCATCCCGTCGGGCGAGTTGAACATGTTGCCCTCGTTGATGTTCTCAGAACCGGCATAGGCATCCGAATGCACGGCCGGGTTGCCTGCCATGACATACAGATCCCAGGTAAAGCCGCTGGCGGCGTGGTCGTCCGCCTCGGGATACCAGCGCACGATCTGGCCATAGCCGTTCTC